>JBJTIE010000339.1:0-21740 GCA_046094845.1 Planctomycetaceae bacterium | reverse complement strand
CGTTGGTGCCGTCCTCGCGGGGCTCGACGGTCACGCTCACCCGCGGCTCGAAAAATCCGGCTGCCTCGAGTGCGACCGTGGCGCGGCGCTGGAGGGCGGCGAGGTAAGCGTCGCGATCGGCCGTCGGCAGCCCGAGCCAGTAGACATCGGCATCACCGAGCAATCCTGCCCGCAGGCTCTCCGCGGGAATCGCCTCCAGGCCTCGCACGACGAGCCGATCGGCCGCACCCAGGTCACCGGCCAGCTCCGCGGCAGGCGTTGGGCCGATGGCCAGGGCAGCGATCCAGGTGGCGAGCGCGATGCGGCCATGGCGGACCGCCGGCATGTCGGCCCGCAGCCCGCGCACCACCGAACGGCATCCTGGCATGACGGACTCTCCGTGAGCGTCACGAGTCTACGCCCCGTCTTCACGGGCCTACTAGAGCGACACGAAGGCCGACGTTTGTGTCGTGCCACGCCTGCGTGTTCTTGATCGCGAGGTGGCGTTCATCCATGCGAGCGAATCGGATCGCGACACGATTTCCAATTCACGGACAGGACCGAGCCCCCATCACAGCGGGCCACCGGCTCTGTGCAGACTGCCAGTCTGCACCTACTGGAGGGGACTGCCGGTCCGCACCTACTCGGCCGCCGGTGTGCGGCCGGCGACGAGGTCGAGGATCGCGGGGCCGAAGTCTGCGAGCCGCTTCTCGCCGATGCCGCGGCAGCGGAGCAGCGCGGCAGGCGACGTCGGCTTCTCGCGGGCGATCGATCGCAGGGCCTTGTCGTCGAAGATCGTCCAGGCGGGCTTGCCGCGGGACTCGGCCACCCGCCGTCGCCACGATCGCAGCCGCTCGAAGAGCTCGCGATCCACGCCTTGCCAGTCGTCGGCATCGGCCTTCGTCGTCTTCGCCTTGCTGCCCCGCGGCTCGAGCAGCACCACGGAACGCTGGCCCCGCATCACCTCCCACGACCGCTCGTTGAGCGTCACCACGGGGCGGTCGCCCCCGGTACGGGCCAGCAGCTCCTGGTCGAGCAGCTGGTGGACGAGGTTCTCGACCGCCCGCTGGTCGAACTGCGCGAGCAGGCCGAACGTCGAGAGCCGATCGTGGCCAAAGCGCGTGATGCCCTCCGTCTTCGCGCCTCGCAGCACCTCGCTGACGTGCCGCACGCCGAACCGCTCCTGCACGCGGGCCACGCAGGAGATGATCTTCTGCGCGATCACCGTCGCCTCGGGCAGGCTCTCCGTTTCCCCGAGGCAGACGTCGCAGGCCCCGCACGATTCGGCCTCGTAGCTCTGCCCGAAATACTCGGAGAGCGCCGCGTGGCGGCACCGCGCCGCCTGGGCGTACCGCCGCATCGCGTGGAGATGGGCCACCTGACTGCCGATCAGCTGTTCCTGCTCGTCGGGGTCGAGATCCGATTCGGCGGCGCTCTTCCGCACGAGCGATTCCCAGCTGAACATGTCGGCCGAGGAGTAGAGCAGCACGCACTCGGCGGCCAGGCCGTCGCGGCCGGCCCGCCCCGTCTCCTGCTGATAGGCCTCCAGGCTCTTGGGGAGCGAGGTATGGAGCACGAGCCGGACGTCGGAGCGGTCGATGCCCATGCCGAAGGCGACGGTGGCCACGACCACGTCGATCGTCTCGCGGGCGAAGGCCTCCTGCGTCTTGTGCCGCTCCTTGGCGTCGAGGCCGGCGTGGTAGGGGCGGGCCAGCAGGCCTTCGGCGGCGAGCCGGGCGGCGAGGCTCTCGGTTTCCTTCCGCGAGATGCAGTAGACGATCGAGGCCTCCCCCTTGTGGCGGCCGAGGATCTGCAGCGTCTGGGCGATCCGGTCGGTGCGGGGCACGACGCGATACACGAGGTTGGGCCTGTCGAACGTACCCACGAGCACGGCCGGATCGCGGAGGCTCAACTGCCGGGCGATGTCGTCCCGCACCCGCGGCGTGGCCGTGGCCGTGAAGGCATGGATGCTCGCCGTCGGAAACCGGTCGCGGAGCATCGCGAGCTGCCGATACTCGGGACGGAAGTCGTGCCCCCACTGGCTGATGCAGTGGGCCTCGTCGATCGCGAACCGCTTCACGCCCAGCTGGGCGAGCTGGTCGAGGAGGCCCGTGTTCACGAGCCGCTCCGGGGCGACGAAGAGCAGCCGCAGTTCACCGGCCGCCAGCTGGTCGCGGATGCGTGATCGCTCGTCTTGGGAGAGAGCGCCGTGCAGTGCCGCGGCTGGGTAGCCGATCGCGTCGAGCGAATCGACCTGGTCCTTCATCAGGGCGACGAGCGGTGAGATCACCACGTCGGTCGTCTCGCTCACCAAGGGCGGCAGCTGGTAGCAGAGGCTCTTGCCCCCCCCCGTCGGCATCACGACGAGGGAGTCGCGGCCGTCGATCGCGGCCCGGATGGCGTCGGACTGAAGCGGCCGCAGGGCGTCGAAGCCCCACCACTTCGCAAGCACCTCCGCGATCGTGGGATCTGCGACGGGACGCGTGGCGGTGTCGGCCGGCCCTGGCACGGTGTCATCCTGGGGAGGGGTGGAGGGAGCCGAGAATACCAGACGCCACGCCGCGGGGCGGTACAATCGGCCACCATGATGTGGATCGCCTGGAAGATGCTGATCGGGAACCGGGTCAAGTATCTCGGCATCGTATTCGGCGTCGTCTTTGCTGCGCTTTTGATCGCGCAGCAGTCGAGCATCTTCTGCGGCCTGATGTCGCTCACGATCAGCCAGATCCGCGACACCGAGGGGCCCGACATCTGGGTGATGGACCGAAACGTCCAATATGTCGACGACATCAAGCCGCTTTCCGATACCGAACTCTTCCGGGTCAAGAGCGTGCCCGGGGTCGAGTGGGCCGTACGGTTCTACAAGGGACTGGGCAGGGCCCGGATTCAGGAGGGCAACTATCAGCAGATGATCCTGCTCGGCCTCGACGACGCCACGCTCGTGGGGGCACCTGCGGGTGTCTTCATGGGCTCGATCGCCGACCTGCGAAAGCCCGATGCGGTGATCATGGATGATGCCGGCTACAAGCGGACCTGGCCGGGCGAGCCTTACCGGCTCGGACGCACGTTCGAGATGAACGACCGTCGGGCCGTGCTCGTGGGCCTCACGAAGGCGCGACGCACGTTCCAGAGCTTCCCGATCTGCTACACGCGGTACAGCCAGGCCGTGCTCTTCGCCCCGCCGGAGCGGAAGGTGCTCTCGTTCGTGCTCGCCGACCCGGTGCCTGGCGCCGACCCGGAGGAGGTCTGCCGTCGGATCGAGGAGCGGACCGGCCTCCAGGCGCTGACCCGCAGCCAGTTCGTCTGGAAGACGATCCGCTACTACCTGGAGAAGACAGGCATTCCGGTCAACTTCGGGATCACCGTGTTTCTCGGCTTCATCGTCGGCACCGCGATCGCCGGCCAGACCTTCTACCTCTTCACCGTGGAGAACATCCGCCAGTTCGGCGCGCTCAAGGCGATGGGCACGAGCAACTGGACGATCCTGTGGATGGTGCTGGCGCAGGCGGTGCAGGTGGGAGTGGTCGGCTACGGCGTCGGCGTCGGACTCGCGGCCCTGTTCGGCCAGGCCGTTCGCGGAGGCACGCGGCTCTCGTTCTTCATGCCCTGGCAGGTGCTCGCGATCACGGCGGCGGCGGTGTTTTTGATCGTGCTGCTGGCGAGCCTGCTCTCGATCCGCAAGGTGCTCGTCGTCGACCCGGCCATCGTGTTCCGCTCATGACGCCCTTCGATCCCGCCCGCACCGCCGCGCCGCAGGCCGCCGCCCTTCCAAGCGGCCGCGAACTGGCCGTGCGGGTGCGCGGCGTGACGAAGGAGTTCGGCTCGGGCGACTCCGTCACGCGGGCCCTGCGGGGCGTCGACCTCGACGTGCCCTACGGCGAACTGCTCATGCTCGTGGGGCCGTCGGGCTGCGGAAAGACGACGCTCGTGTCGATCATCGCGGGCACGCTCGAGCCGACCGGCGGTGAGGTGGCGGTGCTCGGCTTCGACCTCGTCGCGATGTCGAACGGTCGCAAGGTGCGGTTTCGCCGCGACAACGTCGGCTTCGTGTTTCAGGCCTACAACCTTCTGCCGGCGCTGACCGCCGCCGAAAACGCGGCCGTACCCCTGCTCATCGCCGGCTGGCGGCGCGGGCCGGCCGTCGAGGCGGCTGCCGCGGTGCTCGACACGCTCGGGCTCGGCGACAAGCTCGCCAGCCTGCCGAGCGAGCTCTCGGGCGGCCAACAGCAGCGGGTGGCGATCGCCCGGGCGCTCGTCCACGAGCCGCGGCTGCTCGTCTGCGACGAGCCGACCAGCGCCCTCGACGCGGAAAATGGCCGGATCACGATGGAGCTGATCCAGCGGATCGCCGTGCAGCCCGACCGGGCCGTGATCGTCGTGACGCACGATTCCCGTGTCTATTCGTTCGCCGACCGGATCGCGTCGATGGAGGACGGCCGGATCGACTCCATCGCCGCCGGCCCCCGACAGACGGGGAAGTCCTCGGATCCCGCGGCATCGGGTAGCCTGTGACCATGTCCACCGCGCTGCCAGATGACCGCCCGCTCGCCGTCGACGTCATGCCCCGCCCGCCGCGGCGGCTCGCGCGGCGCCGCACCGTCGCCGATCTGGTCACGCAACTGATCCTGCCCGTCATCGCCCTCGGCCTCCTCGGGTTCGCCGGCTGGTACGTCTGGACGACCCGGCCGGTCGTCGGCAACCCGGCCCCTCCCATCGCTCCCGCCCACAGTCCCTTCGCCGACACGGTGGCGGCGGCCGGGATCGTCGAGGCCCGCACGGAGAACATCGCCGTCGGCTCGGCCACGCCGGGCGTCGTCGTCGAGGTGTTCGTGAAGGTGGGAGACGACGTGCAGCCCGGCCGGCCGCTCTTTCGGCTCGACGACCGTGATCTCAAGGCGTTGCTCGCGGTGCAGAAGGCGGCGGTCTCCGGATCGAAGAGCGAACTGATCCGCCTGGAGGCCGAGCCCCGCAAGGAAAAAATTCCGGTGCAGGTCGCCCAGGTGAACGAGGCGAAGGCGGCAGTGATCCGCGAGACCGATGCCCTCAAGCGGGCCGAGGAGACCTTCGCCCGCAAGGTGACCACGGAGCAGGAACTCATCGCCCGCCGCGAAGCGCTGGCAGCCGCCCAGGCCGCGCTCGAGCGGACGCAGGCCGATCTGCAGCTCCTCGAGGCCGGATCGTGGCAGTATGACCGCGACGTGGCGGCCGCCGCGGTCGATCGGGCGCAGGCGGAGGTCGACCGAATCGAGATCGATCTCGACCGGCTCATCGTGCGGTCGCTGGTGGCCGGCCGCGTGCTGCAGGTCAACGTGCGGCCGGGTGAATTCGTGGGCACGCCGCCGAATCAGCCGCTCGTGATCCTCGGCAACATCGACCGGCTCCATGTGCGGGTGGACATCGACGAATACGACATCCCGCGGTTCAGCGAGGGACTGCCGGCGGTCGCCGTGCCGCGCGGCAATCTCCAGCAGCGGTACCCCCTCGAGTTCGTCCGTGTGGAGCCGTTCGTCGTGCCGAAGAAGTCGCTCACCGGCGACAACACCGAGCGGGTGGACACCCGGGTGCTGCAGGTGATCTACGAGTTCGACCCAGCCGGGCTGCCTCCGCTCTACGTCGGACAGCAAGTGGAAGTGTTCATCGACACGCCCGCGGGTCCGTAGTCCACACGCGTGTGCCGTAGTCCACATGCTCCGCATGTGGCCCACGGTCTGAACACCGCAGGCTCGTCTATTTCTTCGCAGGTCGCCCTCCTGTGGTGAAAGTTCGGGGCTGCCCGTGCCCCGTCGCCGGACGCTCGCTACGGCATCCTGCCTTCGCTCGCTCGATGGCGGCTGCGCTTCGGCATCCTGCCTGCGCTTGCCGCCAAACGCCGGGGCCGGGGCACGGGCAGCCCCTCACGGCGTATTGGTTCGCAATCGCTACCCGCTTGCGCCGTAGGCCCTTCTATTTCTACGCGGGTCGCCCCTTCCGTCGGACCTGTCCATGCCCCATCGCCCACCCCACGCCGCGTTTCAGCCGGGCGAAACCCGGCTTGCGGCGGGGCGGGGGGGGCTGGGACAGTCTCCCCCCGCTCATGACTCCGAGACTCCGCACCCACACCGCGGCGGCGAAATGGAGAACGTGCGTGCGGCGCTGCACTTGCCTGTCAGCCGCATGGCTCGTTCTTTGTGGCGTTGCGCGCCCTGCAGACCAGCCCGAAGCCACGCATGCCGCGCTGATCGAAGCCACTGATGCCGACGATAATGGCGGCATGTTCCTGCCGGTGGCCGACGGGCAGGCGCTCTGGCGGCAGACGCTCGCCACCGTCGCCGCAGAATGGCCGATCGTGCGGGCCGAGCCCCCCGACTTCGCGACGCCGGCGGGCCGCCCCGGCGTGATCGAATCGGCCTGGGTGGAGCCGCCCGGCGGACCGCTCACCGGAGCGACGCCCCAGCGGCAGCGGGTGATCGTGCGGGTCGTGCCCTCGCCTGGTGGTGCCTGGATCGATGCGGCCCTGCAGACCCAGTCGCTCGCGACCGCGCCGGCCGGCCACGCCGAGATCGGACTGGTCAGCGCCTGGGAGACGAAGCCGGACAAGGGAAACATGACCGTGCAGTTGGCCGCCCCGCTCGCGCCGGGCGCCGACGTCGTCACGACGCTGCCGCCGGTCGATGCCCGAGAGATGTTCGCGCCGCCACGCGCCGAGCTTCCCTGGGCCGACAGCCAGTTTCCGCGGGTCTCCCGCGCCGGCTACAAGGTGCTCGACGACTACCGCAACTTCTATTCGTGCGAACCGCTCGTCTGCCTCACGGGTGCCTTCGGCGCCGGCGCCCTCATGGCCAACACCGGTTTCGACGTCACCATGCAGGACGCCTGGCAGCGCGGTGTCGCGCCAACCAGCCTCGGCACGTTCTTCTCCGATTGCAAGGTTTTCGGCGAGGGCAGGTATCTGCTGCCCGTCGCCGGCGCCGCGGCGGTCACGGGCATGGCCTTCGAAGGCGCGCCCGTCGGCGACTTCATCGGCGAGTGGGGATCACGCTCGCTGCGGATGTTCGTCGTCGGAGCCCCGCCGCTCTACGTGCTCCAGTGGGCGACCGGCGCCTCACGCCCCGACGAGAGCTCGGCGGGCAGCAAGTGGAAGCCGTTCCAGGACTCCAACGGCGTCAGCGGCCATGCCTTCATCGGCGCCGTGCCGTTCCTCGCCGCCGCCGACATGGTGGAGAGCCCGCTGCTCAAGGGCACGCTCTACGTCTGCTCGACGTTCACCGGCTTCTCCCGCATGACCGACAACGCCCACTTTCCGTCGCAGGTGTTCCTCGGCTGGTATCTCGCCTGGGCGAGTTCCCGGGCCGTCAACGCCACCGAGATGCACTTCGCCGACATGGAGGTGAGGGTGGTGCCGCTGCCGATGGCGGATTTGGGGGGCATGGCGATTGAGGCGCGGTGGTGAGTCGCCGCGCGCGGGACGCCTATCCGAGTGAGCCGGCGAGGAGTCGGCAACAGTCTCGTCGCGGTGGACCTCGAAGACTCGGTCCAAATGCTCCTCGAGCTGTCGCCGACCCCTCGCCTCCCGTGTGTGGGATGGGGCGGCGATGGTTTTGCTCCTTGAGCATGCGCCGACTCCCTCGCCTGCGCCTGTGGTGCTGCGCGATGATGGCGAGGCCTATGGCGGCGAGGGTGTAGGTGGTGGGTTCGGGGACGGTGACGACCCAGGAGAGGCCGTAGTCGGTGGTCGTCAACGGCGTGCCGAGGGTGTTGTAGACCTCGTCGAGGCCCAGCACGCGGAGTTCGTAGTAGCCATACGCGGGGAGCGTGAGGCGGAGAAACTCACTCGAGCTGTAGGGGGCGATCGACTGGGCCACGAGGGAGGGGCCTCCGACCGCGTCGGTGCGATAGAGCTGGAGCGACAGGTTGGCGAGCGCCACGTCGGCGGCCGAAGCGACCGTGCTGCCGACGGTGCGGTCGGCGAACCAGGTCAGCGCGGCGGTCAACGTGCCGCCGGCGGGTAGCATCGAGGCGAAGGCGTAGGCGTTCACGTTGCCCGACTCGGCGTCGGCATCATTGAGCACCGTGCCGAGATCCCAGCCCCGCAGATCGAGGCCGCTGCCACCGCTGCTGCCGGTCACGCCGAGCGTCGTGTTCACGCCCGCGATCAGATAGCTCATGCCCCCGATGTCGACGACGGTTGGGTCGCCGACATACGTCCGGTAGGCCCGGTCGAGGTTGATCATGCCGGCACCGGCCGAGTGGTCGAGGGCCTGGGCTGTGGTGATCACGCCACCCACGGACTGCTGGCCGTTGTTCCAGCCGTTGGTGACCGTGGCAGCGGCCATCATCGTGGCCTTGATCACACGGGCGTCGAGCATCTCGGTGGTGTTGGTGACCGCGGGCGACACGAACGTCGCCGCGTCGATCATGAGCGCGGCGCCACCGGCCACGATCGGGGCGGCGAAGCTCGTGCCGTTCATTCCGGGGACGTAGAGGTCCGAGCCGGTGACCGCGCTGCCCGAGGTGTGGCCGCCGGTCAGGCCGCCGTAAAAGCCCAATGTCAGCTCGTCGCCGGGAGCGGCGATGTCCACGGTCGGCCGGACATTCGGCACCGTCGTCCCCGACACCGGGTTGTAAAAGTCACCCGGGCCGCGGCTGGAGAATTCGGCCACGGTCGAAAACGGCGAGGCCGTCATTGCTCCCGTCGTGGCAGCCACGGCGATGCCGTTGTAGCCCGAGGCAGGGCCGCCCACCGTGTTGGTGGCGGGGCCCTCGTTGCCGGCGGCAAACACGGTCACGACGTTGTTTTCCCTGGCGAGGGCATCGATCGCGATCGTCCAGCTCGCCTCCCCGGCGGAATCGGGGTATCCCCAACTGCTGTTCACCACCTGGGCCTTGAGTGAGGACGTGCCCGACGTCACGCCCATTCGCATCGCCGTCACGTAGGGATAGAAAAAACTCGCGTCGGTCGCGTCGAAGCTGCCGGTGAAATCGCCGCCGGGGCTGGGGATCCACTGCGTGGCGATCGCCCCCGACCAGAGCTGCGCCATCGGCGCGATGCCGTCCTGGTACGTGTAGAGGCCGGTGCCGCCGAGCGCCTGCCCGACCATCGTGGCGTGCCAATCGAACTGGCCGAGCTGCGTGGTGCCCGTGGCCACGATGGCTGGGTCGGCGAGGAACTGCGAGACGCGCCCTGTGAGTGTTTCGTGGCCGTTCCAGATCGTGCCAGCCTCGATGTTGGCCACGATCGTCCGACTGCCGCCGAATCCGAGCGAGTAAAAGGTTCCCGCCCCGATGACGCTGTTGACGTAGGTGCCGTTGAATGCGGTGGCCGACGAATCGCTGCCGACGATCGCGTGAGAGAGGGCGGGTGCCAACGCCGTCGCCAGGGAGACACAGGTCAGCAGCGACCGCAGCGTGCATCTCCCGGCTACCGAGGCGAGATGACGCATCACCATCCCCTGTTCACGCATGGATGGTGTCAGCGGGACCGCTGGGGACGATGCCGTCGAAGTCGCTGCGGACTGCGGACGGATTCCGCCTGGCGCCGGACGGCAGGCGGCCCGATCTCGGTGCGATACCGGCGTTGAATCGACGGCGCGGCCGGATTCGGGGGCTGCGGCACGCCGAAATAAGGGTCGGGAAACTGCCAGTCGTTCTGGGCGAGTGCCGACCGTCCGCCGCCGATCGCCTGATATGCCAGCAGCGTCACGATCACTGCCGACAGGCGAGTGGCGGCAGCGATGCGACGCCGAAACGCACGACTCACCGCGCGTAGCCCGGAATTCGCCATGGCACGCCTACCGTGGGACCGCTCATCGCCCTGGCGACCGCCGCCAGGCCCATGGAGAGGCATCAGCCGAGCATCAGAACGGCGATCGCCACGACCGCAGCGCCGACGCCCACGGGCAGCGTGATGAACGCCTTGGCAGCCCCCTTGTCGGCGAACACCTTCGACCGCTCTTCGACCTGCAGGCCGATCAGGTCCTCGAGATCGCGGAGCGTGATGGGGTGCTGGATCAGCGTGTCGGCGCCGGCTTCAATCGCATCCTGTTCCACCAGCTTTTTCTGTCGTCCAGCCACGTCGGCGGCCGCGACGATCGCCACCTTGGCCGACTCCGCATCGGCATCCCCATGACGCTCCTTGAGCAGTTGCACGAGGTCGTGGCCCGACATGTCGTCGAGATCGGGGGCGATCAGCCAGGCATCGACCGACAGCCGACGGGCAAGCTTGATCGCATCCGCACCGCTCGACCGGAAGTGCAGGCCGATCCGCCCCTGCCGTGCGCTCGCGGCAAGCTGCTTGTAGGCGTCGAACCGCGGGTCCACCACGACCACGCTCGGGGCGGCCACGTCATGCTCACGCTCGGGCATCATTTCATTGAAAGCTGAAGACTGCACGGGGAACTCCTTGTCGATGGATGGCGTTGAATCAAAAAAAGTGAGGGGAGGGAACGAGCGGCCGAAGAACCGCGGATCACCGCTCGAGCGTGCTGCCCCACATCCGGGGATGAGGCCGCAGGCCGACCATGGGGCCCGTCATCGGAATCATGGTGGCGACGCCTGCCTCGGCATCCGCCGGATTGTCGATCGCTGCCTGCACGAGCAACGGCAGCACGAGCCGCGAACGCGGAAAGACGTCGCCGCCGATATCTGCACTGGCCCGCTCGAGGGGAGACGTGTGGCGAGGGGACACACGCTTCGCCTGGTGGGATGCGACGGCTGCAGCAGAAGCCTGAAGGCGGTTGTCTCCCAAGGCGCCCACCAGAGACCCGCCGGATCCCACCACGCCGCCTGCGACGAAGAAGTCGCTCGCGACGACGCCTTCAGCGTGTGCCAGTCGGGCAACGAAGCCCATGTTCACGACGGCGGCCGAAACCAAGGCCAGCACCCGACCCCACGGCCAGATCGACGGATGAAACGTTTCCATGTTTCGTGAACCTCGGAAAAGACTGCAACCGGACGAAGAAAAGGCAGGCGGATGTGAAATCAGAGAAGAGAAGAGTCAGGACGGTAGTCAGGCCGAACCGGCCACCGATGCCGCGCTGCCGGCGGGCCGGCGGGCGTTCAGGATGACGTCGAGTGTCACCGGCCGCACCAGGTATCCGGCGACACCGGACGTGAGCGCCCGCTGCTCGTCGGCCAGCCGATAGCTGTCGGAGACGATGAAGATCCCGGAGTGGGGGCCTTCACCCATGCGATTCAGCGAAATCCGGGCTCCCGAGAGCATCGGATCGACGTCGCCCTGCAGCACGTGCGGCGACAGCATCTCGAGCAGGTCGAAGCCCGACATGTCGGGCAGATCGGTGGCAACGAGCCAGGCATCCGCGCGGAACCGCCGCGCCAGGCGGACGGCCGAACGGCCGTCGACGCAGAAGTGCAGGCCAACCTCGCCGTCTTGGGCGGCACGCACGAAATCGCCGTAGCGATCACACGAAACGTCCACGATCACGATTTCGCGGATTCCGGCCGCACGCAGGCACGGAGCCGAACCTGAAGACGAGTGCGTGTTCATAAAAAGCTCTTTCGAAAAATGCTTCGTTGGTGCGACCGAGAATCGAGGCAGAACAGGCCCTAGCCGATGACCGTCACCGCGACGGCAAACACTGCCATCAGGCAGCTGACGACCACCGACGACATCGTGCGAATCAAAGACGCGGCATCACGGGGAAGTACGGCGGCCATGGGAGCATCCTTTGCAGGGGGTGATCAGACGAACGACACGATCGACAGAAACAGGGCGATCGGCAGCACGCACAAAATCAAGTCGGTGCGGGTCAGCGATCGGTAGGCATCGGCACTGCCGATGGCATGGGCAGGGGCACTCATGAGCGAACTCCTTTTTGAGCCAGCAACGCGAGGAGCAATCGGCGATTCGGAATCACCGACCCCGATCGACGTCCCGTCGGGCCGTCTCTCGATGCTGGAAAGAAGAAGCACGCCGTGTGCCAAAGCCCGTCCGGCGTTTGTTTTTTCATCGCCGCGCCGGTGCCGGAGCTGCGGAAACGATTCCTGCGGCCATGAAAAAAGGTTTTCGCCAGGCGTTCGCCCCGAGCATCGCCCGGACCCACAGTCGCAGGGCCAGTGGGCGGGTGGAGCGAATCGCTCCAGTTGCCGGTCCGGAGCGACCGGGGGGGTGGAGCGAATCGCTCCGGTGGTGGTCGCGTCGGACCACCCGTGAGGTCAGCCAGAGAGTGCCCGGCGGACGAGGGCGGCATCGACGCCGCCGACCAGCTCGACGGCCCCGATCCGCGTGGGGAGCACGAACCGGAGCCGGCCCCCCAGCGACTTCTTGTCGCGGGCCATGATCGTCAGCAGGTCGTCGGCTTCCAGCGGGCCCACCTCGGCGAGCGAGACCGGGAGTCCCAGCGTGGCGAGCAGGGCATCCTGCCGGCCCGGAACATCGGCTGCCAGTCGGCCCGTAGCGACCGCCAGCCGGGCCGCACAGCCCATGCCGATGGCCACCGCCTCGCCATGGAGCAGACGTCCGTAGCCGGCGGCGGTTTCGAACGCATGGGCGAACGTGTGGCCGTAGTTCAGGGCGGCCCTGGCCCCCGTCGTTTCCCGCTCATCCTGCTGCACGACCGCCGCCTTCAGGGCCGCCGACCGTTCGACCGCGTGAGCAAGCGGCGCCGATGAACGCGCCACGAGGGGGGCGGCATTGGACTCCAGCCAGGTGAAAAAGTCGGGGTCGAAAATCATTCCGTATTTCACGACTTCGGCCAGGCCGCTGACGTACTCGCGGGTCGGGAGCGTGGCCAGGGCGTCGATGTCGGAAAACACGCCGCTCGGCTGCCAGAAAGCTCCCGCCAGATTTTTGCCGGCCGGGAGATTGATGCCGGTCTTGCCGCCGATGGCGCTATCGACCTGGGCGACGAGCGTCGTGGGAACCTGCCACACGGGAATGCCGCGGGCGAACGTGGCCGCCACGAAGCCGGCCAGATCGCCGACGACGCCTCCCCCGACCGCCACCACGTGTGTGCTGCGATCCACGGCCCGCTCGGCCAGCAGGCCCCACAGCCGGCCCGCCTCCGCCACGCTTTTCGAGGCCTCGCCGGAGGGAACGTCGATGGTCGTCACCTCGATGCCACGACCCGTCAGCGACTCCGCCACCCGGCGGCCGTGCGTGGCAGCGACTGCCGCGTCACAGACGACGACGGCCCGCCGCACGCCCGCGTCCCACAGCCGGCCGCCGATCTGGTCGAGTATGCCGCGGCCGCAGACGATGTCGTACGAGCGGTCTGTGGGGAGACTCTCCGCGGCCGGCAGTTGCAAGCGGATAACGGCCACGGTCAGGCCACGCTCACGCGGTCGAGGTCCGCCGGCGTGACCGTGATCACGCGGGCAAACCCCGTATGCTGACGAAGGTAGTCGAGTTCGGCCGCGTCCCCGGGGCTGGCGTGCAGCAGGGCCGCAATTCGTTGCTTGTCGGCGGCCGACCAGTCCTCGCAGGCGTCCGGCCAGACCGTCTGCTGCTCGACGACGAGGGCTTCGCGGTAGGGGTCGAAGGCGTTGGGCATCCGCAGGACTCCTCTGAATCGAAAGGGGTGGGCCGCCAGTCGGGGGCGGCCAACCCGACGTCGTCAGTATACAGTGCAGGCATGCAGGATTCGACGCAGGCAGTGCCAGAAGCATGTGACCCGCGGGGCCGCATCGGCCGGCGGCTGGTCGTGGCGTTGGTGCTGTTGGGGATCGGGCTGGCGAGTTTCGCCATCTGGTTCCAGTGGCGGCAGACGCGACGCTGTCTGGCGCTCTACGGCAGCGAAGTGGCCCGGCAGATTCAGGCCGCCGCCCGCGTGGAGTTGTGGGAGCCCCCGGCGGCTCCGGCAGGTGCGGCCGCCGGGCTGGAATCCGCGGCGCGGATCGACGTCAGCCTCGCTCCGGGTCTCGTGCACCTGCGGCGCGGCCTCGTCGAGGATGCAAACTTCGACTGGCAACGGGCTGCCGGCGCGACGACCGAATGGGACGCCGCATTCGCCTTGTATGCCGCCGCTGGTGACGCCACTCCGACGGCGGTGCTCGTGATCGACTTCGCCCCAGGCGGGGGCTCACTGGGCGTGGCCGGGAGCGATCGCCGGGTGGCCCTGGGGCGAATCGAGAAGGGGCTCCGCGCCTGGCTCGACGCTCTTGCGCGGGAAAAATAGCCCGGAATCGGTCTTTTGGAGGCCGGCTCGGCAGCCTACTCTCCCGCCGTGGCGGCAGGCTGGCGCGCGGGTGCGGCGTCGGGTTTTCGGCCGCCCATCACGCCGGATTCATCAGCCATGCGCGCGATCGCCGTCGCCAATCAAAAAGGGGGCGTGGGCAAGACCACGACCTCCGTCAACCTGGCCGTGGCGCTGGCCCGGGCCGGCCGCCGCGTGTGCCTCATCGATCTCGACCCGCAGGCGCATGCCACGATTCATGCGGGCGCGACGCCGGGAGGGCATTCCGCGTCGGCCTTCGATGTGCTGACGGCGGGGCAGCCCCTCGCCGCGGCCACGGTGCCGGTCGGGGCGAATTTGTGGGTGGTGCCCTCCCACATCGATCTCTCCGCCGTCGAAATGGCCCTGGCTGGCCGGCCGGGGCGGGAATCGATCCTGCGGCAACGGCTGGCCGCCGATCCGCGTTGCCGGGACGACGCGCCGGCCGACGAGCGGTTCGAGTACGTGGTCGTCGATTGCCCGCCGTCGCTGGGGCTCCTCTCGCTGAACGCCTTGGCCGCCGTGGACGAGGTGCTGCTGCCGCTCCAGCCCCACTTCCTCGCCCTGCACGGGTTGAGCAAGCTTCTGGAAACGATCGAACTGGTGTCGGAGCACGTGAATCCACGGCTTCGGCTCTTGGGGGTGGTGCTCTGCATGTACGAAAGCGGCACCCGGCTGGCCGGTGAAATCGGCCGTGACGTCGCCGGCTTCTTCGCCGCCGCCGCGACGGCACACCCAGCCTGGCGGGACGCCACGGTGTTCGAAACCCGAATTCGGCGCAACATCCGGCTGGCGGAGGCCCCGAGCTTCGGGCAGTCCATCTTCGACTACGCGCCCGAATCCCATGGGGCGGCGGACTATCAGGCGCTGGCGGCAGAGATCGATCAGGCCGCCGCCGTCGAGCGGGACGTCGAGCGCCTCGTCGCCTGACGTGGGCCGCGGGCCAGCGTGTCGGCAAGCGGTCGTCCGGCCACCACGACGTCCGCGTCTGGACCGTAGAGTTCGGGCATCCACCAGTACCGCGACTCGCTCGGATCCATGCCGGCCAGCACGCCGGTCGCATCGAAGTCGTCGGCCGATACGAATCGCTCTCCGACAGCGGCTGCTGCGGCGGACGCTGCCGCGTGCGGCAACGGGCTCGGAAGAGGTGGACAGAGCGGGTTTTTCTGAAGCATGGCGAGCTTGGGGCCCGAAAGGCTTGACTGTCGGGCGTGTACCACGGGGGATCGGGATGGCCCAACCCCATCTGCTCATCGGTCGGCAGGGTGACGCTGGGCGAGCAGCCGAAGGCTGAAATGACTGCATTTAGATTGTGGCTTGGGGAATATGGGCAAGCAAGGATGTCTGCGGAAAATGGCGAAAATGCCCGTTTTGCTCGGCACATAACGGGAAATCGCTACGATTCTCGGTGAGGGAGCTGTCATGCCGGATTCGTCACCATTCGGATTGTCCAGGTTGCGCACGTCGTGGTGTGCCACGGCTGGCGTCGTGCTGGTGGCGTGCCTGTCTGGCGCGCAGGCACAGCCCCCAGGATTCCGCCAACTGGCTCCTGGTGCGCTGACGGTCATCCCCCCCAATCGCTCCGCCGCCGACACGCTGCTGCGGGATGACCTCGCTGAAATCACGGCCCGCGCCGACCTCGAATGGACACCGCGGCAGGCCCCTGCGGGAAGCACGCTCGCTGCCCGCGGCCATGACCGGGAGTTCACCCGCGATATCTGGTGCCTCGAATTCGCGTTCAAGCCACCGCGAACGATCGAGATCGACGTGCCCGTGTCGGACGAGAAGATGCAGCGGACGCGGGTGTGGTATGTCGTCTACCGCGTCCGCAATGCCGGCGGCCTACGGGCGGCGGTCGATGCCGTTAACCCGCTCACGCGCGGCACCGAACCGTTCGAGACCCCGATCCGATTCGTGCCGCAATTCGTGCTCGAAAGTCGCGAGGCCGTCGCGCCGGACGACGGCGCGGCCGCTTATCGGGCCTACCTCGACCGAGTGGTGCCGGCCGCTCTGGCCGCGATCCGTGACCGCGAGGACCCAGCCCGTCCCTTGCTCGACAGCGCCGCGATGGCCGCAGAGGATCTCCAGCCCGGTGAGGAACGGTGGGGCGTGGCGGTGTGGGAGGGTGTGGATCCGCGCATCGATTTCTTTTCGATCTATGTCCGCGGCCTCACGAACGCGCTGCGGTGGCGACAGCGACCGAATGCAGGTGCCGCCGACGCCGTTCCGGGGGGCGGTCGGGAGCAGACGCTCCAGGCCCTGCGGCTCGACTTCTGGAAACCCGGCGACGAGCAGCAGGACGGTGATCAGCAAATGACCATCGGTTTCGCCGGCATGTTCGAGCGGATGGCCCTCGGCGGCCGTCTCCTCGCCGAAATCGGCCGGATGCAATCGGCCGACCAGGCGGAGGCCGATGCGGGGCTTGCGCGGCTGGGACTCTCGTGGTCCGGCCTGCTCGAGCCGGAAGGTGAGGACGCTGCGCCGAGCCTGTTGCCGCTGGCCAAGGTGATCGCGGCGCTGGAAAAAATCCCCGAGCCGAGCGAGCGCGGCGCCGTGGTCAGGCAGGTCTTCGGCGGTCAGGGGGGGGCGGTGCTGGAGGATCTGGCCCGAGAGGCGGCGGGCCCGGTGGACGGCGAGCGCGAGCGGGCCCGACGGCAGGCGCTCGCCGGCATGGAACTCACCCCGGAGGCCTTCGGTGCCGCGCCACTCACGGCACTGACGACCGTGCTGCGGCAGCTGGAATCGCTGCCGTCGGCTTCCGCGCGGGCCGCCGTCGCAGCCGATGTCTTCGGGCCGGCCGGCGACCGCGTCGAGTGGCTGCGGCGGCAACTCGCTGCCGTGCGATCGGTACTGGCTCTGGAAACCGTGGGCATCGAACCCCGGCTGCTGACGGCCGGGGATGCCCGCGCCGCCTTCGCCGCCGTCCAGCCCGCTGTGGCGGCCGAAGCCGACGGCCAGAAGCGAATGGCGGTGCTCCGCGGCCTGTTCGGCCCCGGGGGAGCCGCCCTCTACGCGGATGCCGCGGGAGTGCACGAGGGCATTGACCATGCCTGGATTTTCCGATACGAGGATACTGCCGAGGGAAAGTAGGATTTCCCACGGTACACTTCTCGGAGCGGTTCCGGATCGAACGTTTCGCGGCAGGAGCGACACAAAATGGCACATAAAAAAGGTCAGGGTTCAAGTCGCAACGGTCGTGACTCGAATGCCCAGCGGCGGGGCGTGACGAAGTTCGGCGGCCAGGCCGTCCGGGCCGGCAACATTCTGATCCGTCAGGTCGGCACGAAGTTTCATCCCGGAAAGAACGTCGGCATGGGCACCGATTACACGCTGTTTGCCTTGAGCGACGGCGTGGTGCTCTTCGACCAGGAAGGCCGGCGGGTGAACGTGGTCGCCGGTGCGTCGGCCTGACGCCGGCACTGTGTGTTCGTCGACCGCGTCCAGATCGAGGTGGCTGCCGGTGATGGTGGTCGCGGCATGCGCAGCTTCCGCCGCGAGAAATACGTGCCGCTGGGAGGTCCCGACGGCGGTGACGGCGGCACCGGCGGCAGTGTGATCCTCAAGGCCCAGGCGGGGGTCGATTCTCTCGCCGCCCTCTCTCATCGCCGGCAGTGGAAGGCGGAGTCGGGGAAGGCCGGCGGCCCCGCAAACTGCCAAGGAGGCAACGCCTCCGACCTCGTGCTCCTCGTGCCTCCCGGCACGATCGTCGTGGACCAGACGAGCGGCTTGGTCATCAAGGATCTGGCCACGGCCGGCGAATCGATCGTGGCCGCCAAGGGGGGCGCCGGGGGCCGCGGCAATCTGTTTTTCAAGACGTCCACGAATCGCGCGCCGCGGGAATGCACTCCGGGCGAGAAGGGGGAGATTCGCCGCCTCCTGCTGGAACTCAAGGTCATCGCCGACGTGGGCCTCGTCGGCAAACCGAACGCCGGCAAGAGCACGCTGCTGTCGCGGCTCTCACGGGCCCGCCCCGAGATCGCCGACTACGCCTTCACGACCAAGGCGCCGATCCTGGGCATCGTGGCCATTTCCCCCGATCGGAGCTTCGTGCTCGCCGACCTGCCGGGCCTGATCGAGGGGGCCCATGCGGGGGTCGGCCTCGGCCATGAATTCCTGCGGCACGTGGAGCGGGCCGGCATCCTCGTGCACGTGGTGGAGCCCTGCCCGGTCGATGGCAGTGAACCCCTCGCCAACTACCGGGCGATCCGCGAGGAGCTCATGCGGTACGATGAGGCGCTGGGTGAGCGGCCGGAGGTGGTCGTGATGAGCAAGTGCGAACTCCCGGGGTCCGAGGACGTGCGGCAGGAGCTGGCCCGCGCGATCGGCCACGACGTGATCGGAATCAGCGCGGCCACCGGCCAGGGGCTCGACACGCTCCTGCGGGCCGTCGTGGCCGAACTCGACCGGAAGGCGACGGCATGAGCGGGCCGGCGGGGCGCCACGGTGCGGCCGACACCGTGCTGCTCGCCGACGTCGGCAACACGCGAATCAAGTTGGCGGCAGTCATGGAGCCGGCCGGGCCGCGATCGCTGCCCGTCATCGGCCGGCGGCAGGATCTCGTCAGCCGAGACTTTCGCCCCGCCAACTTCGCCGCCTGGCTGGAGACGGTCGCGACCGGGCCGGCCCTGGTGCTCGTGGCCGCGGTGCATCATGCGGCTGCGGCGCGGCTCGAGGCCGTGATCGCCGAACTCACGGCGACGCGGCGGCATCCGGTGCGGCAGCAGCGGATCACGCATGCCCACCTGCCGATCGACGTCGCCGTGGCCGAGCCGCAGCGGGTGGGCATCGATCGCGTTGCGGCCGCCGCCGCCGTCACGGTGCTCGCCCAGCCCGGGCGGTCGGCGATCGTGGTCGATTGCGGCACCGCGACGACCGTCGACATGGTCGCCGCCGACGGCCGGTTTCTCGGCGGCGCGATTCTCCCTGGTCCCGCGCTGCTGGCCCGGGCCCTCGCCGAGGGCACGAGCCGGCTGCCGGAAGTGGCGGCGCTCGATCACGACCTGCCGCCGGCGATGCCGGGGCGTTCGACGCAGCAGGCGATCGCGGCCGGCATCGGCTGGGGCATGCGGGGGGCGGTGGCCCGCCTCGTGGCCGAGGCCCAGGCCGCCAGCGGCGGCCATGCGGAGCTGTTTCTCACCGGTGGGTCTCGCGGGGTGGTTCGCGACGCCCTGCCGGGTGCGAGCGAGGTTCCCGACCTCGTGCTCGCCGGAATCGGCCTTGCAGCGGCTCGCGTCGGGGCGTGAGCCGGATAGAATCCTGCGGTGCCATTCGCGTTTCCCTCGGACTCTCCCGCCCCCGTGACTCCCACCCGCCAGGAATCGGCTGCCGCCTCGATCCATCCCGACCGGGCCCGGCAGCTCGCGTTGCTCGCGGCCCGCGTGGCCGTCGAGACGCGGGGGTCCGACGTCGCGATCCTCGACCTCCGGGGGCTGACGCCGGTGTTCGACTACTTCGTGATCGCCACCGGCTCGAGCCGGCGGCAGATTCATGCCATGGCCGACGAGATCGAGAAGGCGGTCAAAGTCGAACTGCATGACCGCAAACGCGGCGGCGAGGGCTACGAGGAAGGCCGCTGGATCGTGCTCGACTACGGCGACGTGATGGTGCATCTGTTCGATGCGGATGCCCGGGCGTATTGGGATATCGAGCAGCTCTGGAGCGGCGCGAAGCCGGTGCCACTGCCTGCCGATGCGGCCGGGGTAACGGCTCAATGACCGCCGCCGAGCATGCACCGACGGCCTTCCGGGCGGCCCTGCGGCGGATGTTCTCACTCGCGCTGGAGCGGCTGGCGGCCGACGGCATGGTCGGGCAGTCGCCGGCGGAGCTGGCTGGGCTCGCCGAGCAGGTGCGGGAGACGGCCGACGCGAAGTTCGGCGACTATTCGGGCGCGATGGCGATGGCCCTGGCCAAGCCGGCCGGCCGGAAGCCCCGCGACATGGCGGCAGCGATCATCGAGCGGCTTGTGGCGGTACCCGGCTACGCCGACCTGTTCGAGCCCCCGGGCGACCCCGTCGGCCCCGGGTTCATCAACGTGCGGGTGCGCGATTCGGCCCTGGCCGCCGCCCTGGCGGCCGCCGTGCGGGACGCCCGGCTCGGCGTGCCGACGGTCGATCGCCCGCAGACGATCGTCGTCGATTATTCGTCCCCCAACGTCGCCAAGCCGATGCACGTGGGGCACATCCGCTCCACGGTGATCGGCGACGCCCTGGCCCGCATCCTGCGGTTCCGCGGCCACCATGTGATCACCGACAATCACCTCGGTGACTGGGGCACGCAGTTCGGGATGATCCTCTGGGGCTGGAAGCACTGCCGCGACGACGCGGCATTTGCAGCCGACCCCACCGCCGAGCTTGGCCGGCTGTATCGGCTCGTGCGGAAGGTGGCCGACGCGAAGCCCGATGAGCTTGCCGCCGATCCCGCGGCGGCGACGCTGGCCGCCCGTCACCCCGACGCCGGCCGTGAGGTTCTGGCCGAGACGGCGAAGCTCCACGAGGGCGACCCGGAGAACCGGGCCCTTTGGGAGCGGTTCATGCCCGTCTGCCGCGCCGAGATCGATCGCATCTACGCCCGGCTCCACGTGTCGTTCGATCACACGCTGGGGGAGAGCTTCTTCCAGCCATTTCTCGCCGGCGTCGTGGACGACCTGGTGGCCCGCGGGCTGGCCCGGGAGAGCCGCGGGGCGATCGGCGTGTTTCTGGCCGGCGACGACGCGCCGCCGCTGTTGATCCGCAAGGCCGACGGGGCGTTTCTCTACGCCACGACGGACCTCGCGACGATCAAGTGGCGGCTGGAACACTGGCAGCCGGATCGCATCCTCTACGTGGTCGATCACCGGCAAGGGCAGCACTTCGAGCAGGTGTTCGAGACCGTGCAGCGCTGGGGCATCGAGCGGGTGCAGCTCGTGCACGTGGCCTTCGGCACCGTCCTTGGCGACGACGGCCGGCCGTTCAAGACCCGCGCCGGCGACACGGTGGGTCTGGAGGCCCTGTTAGACGAGGGAGTGGAGCGGGCGGCCGCAATCGTGGAATCGGGCGACGAGGCCCGTGGCGGCCTCACGGCGGCCGACCGCCGGCACGTGGCCGAGGCCGTGGGCATCGGCGCGATCAAGTACGCCGACCTCTCGCAGAACCGCACGACTGACTACGTCTTCAGCTTCGACAAAATGCTCCAGCTCACGGGCAACACGGCGGCCTACATGCAATACGCCGCAGCCCGCGTCGAGGGCATCTTCGCCAAGGGGGGCATCGACCGGGCCGCCCTGCGGGAATCCTGCCGCGAGGTGCGGATCCTCCATCCGCGGGAGCGGGCACTGGCCCTGGAACTCCTACGATTCTCGGAGGCACTCGAGGACGTCGAGGCCGACTACCGGCCCAACGTCCTTACGGCCTACCTCTACGACCTCGCCGGCTGCTACTCGACCTTCTACGACGAACTGTCGGTGCTCAAGGCCGACGCCGCCGAGCGCGATAGCCGCCTGGCCCTCTGCGACCTCACCGGCCGCGTCCTCCGCAAGGGCCTCGAACTCCTCGGCATCGGCACCGTGGACCGCATGTGACGGGGGTTGCGCCAACTGGCGTGGGTGAGGGGCTGCCCGTGCCCCGTCGCCGGCGTGTG
>JBJTIE010000338.1:0-2952 GCA_046094845.1 Planctomycetaceae bacterium | reverse complement strand
CCGATGTGCGGGAACAGGTCGCTGACCTCGATGCCGCTCTCGCCCCGCTTGCGGAACTCCCACAGCGGCCGCTTCACGACGCCATTCGTGTAGGCACCGATCGCCGCGGCCTGCGGGTCGTCCACCTGCATCGGCTTGCCGTGGTCGGCGAACAGCCTGGGCTTCGGGTCCCAGGCATCGACGTGGGAGACGCCGCCGCTGAAGTAGAGGAAGATCACCCGCTTGGCCTTGGGGGCGAAATGCGGCGATCTGGGCGCGAGCAGGTCGGCAGCAACGCTGCCATCGGCCGCGAGCAACTCGCGGATCAGCGCGGGCAGGACCGCGGAGCCGGCCGTCAGCGAGCGGACGAAACCACGACGCGACCAGTTGAACGTTGCCGTGCTCATGGTGGAACTCGTGATGGGTGTCAGTCGACGGTGATGAACTCGTTGCCGGCCAGGAGCACGCGCGCCAGGGCGACCCAGGCGGCGTCGCGCCGCCCCGCCTCCGGGACGTCGGTCAGCCGTGCGGAAACGTCGTCGAGGAACCGGACGGCCCGCTCCTGCTCGGACACGGTGGCCGGCCGCTGGAAGGCGAGGCGGCAGGCGGTCTGGAGGCGGGCCCCGTCGTCGCCGGAACCCTCGGCGACCCGCCGGGCGAAAGCGGCCGCGCACTCGTGGAAGAATGGGTCATTGAGGAAGTAGAGCGCCTGGGTCGGCACGGTGCTCGTCTCGCGGCCCGGCGTGGCGGCATTGGGATCGGCGCCGTCGAACAGGCCGAGCATCGGGTGGCGGCGGAGGCGGAGCGTGATCAGGTAGATGCTCCGCTTTTTCGAGTCGAAGAACTGCTCGAATGGCTTGTGCTGAGAGTACGTGTAGCCACTGGTTGCCTGGAAGGGATGCGGGCCGCCCGGCGTGAGGTCGAGCTGGCCGGCGACGTCGAGGAGCGAATCGCGGATCTCCTCGGCGTCGAGCCGCCGGCGACGCTGGGGGTAGGCCGATCCGGCCGCGTCGCACCGCTGCCGGTAGGCCGCGCTCGTGACCATGAGCCGGTGCATCGTCTTCGCGCTCCAGCCCTCCACCACGAACTCCGCCGCCAGCCAGTCGAGCAGTTCGGGGTGGGTCGGAGGCTGCCCCTGCATGCCGAAGTCGTTGGGCGTGCCGACGATGCCGCGGCCGAAGTGCCCCTGCCAGATGCGGTTGACCATCACGCGGGCCGTGAGGGGGTGCTCGGCGCGGCACAGCCACGAGGCGAGCTCGCGGCGTCCGCTTCCCTCCTCGACCGTCTCGCCACCGAAGATGTCGAGATTCTTGCGGGGCACCTCGGCGCCGAGTTTCTCCGGATCGCCGCGGAGCAGGATCTTCGCATTCGCGGCCTTGTCGGCCTCGGATACGGCATACGCGAACTGCTGCGGCAATTTTTTAGCCAGGTGCGCGTCGCGCGCCGCCGCGGCCGCCGTGCGGGCGGCGGCGAGCCGTTTGGCGGCGGCAAAGTGATCGATGAGGTCGGCCCGCCGGTCGAGCCGCCAGGCCGTTCCGTCGCCGCCCGGATCGATCTTCTCCACTCGGCCGTGGACGCGATAGACGCCATCGGTGGGCGCCCGCCAGGCCAGCGCCACGCCGGCCCGCGGGCCCGGATGGAGGGCCAGCGACCGTGGCGGCGCCGTGATCGTCTGCAGCTGCACCGGCTCGGTCCGCGTGTTGACCATCACGAGCGGAAAGTCGTTGTGACGCCAGGCCGGCACGCCCTTCGTGCCGAAGAGCTCGGGCTCCCAGCGGTCGAGCAGCATGGCGCCGTGCTCGACGTCGTAGAGCAGCCAGGTCGAGGCGTTGCCCTGCGAGTCGGCATGGGCGGCCCCCTCGCCCCCTTCGTGCAGATCGGGCACGAGATCTTCGGCCGCGCTCCAGCGGCGGCCCGCGCCGCCCTGCTCCTCGATCACGAGGTCCACCCGGGTGGCGTCGCCGCCGTTGTTGCCGCGCATGAGCACCGACAGTTCGAGCATCTCGCCCGCGCGGAGCGACACCGTCGGCGTTCCTTCCGGCAGGGCGATCTCCTGCGCCCCCGTGGCCTCGATCTCCCCGGCCGCCAACGTGGCGAGCACCGGGCCGAGCGTGTCGGCCTGCTTCGCCTGCGCCTTCCATTCGGTATCGCGGCGGCCCAGTTCCGCCTCGAGGCGGAAAAGCTCGGCGTTCCACTCGTTCATCAGGCTCTTCTCGGCCGCCGACATGATCGGCACCATGTCGCGGGGCGTGGCCTTCAGCTCGGTGCCCGGGAAGGCGAACCGCGTGCTCGCGAGCATCCCGTAGATGCCGTAATAGTCGCGGGTCGTGACGGGGTCGTACTTGTGGTCGTGGCAGCGGGCGCAGGCGATCGACAGGCCCATCACGGCCTTGCCGAGATTGTCGATGGCGTCGTCGTAGGTGAGATACATGTCCTTGTCGCCGTCGGCGCCGAATCGCCGAGCGAGGGCCCAGTAGCCGGTGGCGATGATCATGTCGGCCGAGCCGGAGTCGGGCAGGCCTGCCAGGATGTCGCCGGCCAGTTGCTGCCGCAGGAACTCGTCGTAGGGAAGGTCGCGGTTGCAGGCGTCGATCACCCAGTTGCGGTATCGCCAGGCATCCATCACCGGGAAGTCGGCGGTGTCGCCGGCCGTGTCGGCGTAGCGGACGACGTCGAGCCACTTGCGGCCCCACCGCTCGCCATAGCGGGGCGAGTCGAGCAGCCGCGTGACGAGCGCGTCGTAGGCGGCGGGTGAGTGATCCCGCTCGAAGGCCGCCACGTCGTCAGCGGTGGGGGGCAGCCCCGTGAGGTCGTAGGTGAGCCGGCGGACGAGCGACCGCGGATCGGCCTCGGGGGCGAGCGTCTTCCCCGCCGCGCCGGCGTGCGCGAGCAGGAAGCGGTCGATGGGGTTCGGCAGGTCGCCCGCGGGCACGTCGGGCCGACGCACGGGCTTCCAGGCCCAGTGGTCCATGC
>JBJTIE010000337.1:0-30427 GCA_046094845.1 Planctomycetaceae bacterium | reverse complement strand
CAAGCGCGAGCGAAGGACGAACCTTGAGCTCTGCTTCATGCCCGGCTATAGCCCCGAGCTCAACCCAGACGAGTTGCTCAATCAAGACACCAAGCAGGCCATGCGGCGACAAAGGCCTCGCGATCAGTCGCAGATGATGGCGAACGCCAGAGCACACCTCCGCCGTCGCCAGAATCAGCCGGGAGTCGTCCGCAACTTCTTTGAAGAAGAACACGTCCGCTACGCGGCCGCCGCCGGATAGAAAACGTCAACTATTGGATGCTCCCCGTAGTACCAATCCTACTCGGGGAGCTTTCTCAGCAGGCTGCCGCACTGGCTCGCATGGAGCCGCACCGAGCACATACCCGGTCAAGACGTGCCCGCTCAGGAGGCACCCTGACGACCTGTCTCTCGTTCCTGCGTAAGCCACATGCCCGGCGTCATAATCGTAAGGCCGTAGAAATGGGTGCCGAGCAGACGTCCAAAATCGGCGCGATCGAGGGTTAACAGGACGTCAGCCGTCGCCAGGGCACTGAACAGGATCGGCCGGTCTTTGTTTACGGGAAACACGGCCGGCTTGTCGATCGTCAAGACATCGTCGACCAGATCGAGTCGAGCTCTCAGCCGCAGCCACGTGGCCGTCACAGGGGCGGCGAAGCCTGCCAGGTTCTTGGTGACTTCGGCAACCGCGTAGGGCGTCGTGATCAAGCGCCAGTCCCGCGTCGATGCCCGGTGAAAGACCTCCCGGGAAGCACCCTCTGCCGACGCGGCCGCAGCGAGTAGCACACTCGAGTCAAGAAACAGCCTCACTGCCGCTCTCGAAGCCGGCGCATATCCGCCTCGTCTTCAGCGATCCAGCCGGCCATCTCATCGGGCGTGAACGTGCGCAGCTCGGGCAGCAGGGCGCCCTCGGCCCGGAGTCGCGACGCCAAAAACAGCATCAGTTCCTGTTTCTCGGCAGGCGAGAGGCCAGCAGCGGCAGACTCGATCTCGGCAAGAGTGACCATACGCACAAGCGTACACCGCGTCGAGTGGCACGCCAAGGGAACTTAAAGACGGCCCTCCCCGGGGACGAGAGATTTTTCGGGGATCTCAGATTGCGACTTCCTGCGGCCTCACGCGAAGTTCCCCGTGCGTCGGATTTTGAGTAACCCCCGCGAGAGACCTCACGTTTTCCCGACGACAACCGCGGTTGTTCTCGATCCTACTCGGGGAGCTTTCGTGGCACCGGCAGGCATGGGCCGGCACCTGCCACCATCTTCGCCGTCCGCATGATGGCACCATGCCGCAACGGCTGGCACCGGGCATCCGCACTTCGGTTCAACTCCAGAACCTGCATCCGGGGCGGCTATGGCCGGTCGGTTCCGGGGGTCGGCGGCAGTTGGAACCTGCCCGCCACCACGCCCTCGACCGAGATGTCTTCGTCGAGGGAGTCCCACCGCAGTGCCGTGCCGCCAACCTCAAGTCGCACGTCGGCCAACTCCGCTTCACTCGCTTCCTTGAGCCGGCGAAAGCGATTCGCAGGAAAACCAATGATTCGTTGGTCCGTCAACTCTAGGTAGACGATCCGGCCCTCAGTCCAAGCCCTCGTCGCCACGGCTTCGGTTTCCTGGTGGATGGTGCTCATCGTATTTCTCCAGCAAGAGGTCCGCTCGGTGCCATCGTCCGAGTAAAAGTGGAAACGATAACCACCGACTCGCAGCACTGTGGGCATCTGTTCAGGGTATTGCCGGCGAGAGACGCAGGCAAGTTCGGCACCGGGCGAGGGGACAGGTGGCGTAATCCCACTCCTGATAGGACGATACCGTTTGCCACAACCTGTCGACGGTTGCCACGTTCCGATGTGCGTCGCTTTTTACGTCACTTCGGAGCCGGCTTTGCGGTATTCCCCTCGAAAACAGCGATTCGCACTGTTCCTACTCGGGGAGCTTTTGCGAACCGGTGAGTCCCGGGGGGAGGGGGTTGTAGAATCGTGGCAGGAGTCTTTGCCATGACCACAGTGACGCTCAAAGAAGCCCAGTCTGGCTTGGCCGACATCATCCATCGCCTCACGCCGGGGGATGAGGTCGTGATCACAGAGAACGACCAGCCCGTGGCTCGGATCTTTCCGACACCACCGATTCCCAAGAAGGCTCACCGCCAACTGGGAACGACCCAAGAAACTTTCGCTATCTCTGTCGTATCGCCAATGGGTGGAGCGGGCGTTGGTGGACCTTGGCGTCACGGTGTCACCCATCACGCTGGAGTTCACCGAACGGCAGACTGCTTTGCCGTTCCGCCACAGAGATCCTTTTGACAGGCTCCTCGTGGCTCAATGCCTGGTTGAGGCCATTCCAATCGTGAGTGCTGATGCGGTGTTTGATCAGTACGGGGTCACCCGCCTCTGGAACTGACCTCGTTGCTCCCCCCACGAGTCGCTGATGGGCTTCCAGGCGTCTGGTGGGAACGGCGACGGACGAGCGTGCGGTTCCCTGCGAACTCCTGCGGGCTTCCAGACCCCTTCCGAGTGAGTCGTTTTTTGAGTCACTTTTTTGCCGAACCCCGCCTTTTTTCGGAGAAAACGGTGATTGTGACGAATCCTCCCCGGCAGCTTTCGTGGAACCGGCAGGCATATGCCGGCACCCGCCACTCCGCTCTCGACCGAGATGTCTTCGTCGAGGGATTCCCGTCACAGCGCCGTGCCGCCGACCTCCAGTCGCACCGCGGCCACCTTCACTTCGCTCGCTGCCTTCAGCCTGCGAAAGCGATGCGCCGGAAAACCAATGAGCGTTGGTCGATCACCGCCAGGTAGACGATCCGACCCTCAGTCCGAGCTCTCGTCGCCACGGCTTTGGTTTCCCGATGGATGGTGCTCATCGTATTGCTCCAGCAAGAGGTCACCGTGTTCGCAACTTGCCTCCGTCTCACGCCCGACGGCACGTCGCGTAGAGAAAGTACGCCGCCTCGTCCGGTCGCCTGCTGCTCGTCTCTTTCTCGCTCGTCACACCGACCTGGCCGAAGCCCGCCGACTCGAGCAGGGTCGCGAGTTCATCCACGGTGAAGTGGTGGGTCATGTAGAGGACGTGGCCCTGGTCGTCCCGTGAGAAGTAGCTGTGTGGCTCACCCGTCGGCTGGGCATCCTCGGCATACAGCCGCGCGTATCCGGGATTGATGCTGTCCGACACGCCCGACGCCGACACATAGAGCCAGCCGCCCTGCCGGAGGTTATCCCGCACGTGACGCAGGAGATTTCTCCGGTTGCCCGCGTCACCGATGATCGAGAGAACGAGCTGGCAGACCACGACGTCGAACGGTTCGCCAGCGATGCATGGCGGATGTTCGGATGCGAAGTCGGCGGTATGAAACCGCAGGCTGCGTTCCGGGGAGTCGACGGCCGGGGCCAGGTCGTGGGCAGCGCGAACCGCATCCGGGTTGATATCGACTCCCGTCACGGCGAAGCCCGCTGCATGCAGGCGCCTGGCGAGCAAGCCCGTGCCGCAGCCCACGTCGAGCAACCGAAGCGGTGGATGTTCGGCGGCCATCTCCTGGACTGCCGACAGAAACGTGTCGAGTTGCGGCGTCGCAGCCTTGCTCGGAATCATTGCGGCAGCGAACCGTTTCCAGTCTTCGCGTGCGTCACGCATCGTCTTCTGGTCACCATGAGTTCGAGGAGTGAGGGCTCGTCCGCAGCACGCTGCGAACGTCGCCGCTCCGGAGCGCCGACGCCTTCATTCACATCGAGCCCGCCCGTTAGGCGGTGGCGACGCTCGCCGCAGTGACGATCGCATCCGCTGCCACGCAGTCGTCGTGGAACTCAGTGGGACGATCCTCCCCTCGGTCGCCATAGAGTTCCTGCATCCCGGCGACTGCTGCCAAATACTCATTGAAGTGTGCGTCCATCACATGGCCCTCCTTGGCTGATGTTTCTCAGACTGAGGAATCGTACGCATCTCCTTTCCCCCGAGTTCGATCCTGCCTACCTTGCGCCGCTTGCCGCGACAGCACCGGTGCGGCTAGTTTTTGCTTGTGCTCGCCAATCCATGACCAGGTGTTTCCCATGCGTCACATCGATCTGAAATGCCACGGCATCACTGTCACCGACGTCCGTCGCAATCTGCCGCCGGCCGAACTCTATGCCGAGGCGATCCGCGGCGAGCCCGACTGTGCCCTGGCCGATTCCGGGGCGCTCATCGCCTACTCGGGGTCGAAGACGGGCCGCTCCCCCAAGGACAAGCGGATCGTGCGGCACTCCGCCTCGGAGGCCGACGTCTGGTGGGGCAGCGTGAACGTGCCGATCGACGACGAGACCTTCCAAATCAATCTCGAGCGGGCCAAGGACTATCTCAACACCCGCTCGCGGCTGTATTGCGTCGATGCGTTCGCCGGCTGGGATCCCGAGCACAGGCTCAAGGTGAGGGTGATCTGCTCGCGTCCTTATCATGCGCTGTTCATGCACACGATGCTGATCCGGCCGACCGCCGCTGAACTTGCCACCTTTGGCGAGCCGGACGCCCTCATCTACAACGCCGGTCGCTTTCCGGCCAACCGCCACACGCCGGGCATGACTTCGAAGACGAGCATCGATCTCTCGCTCGAATCGAAGGAAATGGTGATCCTCGGCACCGAGTATGCCGGTGAGATGAAAAAGGGCGTGTTCACGCTGCTCAACTACTTCGCACCGAAACGGGGCATTCTCTCGATGCACTGTTCCGCGACCGCCGATCGGGAGACGGGCAGCTCGTCGCTTCTCTTCGGCCTTTCCGGCACCGGCAAGACGACGCTCTCCGCCGATCCCACACGGCTGCTGATCGGTGACGACGAACACTGCTGGTCCGATAATGGCATCTTCAACATCGAGGGGGGCTGCTATGCCAAGGCGATCGACCTGACGCCGGAGACGGAACCCGAGATCTTTCAGGCGCTGCGGTTCGGCGCTGTGCTCGAGAACGTGGTCTACGACGAGGACTCCCACCACGTGGACTTCCACGACACGAGCATCACGCAGAACACCCGCGGTGCGTATCCAATTGACTTCATTGGCAACGCGAAGATCCCATGCGTGGCCGGCCATCCGACCGATGTGATCTTCCTGACGTGCGACGCCTTTGGCATCCTGCCCCCGGTCAGCCGTCTCACGCCAGCCCAGGCGATGTATCACTTCATTAGCGGCTATACCGCGAAGGTTGCGGGTACGGAGATGGGCGTGACCGAGCCGCAGGCGACGTTCTCTCCCTGCTTCGGCGGCCCGTTTCTCGTCTGGCATCCGATGAAGTACGCCGGTCTGCTCGCCGAGAAGATCGCGCGGCACGGCGTGAACGTGTGGCTGGTGAACACCGGCTGGAGCGGAGGCGCCTACGGCATCGGCAAGCGGATGAAGTTGCCGCTCACGCGGGCGATCGTGGATGCGATCCACTCCGGCCGCCTGCGGGAGGCGCCCGTGACGCCGGACCCGGTGTTCGGCGTCGGCGTCGTGACCGACTGCCCGGGCGTGCCGGCCGACGTGCTCGTGCCGAAGCACACCTGGCACGACAAGACTGCCTATGACGCCACGGCCACGAAGCTGGCCGGCCTGTTCACCGACAACTTCCGGCAGTACCGCGACCAGGTGGCCCCTGACGTCGCCGCGGCTGGCCCCCGGGCGTAGCCGCCCGGCGATCTGCCGTCCTGCCCCGACGCCCAGGCTTTCCCAGCCCTCCGCCTCACCGGCCTGCCACCGGCAGGCGAGGCGAATGAACTTGCGGGTCGCCGCCACACGCTGATAGTTCCCCGCCAGTCGGTGCGACGTGTGCGCCGTCTCTCCCTGGCAGGAGCCCGGCTTGATGCGTGTCGTCGTCACTGGAGGCTGCGGCTTCGTCGGCTCCGCCCTCGCGCGACGGCTCGTCGAGTGGCTGCCCGCCGGACGTGTGACCGTGTTCGACAATCTCCGCCGGGCCGGTGCCGAGACCAACCGCGACCTCCTCCGGCGGCATGGCATCGATGTCATCCATGGCGATGCCCGCTGTCGCTCCGACGTGGATGCCCTACCGGCATGCGACTGGTTCATCGACGCGGCCGCGGAGCCGAGCGTGCTGGCCGGCACCACGGCGGCCGGCGGCCACGGCACGACCTCCCGGCAGCTCGTGGAGCACAACCTCTGGGGCACCGTCAACCTGCTCGAAGCTGCTGCCGAACGCCAGGCCGGATTCGTGATGCTGAGCACGAGCCGCGTCTATGCGATCGAACCGTTGGCCCGACTGCCGCTCGTCGAAACCGGCAGGGCATTCCGCCTCGACTCGGGTGTCCCGCTCCCTGCCGGCGCGGGCCCTGACGGCGTCAGCGAGGCCTTTGCGACGGCCGGCCCGGTCTCGCTCTACGGCGCCACCAAGCTCTCCTCGGAGACACTGGCGATCGAGTATGCCGTCCAGGCCGGCACGCCACTCTTCATCAATCGCTGCGGCGTCATGGCAGGGGCCGGGCAGTTCGGCCGCGCCGACCAAGGGATCTTCTCCTGGTGGATCCATTCCTGGGCTGCCCGGCGGCCGCTGCGATACATCGGGTTCGGTGGCCGCGGCCTGCAGGTTCGCGACTGCCTCCACCCCGACGATCTGGCACGGCTGATCACGATCCAGCTGGCAGCGACGGCCACGGGCCCGCAGCCGATCGTGAACGTGTCGGGTGGACTCGCCTCGGCCACGTCGCTCGCCGAATTGTCGGCCTGGTGCGCCGAGCGGTTCGGCCCGCATGAGGTCGCCGCCGACCCATCGCCGCGGCCGAACGACATCCCCTGGCTCGTGCTCGACCACGGCCGCGCCTCGCAGGCCCATGCCTGGCAGCCCGCCCACGACCGCTTCACCATCTTCGAGGAGATCGCCGCCCATGCCGATGCCCACCCTGACTGGCTCGACCGTGTCGCCGCCTGATCTGCCGGCCGCCGTACCCATTGCGGCCGCCACTGGCCCGCTCCGGCGCCTGGCCGTCGTGATCCCGGCCCGCGACGAGGCGGGCTGCATCGCCTCGACGGTGGAACACCTGCATCTCGAACTGCGGCTCGCGGGCATCGAGCACGAGATCATCGTCGTCGACGACGGCAGCACCGATGGCACCTGGGACATCCTTCATGATGCTGCCGCCCGCATGCCGGCGCTCGTGCCGGTGCGCAACGAAGGACTGCACGGCTTCGGCCGGGCGATCCAGCGCGGGCTCGAGGCCATGACGGCCGACGCCGTCGTGATCATGATGGCCGACGAGAGCGACGACTGTCGTGACGTGGTCCGCTACTGGCGAAAGCTCCAGGAGGGGCACGACTGCGTGTTCGGGAGCCGGTTCGTCAAAGGCGGCGGCGTGATCGACTATCCGCGGCTCAAGTACGTGCTCAACCGTTGGGCCAACCTCTTCATCCGCATCGTCTTCGGCATCGGCCTCAACGACACGACCAACGCCTTCAAGGCCTATCGCCGTGAGGTGATCGAGGGCTGCCGGCCGTTCCTGGCCCCCCACTTCAACCTCACGGTCGAACTGCCGCTCAAGGCCATCGTGCGGGGCTACTCCTGGACAACCATCCCGATCACCTGGCGCAACCGCCGCACGGGCGTGGCGAAGCTCAAGATCGGGGAGATGGGGAGCCGCTATTTCTTCATCGTGGCGTACGTCTGGCTGGAAAAATATTTCAGCCGCGGAGATTATCGGCGGCAGCCGGCCCCGCTCGCCGTCGGCTCACCACCGAATCAACAGGCCGCCTGACGACCGGAGCACCGCGATGCCACCCACCGATCTCCCGCTCGAACTCGACGTCGAAGACGTGCAGGCCCTGCGGGCCGCGGGCACGCCGTTTCTGATGCTCGACTGCCGCGAGCCTGACGAGCATGCCACGGCCAGCCTGCCCAACGCCCTGCTCATCCCGATGCGGGAGATCGCCGAGCGGCTTGCGACGCTCGAGCCGCATCGCGATGGCCGGATCGTCGTCCACTGTCACCACGGCGGCCGCAGCCTGCGGGTGACGCAGTTCCTCCGCCAGCGTGGCTTTGCCCATGCCCAGAATATGGCCGGAGGCATCGATGCCTGGTCGCTGCGCATCGACCCCACCGTGCCCCGCTACTAGCGCTCCCCGTGAGGCTCGCTCCATGCCGTTCTGCGACAACTCGTTCCTGCTTTCGACCGACGCGGCATCCGATCTGTATCACCGCGTGGCGGCGCAGCAGCCGATCGTCGACTACCACTGCCACTTGAGCCCCCGCGACATCGCCGAGGACCGGCGGTTCGAGAATCTCCACGCGGTCTGGCTGGAGGGCGACCACTACAAGTGGCGGGCGATGCGGACAGACGGCGTGGCGGAGGATCTGATCACCGGCACGGCGTCGCCACGAGACAAGTTCCTGGCATGGGCGGCGACGGTGCCGCACACGCTCCGCAACCCACTCTTCCACTGGACCCACCTGGAGTTGCGGCGACACTTCGGCATTCACGACCTGCTCGAGCCCGCCACGGCTGCAACCATCTGGGACGAGGCCACCCGTCAGCTCGCGACTGGCGACCTCACCGCCCGCGGCATCCTGCGAAAGATGCGCGTCGAGGTGGTGGGCACCACCGACGACCCGGCCGACAGCCTCGAGTGGCATGAGGCCATCGCCCGTTCGGACTGCCACACCCGCGTGGTGCCGACCTTCCGCCCGGACGCAGCGTTCAAGGTGCATCGGCCCGACGTGCTCGGCCGCTGGGTCCGCCGACTTTCTAACGCCGCTGGCACCGGCGCCGACACGTTCGCCGGCCTCCAGGCCGCGCTGCACCGGCGGCACGACGCCTTCGCCGCCGCCGGCTGCCGAGCCACCGACCATGGCATCGAATACCTCCCCGATACCGACTGCACCGATGACGAGGCCCGCACGATCTGGGAGCGGGCGATCGCCGGCACCGCGGCAGCCCGCGTGGAGACTGAGAAGTTCACCGTGTGGCTGATGCGGTTCGTGGCCCGTCTCAACCATGCCAAGGGCTGGGTGACGCAGTTGCACCTCGGCCCCTTTCGCGACCCCAACCCGCTTCTGGCATCGCGGCTCGGAGCGGACGCCGGCTGCGACACGATCGGCGATGCGCGACAGGGGCCGGGACTTGTGCGGTTCCTGGCGGTGCTCGCCCAGGACAACGCCCTCGGTCGGACGATCCTCTACAACATCAACCCGTCCGACAACGCCCTGTTCGCCGCCCTGCCCGGCTCGTTTCAAGACGGCGTCATACCGGGCAAGATCCAGTGGGGCAGCGGCTGGTGGTTCATGGACCAGGAGCGGGGCATGCGGAACCAGATGAACATGCTCTCTGATCTCGGCCTGCTCTCCCGGTTCGTCGGCATGGTCACCGACTCGCGGTCGTTCCTTTCGTATCCGCGGCACGAATACTTCCGCCGGATCCTCTGCAACCTCATCGGTACCGACGTCACCTCCGGCCGGCTCCCGGATCGCCGCGACTGGCTCGACCGTCTCGTGGCCGACGTCTGCGCGGCCAACGCCCGCAGCCTGTTCGGCTTCCCGCAAAAGGTGCCAGCCACCAAATCTGGAGAAGATGGGTGATCTGCCGCTACGCAGATTGCCCAGATTTGGTGGCTGGCACCTTTTTCTTGAGGAGATGGGCGGAGACGAGATACGCCGCGGCCGTCACGATCAGGAACGGCCAGTAGGCAGCCGGGAGCAACGCGAAGCCGAAGGCCCCGGCCAGCGGCGAGTGCACGAGCCAGATGCCGATTGCAATCACCGTGACGGTCATGGCCGAGAGGCCGACGCTCGCGCGGCTCTCGAGAAACGGGATCCGGTCGGTGCGGATCACGTGGATGACCAGCGTCTGCGTCACGAGCGACTCCACAAACCAGCCCGTGCGAAAGACGGCGGCCCGGGCTGGCTCGTCGCAGCCAAACCCGAACCAGAGCACGGCGAACGTCAGCATGTCAAAGAGCGAGCTCAAGGGCCCCAGGCAGAGGATGAACCGGGCGATCTGGCCCGTCGCCCACGGCTGCGGCGCTGCCACCAGTTCGGGATCGACGTCGTCGCCGGGAATCGGCACCTGGGAGCAGTCGTAGAGCAGGTTCGTGGTGAGAATCTGGAGCGGCGTCATCGGCACGAACGGCAGGGCCACGCTCGCCACGAGCACGCTGAGCATGTTGCCGAACGCGGAGCTCGTGCCCATCCGCACGTACTTGATGATGTTGACGAACACCTTCCGGCCGGCTCGCACGCCCTCTTCCAACACCCTCAGATCCTTCCCCAGCAGGATGCAGTCGGCACTCTCCCTCGCGATATCGACCGCGGTGTCGACCGAGATGCCGACATCGGCCGCCCGCAGGGCCGGCGCGTCGTTGATGCCATCGCCAAGGAAGCCGACGACGTGACCCCTGCCACGGAGCAGCCGCACCACCCGCTCCTTCTGTGCGGGCGTGAGCCGGGCCAAGAGCGTGGCTGACGCCGCAGCGGCCGCGAGCGCCTCGTCTGTCATCCGCTCGACCTCGTCGCCCACGAGCGGCTGTTCGACCCGAATGCCGACGTCGCGGCAGATCTTCGCGGCGACGAGTTCGTTGTCGCCGGTCAGCACCTTCACCGCGACGCCGCCGGAGGCCAACGCCTCCAGCGCCACGCGGGCCGAATCCTTCGGCGGATCGAGAAACGCGAGGTAGCCGCGGAGCACGAGTCCCTGCTCGTCGTCACGGGCATAGGCCGGCTTGGCTTCGACGGCCCGATAGGCCACGGCCAGCACCCGAAACCCTTCCGCCGCCAGGGCGTCGGCCTCCCGCAGCACGGCCCGCGGCACGTCGTGATCGATCGGCCGCACGACGCCGTCGATCTCGAAGGCGGTGCAGCGGGCGTGCACGGCATCCGGCGCCCCCTTGCAGAAGAGCCGCGGGCCGCCGGCGGTCCCTTCCACGACGACCGACATCACCCGCCGCGTGAAGTCGAACGGAATCTCGTCGAGCTTGGCATGGCCGGCGGACGGATCCTGGCCCGCAAGCGCCTCGTGTTCGAGCACCGCCCGGTCCATCGCGCTGCGCAGGCCCGTCTGAAAATGGCTCACGAGCCAGCCGATGCGCAGCACCTCCTGATCATCCCGCAAAAGCAGGTCGCAGTGCCGCTCGAGGATGATGCGGTCAAGCGTCAGCGTACCCGTCTTGTCGGTGCAGAGCACGTCCATGGCCCCGAGGTTCTGGATCGAATCGAGATGCTTGACGATCACCCGCTCGTTCGCCATCTCGAGCGCCCCGCGCGCCAGACACACCGCCACGATCATTGGCAGCATCTCGGGCGTGAGGCCGACGCCGACGGCGAGACTGAAGAAGGCTGCCGTCGCCCAATCATGTTTGGTGGCGAGCGTGAGGACGAATACGAGCGGCACGAGCACCGCGACGAACGCCACCAGGAGCCAGGTGAGCCGCTGCATGCCGATGTCGAAGGCCGTGGGGGCCTCGGGGGGCTCGAGCGACGCCGCAACGCTGCCGAGCAGCGTGTCGCGGCCCGTGGCGACGACGACTGCTGTCGCCGTGCCGCTCTCCACGTTCGATCCCAGCCAGCAGACGCTCGCCAGCGCGAGCGGCGGCCGGTCCAAAACCGGCTCGGCCACGACGTGCTTCTCCACCGGAAACGACTCGCCGCTGAGCACGGCCTGCGACACGCACAGATCCTTACTCGTGACGAGCCGCACGTCTGCGGGCACCATGTCGCCGGCGGCGAGCTGCACGATGTCGCCGGGCACGAGCCGTTCGAGCGGCAGTTCCTGCGGTACGCCGTCACGCAGGACGGTCGCATGCACCCGCACGAGGTCGCGGAGCGCCTCGGCGGCCTGGCCGGCCCGTGACTCCTGCACGAATCGCAGGCCGACGCCGACCGTGAGCATCACGAGCATCACCGCCGCCGACGTGAGATCACCACCGGCGACCGCCGCTCCGGCGAGCAGCGTCAACAGCACGACGAGCGGGTTGGCCACCGCCCGGCCGAGAAGCCCCAGCGGCCCCACCCGCACATGCTCCGTCACGACGTTCGGACCGTCGCTCACCAGCCGCCGCCCCGCGTCGTCTGTGGTGAGTCCGCCGACGGTCGTGCGGAGATCGGCGAGCACCTCGGCGGGGTCGGCCGCCGCCGCGGCGAGCATGCGGGCGGAACCACGTCCGCGAGTCGAAACGAGCATGGCGAAAACCGTTCGGCAGGAAGTGCCGCAGCCCTGCGCGAAGCCACACCCGGCAGCCCACCGGCATGACGACTAGGATTGTAGGAGCGGCCGACAAGGAACGGCCCGACACGCCTTGGCTTCCCCCATCATGACCGGCCTTTTTCGCGGCGCTGTGGCCCCGTCCCAGGGCAGCATGTCCCTGTTCCGGCGGATCGTCGTGCCGGTGGTGGGCCTCGTGCTCGCCGCCGTGCTCGCGAACGTGGCGTTCGCCGCCTGGCTGGCTGCACGACAGGCGGCCGAGCGGGCGGAGGCGGGCCGGGCGCAGGTCGCCCAGGCGCTGGCATCATCGCGGGTGACCCTCACGGAGCCGGTGCTCGACACGCTCCAGCAGCTCACCGGCAGCCACTTCGTCATCTGGGATCCGGCCGCCCGCGTCGCCGGCCTGACGACCTTGCCGCCAACCGCACTGCCGCGGGGCGTTGCCGCATCGCTTGCCGATGCGGTCGGCGACGTGACCCTGCTCGAGGGCCGACGATATCGGATCGGCCGCGTGCGGAGCGGAGGCGTGCGGCCCGAAACGGTGCTCATGCTCGTGCCCGAACGATCGATCGTCCGCGCGACCTTGGAGGCGGCGTGGCCGCTTGTGGCCGCCGCCGCCGCCACGCTCGCCGTGTTCGTGCCGGTCTTGTTGCTCGCCCTGCGGACGACGCTCGTTGCCGGCGAGCGACAGCGGCTTCTCGGCCAGCTCGCCGCCGGCTTCGCTCACGAGCTGCGGAATGCCGTCACCGGGGCCAGGCTCGCGATCGACCTGCACCGCCGGCGGTGCGCTGCCAGCCGCCCCGCCGCGATCCCCGGCGACGACAGCCTCGCCGTGGCCACCCGGCAGCTCGACATCGTGGAGGCGGAGGTGCGTGGCCTTCTGGCACTGGGCCGGGCCCCACAGGCCGCGGCCGAACCCACCGACCTCGACAGGCTCATCGACGAGGTTCGCGAGTTGACCGCGGCCCGGGCCAGCCATGCCGGCGTGACGCTTGACCGCGGGCCAGCCAGGGGCATCACCATGCCCGCCCGCCGCGATTCGCTCCGCGCCGCCCTCGTCAATCTCGTGCTCAATGCGATCGATGCCGCGGGCCGCGGCGGGGCGGTGGAGCTCGCCATCCGTGAGGAACCGGGCTCTGCGACCCTCGTCGTCGACGACACCGGCCCCGGCCCGCCGCCGGCACTGGCCGCGACGATCCACGAGCCGTTCGTGACGGGCAAGCCGGAGGGGGTCGGCCTCGGGCTCGCCGTCGCCCGGGCCGTTGCGACCGAGCATGGTGGTACGCTTTCGTGGAGCCGCCATGGCGACCGCACCCGGTTTGCAATCCGGCTGCCGGTCTCCACACTGGCAGCGGCTGCCGCCCACTCCCACCGTCCCTGAAGTCACCGCCGGGCGATCGCATTCCCCATGAGCCGCATCCTGGTCGTCGATGACGAGCACGCCATCGGCTGGAGCCTGCGCGAGCTGCTCTCCGACGATGGCCATGCCGTCGAGGTTGCCGCCGACGTGGATTCGGCCCTCGACGCCTGCGCGCGGCTGCACCCCGACGCGATCCTGCTCGACGTGCGGCTGGGGTCCCACGACGGCCTCGTGGCGCTGCCCGACATCCGGAAGGTCGCCGGCGCCGTACCCGTCGTCGTCATGACCGCGTTCGGTGACCTCGACACGGCCGTGCGGGCGGTGCAGGCCGGCGCCGTGGACTACCTGCTCAAGCCGTTCGATCTCGAGAAGGTTTCCGGAGTGGTCGCCCGCGTGCTCGCCGACCGGACGCCGCCGGCGGCCACCGGAGAGCCCGCGGCCCCGCCTCCCCCGGGCCGGATCGTCGGCTCGGGGCCGCCGATGCAGGGGGTGTTCAAGCAGATCGCGCTCGTCGCCCCCACCGACCTGCCTGTGCTCGTCACCGGCGCCACCGGCACGGGCAAGGAACTGGCGGCCCGCGCGATCCATGCCCACGGCCCGCGTCGCGCCGGTCCATTCGTCGCCACGAACCTCGCGGCACTCGCGCCGGGCGTCGTGGAGAGCGAGCTCTTCGGCCACGTTCGCGGCGCGTTCACAGGCGCCGCCGCCGACCGCCCCGGGCTCTTCGACATGGCGGCCGGCGGCACGCTCCTGCTCGACGAGATCGGCGAGGCACCGGCCGACGTACAGGCCAAGCTGCTGCGGGTGCTCGAGACGCACGAGGTGACACCCGTGGGATCGGCCGTCTGCCATCCCGTGGACGTCCGCGTGATCGCAGCCACCAACCGCGACCTCACGGCGGCCTGCGCGGCCGGCTCGTTTCGCACCGACCTGCACCATCGTCTGCGCGGCTTCCCAATCACGATGCCGGCGCTGGCCGAACGGCCCTCCGACATCGAGCCGCTCTGCCGACACTTCCTCGCCGCATTCATCGCTCGCCACGGCGGCACGCCCCGCGGCGAGCTTCTGTCGCCCGAGTTTCTCGACGCGGTCATGAAGCGGCCGTGGCCGGGCAACGTTCGCGAGCTCAAGCAGGCTATCGAGTATGCGGCGGTGCAGGCCCGCGGGGGCGTGCTTCGGCCCGAGCATCTGCCGGCACCGGTGGCCGATGCCGGATCGGCGAGCGGCGCGGCGATCGACATGGCCGCCGTGGCGGTAGCGTCTACCATCAAGGCCTGGTCGGCTGCCGCCCGCCTCACATTCGGCGATCTGCCCGAGCCTGATCTCCACCGTCGCGCCGTCGATCTCCTCGACGTCGCGCTGTTGCGCGAGACGCTGGCCCACTGCGGCGGCAACCGCACCGCCGCGGCAAAGCTCCTCGGCCTCGACCGGGCCACGCTCCGGACCCGCCTGCGGCTCCTCGGCCTCGACGAATGACCCCCGGCGCGGCGAACGGCGCCCCGGCGAGCGGGATTTTTCACCGCGCGGCGGCTGGGCTATCGGGCGGCGTGCCGTGCGAACGCCGTGGCCGGCGCTCCGCCTGCTTCGGCACACAGTTTGCGGTTCCAGGAGGAGTGATCGATCTGACTCCCTCCTGCGAGCCCACCCCGCCCATGTCGCTGCCTGCCACACGATCCAGTCGGACCGCCTTCACTCTCGTCGAGCTCCTGGTGGTGATCGCGATCATAGGCACGCTCATCGGCCTGCTCCTGCCGGCCGTGCAGAGCGCGCGGGAGGCGGCACGACGCACCAGTTGCCAGAGCAACATCCGCCAGTTGGCGCTGGCCGTGCACAACTACGAGAGCGCCCGGCGATTCTTCCCGCCGAGCATGATCCATACACCGGGCACGACATTCGTATCCAACAACGGCTCATGGTCGATCCACGGCCGAATTCTGCCCTACATCGAGGAGGGCGCGGCAGCTGTGAAGGTCAATCTCGAGTTGGCATGGGACGACGGCTTCACGACGGGCACGCCCGATTCGACGAAGAACTGGGCCACCGTTCGCGACGCAAAGATTCAGATCTTCGCCTGCCCGAGCGAGAAGAATCAGATGGCCCGCACGAAGAGTGGCGTCACGTACGTATACCCCTTCAACTACGGCTTCAACTTCGGAACATGGTTCGTCTACGACCCGGCCACGGGGAATGGGGGCAACGGTTCCTTTCACCCCAACTCGAAGTTCAAAGCCGGCATGTTCAGTGACGGCTTGAGCAAGACGCTCTGCGTGGCGGAGGTGAAGGCGTTCACGCCCTACGTCCGCAACTCGGCGGACCCGGACTCCTCCTATCCGGCCACCTCGCCGCCCAGTGATCCGTCGGCCATCAGCGGCCTGACGACCGGCGCCACAAGCAGTGACCAGAAACTCGGGGCCACGACCAACGACTGCACCGGCCATACCGAATGGCCCGACGGTCGCGTGCACCACTCGGGCTTCACGACCGTGTTCGCGCCGAATACCAAGGTGCCACACACCGTCGGCGGGATCGAACACGACATCGACTACAACTCACGACAGGAAGGAAGCAGCTCGACCGCGAAGACCTTCGCGGCGATCACTTCACGGAGCCACCACAACGGGCTCGTCGGCGTGGCGATGATGGATGGCTCGGTCCGCACGATCGGTGACGACATCGACCGCACCGTGTGGCGGGCCTTGAGCACCAGGGCCGGCGGCGAGGCCGTTTCGCTCGACTGACACCAGCTGCTTTTCCGGGGCGCGGGTCAGCCGTAGACTGCTCGGACGCGATATCGGCTTCGCCGACGCATTCGATCCCCCACACGAAAGGCCCAGCATGGACATCCTCGGCGAGATCTTGAAGCAGGTGCTCGAAGGCGCAGCGCAGCAGCAACAGCAGGTGCCGCAGCGGGCCCCCCAGCCGCAGCAGCGGCCGGCGCAGCCCCCTGCCGGCATGCCGTCACCCAACGACCTCACCGACATCCTCGGCCAGATCTTCGGCGGCGGCAGCGCCCAGAAGCTGCCCGACGTGGTGAAGCAGTTCGAAGAGAAGGGGATGCGGGACCAGGTCGACTCGTGGGTCCGCACCGGCCCCAACAAGCCGGTCGATCGCCGGCAGATCGAGGACGTGTTCGGCCAGCGTGAGCTCGACCAGTTCGCCCACAACAAGGGGATTGACCGCGATCAGCTGGCCGAGGTGCTCAGCCGCTACATCCCCAAGATCATCGACGAGCTGACCCCGCAGGGACAGCTGCCGGGCCGCCGTTAGTCGGCAGGTATACTTCAGGGAGACCGCCGGCTCACGGCGGTCTCCCTCGAGGAGCCGGGCGGGCCATGCAGCGACATCTCCGCCCAGCGTTCGTCGTCGCGATCCTCGTTGCGGCGGTTGCCGGTGACGATGCGCGGGGGACTGGTGATCCGCGGCCGACAGCGGATCTGCCCGGGGGTGTCGTGACCCCGGATGACCGCCGCCCATCCCGCCGCGCCCTCCGCCGTGCGGCTCGCCGTGGGCAGCCGCTCGAAGGGGAGCTTCCAGCCCAGCCGCGCGGAACCGCCGGGATGCAGTCAGTGAGCCCGATCTCGGTCGATGCCACCCTCGGCTCTCCGTTCCAACCCGAGGCCGCCGAACGGCCCATCCGGCACCGCGACCAGCCGTACGGCGCGGCGCTGGATCCCCGCCAGCGATTCGACATCCATCTTCCGCCCGGCTGCACGGGGGGCGGCCTTCCGCTGGTCGTCTGGATTCCCGGCGACGAGTGGCAGGGCGAGTCGCGTACCGAATGCCCCGTGACCTGGCTCGTGGATCACGGCTACGTGGTCGCGAGCGTCGGGTACCGCCCGGCCGAGACGGCGATCTTCCCCGCCCAGCTCGACGACTGCCGCGCCGCCCTCGCCACGCTCGTTCGCGATGCGGCGATCTGGGGCATCGATCCCGCCCGGATCTGCGTCATGGGTGCCGGCGGCGGCGGCCAGCTCGCCGTGCACGCCGGCACCACGCGCGGCGGACAGTCAGGCCCTGCCGATGCCGATTCGCTCCCGCCCCCGGCAGCAGTCTGTGCCATCGCTGCGGCATCGCAGCTCACCACGCTCGGGGCGGGCCACGACCGTGCCGTGTCGGCAGCCAGTCGGCTCGTGGGCGGGCCGCTCCCAGAGCTGCGCGAAGCCGCGCTGGCGGCCAGTCCGCTCACTCACGTGTCGCCGGACGATCCACCGACGCTCATCATGCACGGCACGCACGATGCGGTGATTCCATCCGAACAGGCCGTTCGATTCGACCGCGCGCTGGCCGCTGCCGGCGTCGATCACACGCTCGTGCTCCTCGATGCCGGCCATGCGATCCCCCTCGGCGCAGCGACACCTGCAGCGACCGCCCTGCTCGCGTTTCTCGACCGCGTCCTCGGCCCAGGCCGTCCCGTCGAGCCTGCCGTCGCCGCGCCCTGACCCCGCGACGCGCTCCGGGATTTCCGCGCAGCGTCATACGACCGCGCCAGCCCGCATGGCCGCGCCATGCGATTCGCTCTGCCTTCTCCGCGGGCTTTATGCAGTCCCCGCCATGCACCGCCGATACCTTCCAGCGTGCCGGAACGAGTCGCTCGTCCGCGCTGCGGCGGATCTCTCCGCCGGTTCCGTGCCGTCATCGCATCATCCATCATCCACAGCCTCGCGCCCGGAGTCTCCACTCGCCATGCCCACACGTCGCTCCAAGCCAACTTCCGCCGTGCAGAACCCGCTCGAGACCTATCTGCGCGAGATCAACGAGACATCGCTGCTCACCGCGGACGACGAGAAGCGGCTCGCTCGGGCGATCGCCGACGGCGACGCCTCCGCCCGCGACCACATGGTCCGCGCCAACCTGCGGCTGGTGGTCAACATCGCCCGTGGCTACGCCAATCGCGGCCTGCCGCTGCCCGACCTCATCGAAGAGGGCAACCTCGGGCTGCTCCGCGCCGTCGAGGGTTTCGACCCCGACATCGGCACGCGGTTCAGCACCTATGCGAGCTATTGGATCAAGCAATCGATCAAGCGGGCGCTGATCAACTCCGGCAAGGCGATCCGGATTCCCGCCTACATGGTCGAGCTGCTTTCGAAGTGGCGGCGGGCCACGGCCCGGCTCACGGATGCCTTGAGCCGCGTGCCGACGCCCGAGGAGGTGGCACGGAGCCTGGGCCTCGCCCGCAAGAAACTGCCGATCATCAAGAAGGCGATTCACGTCCATCAGGCCGCGCCGCAGACGGAGCAGACCGAGGGCAGCTGGTCGCTCGGTGAGCTGATCCGGGACGAGAACGCCAAGTGTCCGGCGGAAGTGCTGCTCGATGCCGACACCCTGCGGCACGTCTTGCGGCGGATCGACACCCTCGACGAGCGGGCGGCGACGATCATCCGGCTTCGCTTCGGGCTCGCGGGGGCCGAGCCGATGACGCTCAAGGAGATCGGTGGCGTGCTGGGGCTGACGCGGGAGCGGGTGCGGCAGATCGAGGCGGAGACGCTCGCTACACTCGCCGCGGAGATCGACGGGGCACCACGGGCCACGATCAGGCTGAGGCAGGGCGCCTGATCGACCACTGCTCCAGGAGCCCCATCATGGATCTCGCCACCCACATCCGCCCGATCCCCGACTTCCCCAAGCCGGGCATCCTGTTTCGCGACATCACGCCGCTGCTCGCCGACGCGGCGGCGTTCGCTGAAGCGATCGTGCGGATGGCCGAGCCATGGCGCGGAGCCGGGCTCGACGCGATCGCGGCGGTCGAGGCCCGGGGGTTCCTGTTCGCCGGCCCGCTCGCCCTCTCCCTCGATGTCGGCGTGATCCCGGTGCGGAAGCCGGGCAAGCTGCCGGCCGACACGATCACCCACGAATACGATCTCGAATACGGCCGCGACCGTCTCGAGATGCACGCGGGCGTGCTTCGGCCCGGCAGTCGGGTGCTCGTCGTGGATGACGTGCTCGCCACCGGAGGCACGGCGGCGGCGTGCATGCGGCTCGTCGAGAGGGCCGGAGGGATCGTGGCCGGGGCGGTGTTCCTCGTCGAGATCGAGCCGCTCGGCGGCCGCGAGCGACTCGCGCCGCACCGGGTGGAGAGCGTGCTCGTATACTGACGACACCATGGCACGTTCCCGGGTCGTCATCGCGATGTCGGGGGGTGTCGATTCGAGCGTGGCGGCGGCCCTGCTCGTCGAGCAGGGCTACGACTGCGTCGGTGTGTTCATGCGGCAGGGGCGGCCCGCGGAGGCCGACGACAGCCTGCCGATCGTGGAGCCCGCCCGGGCCGGCCATCAGGGCTGTTGCAGCGTGGCCGATGCGGTCGATGCCCGCCGTGTGGCGGATCGACTCGGGATACCGCTCTATCCGCTCGACCTCACGGCCGACTTCGGCCGGATCATCGACTACTTCGCCGACGAATACGGCCGCGGCCGGACGCCGAACCCATGTGTGCGGTGCAACTCGTGGCTGAAGTTCGGCCGGCTGTTCGACCATGCCGACGCGATCGGTGCGACCCACGTGGCGACGGGCCACTATGCGCAGCTGGCAGCCGACGAATCGGGCGAATGCCGACTCCTCCGGGGGCTCGAACGGGCTCGTGACCAGTCGTACGTGCTCTTCGAGGTGTCCCGCGACCGACTCGCACGGATGCTCCTGCCGGTCGGCGGCCTGCCGAAGACGGAGGTTCGGGCACGGGCGGCGACGCTCGGGCTCGCGACGGCGGACAAGCCCGACAGTCAGGAGATTTGTTTCGTCGCACCGGGTCGACATGCGGCCCTCGTGAGCCGTCGGCTCGGTGGCTCACGGGCCGGCGAGATCGTCGACCCGAGTGGCCAAGTGCTCGGACGCCATCCGGGGATCGAGCACTTCACGGTGGGCCAGCGGGAAGGGCTCGGCATCGCCACCGGCGAACGGCTGTATGTGATCAGGATCGAGGCCGAGGCCTGCCGCGTGGTCGTGGGCCCGCGTGACGCCGTGCCGGAGCAGGAACTTCTGGCCACCGACGCCACGTGGCTCGCCACCCCGCCCACCGCCCCCTTCGAGTGCCTCGTGCAATGCCGCGCCCAACGGCCGGCGGCCCCGGCCATCGTCACGCCACTGCCCGGACACCGCTTCAAGGCCCGGTTCACGGGCGGCCCTGACGCCTCCCCCGGCGCGATCTCCCCGGGCCAGCCAGCCGTCTGCTACCGCGACGACGAACTCTTGGGCGGCGGCTGGATCGAAGGGTGAAAACACGCCGGCGCCTCTGAACGGGAGGCACGGGTGTCGGCGACTGCTCGAGGAGCATTTGGACCGAGTCTTCGAGATCCCGCGACGAGACAGTTGCCGCCCCCGTGCCGGCACCTCTCGGTTTCGGCCGGCAATTTGGACGGCCCAGATTCCCGAACTAGGCTTGCAGTGCCAGTTTCACCCTCCCCCGGTCCGTCCCGAGTCGCCGCATGAACGACCCCCCCCTCCCGTTCCCCGCCCTCGTCGCCGCCGGCATCCTCCTGGGCATCCTCGCCCTGACGATGCTGCTGCTGGTCTTCAATTACGGCCAGCTCTGGTTTCAGGCCTACTGGTCGAAGGCCCGCGTCGGCTTCCTCGAACTGCTCGGCATGAGCCTGCGGAAGGTGAATGCCCGCACGATCGTGCAGGCGCGGATCATGGCCATTCAGGCGGGACTTGGCTCCGACATCTCCGGTCGCCGCCTCGAGGCCCACTATCTCGCCGGCGGTGACGTCCCGCGCGTGATCCGGGCACTGATCGCCGCCCAGCGGGCCGACCTGGATCTCGATTTCGATCGGGCCTGTGCCATCGACCTGGCCGGCCGCGACGTGCTCGACGCGGTGCAGACGAGCGTGAATCCGAAGGTGATCGACTGCCCCGACACGGCCAGTGGCAAGTCGACCTTGTCGGCCGTGGCGAAGAACGGCGTCGAACTCAAGATCCGGGCCCGCGTGACCGTGCGGACCAATCTGCAGCAGCTCATCGGCGGCGCGACCGAGGAGACGATCATCGCCCGCGTGGGCGAGGGGATCATCACGTCGATCGGCTCGGCGCCCAGCCACTTCGAGGTGATGGAGCATCCCGACACGATCTCGAAGGCGGTGCTGCAGCGAGGGCTGGACGCCCAGACGGCCTTTCAGATCGTGTCGATCGACATCGCGGATATCGAGGTGGGCGAGAACATCGGTGCCCGGCTGCAGGCGGACCAGGCCGAGGCCGACACGCGGGTGGCCCGGGCGAAGGCGGAAGAGCGCCGGAGCGTCGCGATCGCCCGGGAGCAGGAGATGAAGGCGGCCACGGCCGAGAACCGGGCCCGGCTGCTCGAAGCCGAGGCCTTGGTGCCCAAGAGCATCGGCGACGCCTTCCGCGCCGGCCGTGGGGCTGGCCCCGCCGGCGCAGCTTGACACACCACTCCAGTCTGCCCGACTTGCCAGCCGCAGCCGGCAGAACCGTCATGGCCCGGGAATTCGGCCAAACCTTGACGGCGACGGCTGCCGATGAAGTTATCAGCGGGCGGCGCCGACCGTCATGAGGACGGTTCGGCCTGATGGGCCGACACGACGGCCTCCCGCTCGAGAAGTTCATGGCAAGGGAGTGTGCACCATGGCGATCCGTCAACTCCGCGTTTACACCGGACCGGAACTCGAGGCCGGCGGCCTCAAATTGATGGCCGCAGCCCCCGCCACCAGCACTGTTCGGGTGTCGCTGGGCGAGGTTCTGCCACTCCTGGCAGACGCCGTCTCGAGCAGCCGCACGTGGCTGTCCGATTTCGCCGAGGACGAGATCGAAATCTCGGCGGACCTGCACGACGTGCTCCAGGCATACCGGCACTTCCGTCGGCCCGGCGCCTGACACGCGTCCTGCCGCGGGCGATCCCCAGGGGGGCTTCGCGCGAGGGATGCTACCGCCTCCCACGAACGAGGGCGGTTCGACCCCCCTTGTAGGTGTGTGGCCGCGGAAGCATACTTGCCTCCGCCATGCCTCACACCGTGAATCTTGCCGATCTCGGCCGACGTGTCCGGGCCATTCGCCTCGCCCGGCGGCTGACGCTCGAGGAGGTCGTTTCCCGCACCGATTTCACGGTCAGCTGGCTTTCGAAGCTCGAAAACGGCCAGCTGGCGCCATCGCTCGAAGGCCTCGTGCGACTCGCCGAGGTGCTCGAATGTGGTGTGGATGCGCTCGTCGAGGGACTCTCGATTCCGCCCCAGTACGTGGTCGTGAAGTGCGGCAACGGCACGATCGTGCCGGTCCGCGGCGGCATCGTGCAGGAGTCGCTGGCCGACCAGTGGCGAAACCGGAGCATGCATCCGGTCATCCTCCACGTGGCCGGTGGCGGCAGCCGGAAGCAGCCCGACAGCCACGATGGCGAGCGTTTTTTGCTGGTGCTCGCGGGTGACGTCAGGGTGACGTACGGTGAGGAGAAGATCGACCTCACGACCGGCGACAGTCTCTACATCCAGGCAGCGATTCCCCACACGATCGTGGCGATCGGCCGGGGGGGGTCGAAGGTCTTGAGCGTGGCCTACGATCTGTCCGCGGCCGAGACGCCCGCGGCGCCACGCGGCCGCCCCATCAGCCGTCGACGGGCCGGGCCGGTGTCTCGAGCACGAGCTGCCAGAACTCCAGATCGAGCCAGCGACCGAACTTGAAGCCGGCCTCGTAGACCGTGCCGCAGCTGGTGAAGCCGAGCGATCGGTGCAGGCCGATGCTCGCGGCATTCGAGGCATCGATGCCGGCGACGAGCGTATGCAGGTCGCGGCTCCGCGCCTCTGCGATGATCGCCTCGAGGAGCCGGCGGCCGAAGCCGCAGCCGCGAAACCGCTCGTCAACGTAGACGGAGTGCTCGACCGTGTACTTGTAGGCCGGCCGCAGCCGGAAGGGCCCCCACGTCGCGAAGCCGGCGAGCACGCCGGGCTCCCACTCGATGCCCAGAATCGGCGTCTGGTCTCGCTCCCGCACCTCGAACCACTCCTGCATCACCGCGTCGGTTCGCTCGTGGTACTCGTAGAGCGACGTCGAGTGCAGGATCGCATGGTTGTAGATCGCCCGGATCGCCGGGAGATGCCGGGAGGTGCAGGCGATGACGGGCTGATCGGCGGGGGGGGAACGATGCATCTGGCGGCTAGCGGTGGCGGGCCGGAGGGACGGGGGGCGGCGTCAGGAGCGAGACGCCGACGAGCACCGCGAACCCCAGGGGTATCGTCACGAGTCCGGGCTGGCTGAAGGGCATCGGCGACAGGTCGCGGGGCAGGCCGTAGACCTTCTCGAAGGTGTCGGCCGACAAGAGGATCCAGGCCAGCGAGGAGAGCATACCCGCCGTGACGGCCGCGACGATCCCCTGCTTCGTCGTCCGCGGCCAGAACAGCAGCATGACGAGGGCCGGCAGATTGGCGCTGGCGGCGATGTTGAATGCCCAGCCGACCAGAAAGCTCACGTTGAAACTCTTGAACAGGATGCCGAGGGCCATGGCGATCACCCCCAGGACCATGGCGGCGATCTTGCCGCACCGCACCTTCTCATGGTCGGTCATCCGCACGCCGCACACATTCTCGACGAGGTCGTGGGCCACGGCCCCGCTGCCAGCCATGATGAGCCCGCTCACCGTGCCGAGCACCGTGGTGAATGCGATCGCGGAAATGATGGCGAACAGCGTGGTGCTGAACGATTTCGCGAGCAGCGGCGCCGCCATGTTGGTGTCGGTCGGGTCGAGGGCGCCGCTGGTCATCGCCCCCAGTCCGAGATAGAGCGTCAGCACGTAGAACACGCCGATCGCCGCGATCCCCACGACCGTGCTCTTGCGGGCTGCCGCGGCGTCCTTGACGGTGTAGTAGCGGATGAGGATGTGCGGGAGCGACGCGGTGCCACAGAACAGGGCGAGCATGAGGCTCGCGAAGTCGAGCCGGTCGGTGAGCTTCCCCGTCGTGAGCCCCTTGAAGAAGCCCCCGGGCGTGAGCAACTCCGATCCCGTGCGCTCCGTGGGCGAATAGGTGACGTGCGTACCCTCTTCGTCGACATGCCGCTTCGCCGACCAGGTCACGATCGTGGAATCCTCGAGGGCGGCCAGGTATTCCAGGGGACGAAGCGGACCCGTCGCGGTCGAGCCGGCATATCGCTCCGGCAGCCGCGCAATCGTGCCCACGGGCCGCAGGTCGTGATCCTTCGACTGCGGACGGCCGTCGATGAGCACGGTGCCATCGGGCCGGGTCGTCCTCACCTGGGCCGCCAGGTTCTCCATGCCGGGGCGGCCGGCGTTCACCTGGAGCCCCCGGCCCAGAATCAGCATCGTCAGCACGCCGCAGAAGAAGACGAGGAGTGAGCCCTTGATGAACTGCACCCACGTGGTCGAGACCATGCCGGCCGTGACGACGATCAGCGTCACGGCCACCCCCACCAGGATCACGCCCACGGCATGGGGCAGGCCGAGGAGGGGCGTGATCAGCGAGCCCGCCCCGACCATCTGTGGGATCAGGTAGAAGACGCTGACCACGAGCGTCGAGATGGCGACGGCCAGCTTGATGCCGCGGCTGTTGAACCTGGCGTCGAGTGCGTCGGCGAACGTGAATCGTCCCAGTGCCTTGATCGGCTCGGCGATCACGAACAGCGCCACCACCCAGCCGGCCAGAAAGCCGATCGAGTAGAGGAAGCCGTCGTAGCCCGAGAAGGCGATCATCCCGCAGATGCCGAGAAACGACGCCGCCGAGAGATAGTCCCCGGCGAATGCGATGCCGTTCACGAACCAGTGCACCTGCCCGTGGGCGGCGTAATACTCCTGGGCCGACTGCTTCTTGCGTCCCAGCCAGAAGGAGAGCCCGATCACGCCGACCACGAAGGTGGCGAAGATGAGGACGGCCAGCGGAGAGGTGTCGTGAAGCATCCTGCGTGGTTCCTGTCAGCGGCCTGCCCGGGCCACCATGTAGACGACGGCGAGGATGAAGGCGGATGCGATCAGCCCCATGCCGGCGGCGATCGCCAGATTCACGCCGCCGAACGGCCGCCACGAAAGCAGGTCGGGGCGGGCCAGCACCAGCACCATGAAGCCGCCATAAAGCAGCACATAGAGCCAAAACAAGGCCCTGCCGAGCCGGCTGCCGGAGGGCTGTTCGTCCGTGGCCATGAGGTGTTCCCGAGGGTGCGGCAGTCTACACCGTGCGGCCGCACGTGTCGTCGGTGAGACCGAGGTCGTCGAACTCCTTCACGATCCGGCCCACCTCACGGTCCATGCGGGTGATCATCGCGGCGTAGGTCGCCCGCGGCCGCGGGCCTCGTGGCCGGACACGGATCGAATTGTTTTCGGTAGGCCGTCTTGAACGGATTCTCCGCCGGGCCGTCGAGGTCTTCGTTCACGAGGTCCGGCTGCACGCTCCGCCACCAGGCGTCGTAGGTGGCGGCCAGACGCTTCACGATCTCGGGCTGCGCAGCGGCACGATCGTGCTGCTCGGCCGGATCGCTCGTGATGTCATAGAGTTCCCAGCCGTGGGAGCGATTGCGGGTGTTGACGAGGCTCCACCGGCCCTCGCGAATGCGACAATCACGGTAGGCACTCTGGGCAGCCTGGCCGCGACCCCAACGGCCCACGTGGGTCACGAGGGGCCGGTCGGGCCAGGCGGTTCGAGCCCCTTGGAGAAGCGGCAGAAAACTCCGCCCCTCGACCTTCTCTTCGACCGCCTGCGGCAGGGCGATTCCGGCGACGTCGCACAGGGTCGGCAGCACGTCGATGTGCGCGGTCAGTTCCGGCACGTCCGTGCCCGCCGGCAGCGTGCCCTGCCACCGCCAGAATGCGGGCACCCGTGTGCCGCCGCGATAGACCGTCCCCTTCTGCCCACGCATCCCGGCATTGAACACCGGCGCCCCGGTGGCAGTGCCGTTGTCGGTCGTGAAGACGACGAGGGTATTCTCGGCGAGTCCCCATTCATCGAGTCGCCCGAGCAGCCGGCCCATGTTGGCGTCGATGTTCGCGATCATGCCGTAGAATTTCGCGACCCTCTCCCGCACCTTCGGATCGGCGATCCCTGCGGCCTCGAGCGGCGCGAGCCAGGGCGTGTCGGAACCGGGTGGGCAATCGAGCGGGTCGTGGGGCGCGTTGGGCGTGAGGACGCAGAAAAACGGCTTTCCTGTCTTCCGCCGGCCGTCGATCCAGGCGAGTGCGGCGTCGAAAAAGACGTCGGTGCAATAGCCCCTGGTCTGCACGAACGTCTCGTCACTGCGGATCACCGGATCGAAGTAGGTGTTGCCAGGGGCGTCGCCACAGCTGCCGGGATACGACTGGCCGATGCCGCCGCCGCCGTGGATGAAGACCCGGTCGAAGCCGCGGCTGCCCGGCTGATAGGCGTCCTCGTCGCCGAGGTGCCATTTGCCGAAGATTCCGGTGGCGTAGCCGGCACGCCGATGCAACAGCTCCGGCAGCGTGACCGCCGAGAGGGCCAGCCGCTCCCGCTCGCTGATCGTGTGGGTGACGCCCGAGCGAAACTCGTGCCGGCCGGTAAGCAGAGCCGCGCGAGTGGGGGCGCAGGTGGGGCTCACATGAAACTCGGTGAGCCGCACGCTCTCGCGGTGCATGCGGTCGAGGTTCGGCGTCGCCAGCACCGGATTGCCGAGAGCCGCGATGTCGCCGTAGCCCTGGTCGTCGGTCATCACGTAGATGATGTTGGGGCGGCGTGTGTCCAGGTCCGCCAACTGCCGGCATTCGGCACTGACCGCGTTCCACGCCTGCTCGAGCGCCGCCACCCGCTCGGGCTGGGCGGCGGCCAGGTTCGAGGTTTCGGTGCGGTCGCCGGCAAGGTCGTAGAGTTCCCAAGGGTCGCCCCGCGCGGCGACGAGCTTCCAGTCGCCGACGCGGACGGCCCGGTTGCCCTCGTGACACCACCACAACGTCTCGTGCGGCGGCGGGGCGGCCGGATCGGAGAAGCACGCGGCGAAGCTGCGGCCCTGCATGGGGGGCACCGTGGTGCCCGCATGCTCCGGCGGCGGCACGACGCCGGCCAGTTCGAGCACCGTCGGCACGACGTCGATCACGTGCACCGGCTGCGTCCGCAACGCGTCGGTGACAGCGATGCCCTTCGGCCAGTGGACGATCCAGGGAGTGGCGATGCCCCCTTCATGCACCCAGATCTTGTGGCGGCGAAACGGCGTGTTGGCGCAACTCGACCAGCCTGGGCCGAGACAGGGAAACGTGCCCGCCGCGCCCAAGGGCAGCGCCGGATCATGCCCCTTGCCCCGGATCAGGATCTCGGCCGAACTGCCATTGTCGCTCAGGAACAGGATCAGCGTGTCGTCGATGGCCTGCATCGCCTCGAGTTGCCCGACGATCCGGCCCACCGCACGATCCATCATCTCGATCATCGCGGCGTAGATCGCCATCTTCGTGGCCTGAAACGCCCGCTGCTCCGGAGTCAGCTCGGCCCACGGCAGCGACCGCTCGATCTCGCCCGCCCCGAAGCGCGCCAGGGCGCCGGGCTCCACCTCGTAAAAGGGGGGCAGTTGCGGTTCGAGCGGCGCGAGGGACGCGCGAACGAGGTCGCCGGCGGCGAGCCGCTCGAACCGGGCCGCCCGCACCGTATCCCAGCCGGCGAGGTAGCGGTTCGTGTATGTTCCGACGAGTTCCTGCGGCGCCTGCAGCGGAAAATGGGGGGCAGTGAAGGCGACGTAGCTGAAGAAGGGCACGCCGGGGTGCCGGGCGGCATGATCCTGGAGGCACTCCACGGCGTGCTCGCCGATCGCCGTCGTCGCGTAGTAGTCCCCACCCGCCTCGATCGGCCGGCCGTCGATGGTGGCCCCCGCCGGATCGAAATAGTCATTCTCACCCCCGGGGTTGACCCGCAGCGTGCGGCTGAACCCCTGCCGCCGCGGATCCCCGTCGATGTGCCACTTGCCGGAATGGTAGGAGCGGTAGCCCGCCGGCGCGAGGAGTTCCGGCAGCAGGCGGGCCCATGCCGGCCGGCGGCATTCGGTGCCGCCCGTGCCCCCAGGCAGGGCATCGCGGTGGATCGACTGGGCGTAGTACCCGGTGAGGAGGGCGGCCCGGCTCGGCCAGCAGCGGGCGGTGTTGTAGCCCTGCGTGAACCGCAGGCCACCGGCCGCGAGCCGGTCGAGGTGCGGCGTGTCGATCTCCCCGCCATAGCAGCCGAGATCGGAGAAACCGAGATCATCCGCGAGGATCACGACGACGTTCGGCGGCGCTGCGGACACGCGGCCACCGCAGGCATGGCACCCCGCAGCCACGACCATACACATGGCCACCAGGTGCAAGCGGTTGCCTGCCATGTCCGGTCTCCTCTCCATCAGGTCCCGTTCGGTCGCGGGCCCGGTCGCCGGCCGATGCCGGACTCCAGGGAATCGCGAGTGTACCCCAGCCCCCGCGGCGATGCCCGTCGTTCCGTCGGCACCTGATTACAATGCCGCCGCACCGGCCCGACCATCTCATACCGACCCACCTGTTCCTCACCAACCACCAGGAGCGCCCGCCACCATGGCCAAGCAGTCCGTCGCCGACATCGATCCTCGGGGCAAGACGATTCTCGTTCGCGTCGATTTCAACGTGCCGCAGGACGAGGCCGGGACGATCACCGACGACCGTCGAATCCGCATGGCGCTGCCCACGATCCGGTCGATTCTCGATCGCGGCGGCAGGCGGTGCTGATGTCGCACCTCGGTCGACCGGCCGGCACGGGGCACGAGCCGGCCTTCTCGCTGGCACCGGTGGCGAAGCGGCTCGGCGAACTCCTCGGTGCGCCGGTCGCGCTGGCTGCCGACACCGGCGGCCCCGACTCGCAGGCCAAGGCCACGTCGCTTCCGGTCGGCAGCGTGCTCGTGCTGGAGAACGTGCGGTTCAACAAGGGGGAGAAGAAGGGGGACGATGCGGCGTATGTCGCCGGCATCGCCGGGCTCGCCGACGCCTACGTCAACGATGCGTTCGGCACCTGCCACCGCACGGAGGCGAGCATGCACGCCGTGCCCGTGGCCATGAAGGCCGCCGGCAAGCCCGCCGTGTCGGGCTTCCTGGTGGAGAAGGAGATCCAATACCTGTCGGATGCCATCGCGAATCCCAAGCGGCCGTTCGTGGCGATCCTCGGTGGCAAGAAGGTGTCCGACAAGATCGCCGTGATCACCAACCTGCTCTCGATCTGTGACCACGTGCTCATCGGCGGTGCGATGGCCTACACGTTTTCGCTGGCCCAGGGAGGCTCGACGGGCACGTCGCTCGTCGAGCCCGACAAGGTGGAACTGGCTCGCGAACTGCTGGCCAAGGGGGGCTCGAAACTCGTGCTCCCCATCGACACGCACTGCGCCGACGACTTTTCGGCCGCGGCGAACAAGCAAGTGGTGAAGGCCGGCGCAATTCCCGACGGCTTCGAGGGCCTCGACATCGGCCCGGAGACGGCCCGGCGCTACGCCGACATCATCCGAAACGCCGGCACCGTCGTCTGGAACGGCCCGATGGGGGTGTTCGAGTTGCCACCGTTCGACGCGGGCACGAAGGCCGTGGCCGATGCCGTCGCCGAGGCGACCGCCAAGGGGGCGATCACGATCATCGGTGGCGGCGACTCGGCGGCCGCCGTGGAGCAGATGGGCTACGCCGACAAGGTGAGCCACGTCTCCACCGGCGGTGGCGCGTCGCTCGAGATGCTCGAAGGCAAGGCCTTCGCGACCGTGGCCGTGCTGAACGACAAGTGATTGTTACAGTCCGGCCGTCGCGCTGGACGATGCCGTCCGCTCCGCGGCCAGCCGGGCTCCGGCGGCCGCGGCATAGGACCGGTCGTGATCGCTGAGCCGATCCAGGGGCACGATCACGGAGCGGCCGTTGCCCTTGCGAATTTCGACGCCGTCCGCTCGCAGTTCCACGAGCATGCCCACGGTCGCGTAGCTGCCCGTGTCGTCGATCCAGCGCCGCAGCGGCTCGCTGCCGGCGGCGCCGAACGGGTCGGCCGCCGACGGGGCGGCGGGCTCCTCAGCGGCGGGCTCCTCAGCGGCGGGCTCCTCAGCGGCGGGCTCCTC
>JBJTIE010000336.1:0-16618 GCA_046094845.1 Planctomycetaceae bacterium | reverse complement strand
TTTCGTGCCGTAGCCGAAGGCCACGCCCACGGGTGAGCCCGGGCCGATGTCGACGAGCGCGGGGAGGCTGTCCGGGAAGCAGGCCGGCCACTTGCCCGAGCCCGAGCGCCAGCCGAGCTCGCTGCCGCTCGTGGCGTGGTTGACCCGCGTGGGGCGATACCACGGCAGGCCGACGTCCCACTCCATGTCGGCGTCGTAGACGAACATCTCGCCGTCGGCGTTGAAGGCGAAGTCATAGGGATTGCGATAGCCGGCCGTCCACACCTCCCAGGTCTTCCCGTCTCGGTCGGTGCTCGCCACGTAGCCGCCGGGGGCGAGGAGACCGACGGCGTGGCCGTTGGCGTCCCACATCCGCGGGATGATCTGATCTTCGTCCCAGTTGGCCGGCAGGCGGCTCGTGCCGTCGGCCGGCAGCTCGACGCGGCGCTGGTTCGGCCGGATGCCTCCCATCGTTTGCGGCGGCGTGACGTCCGTGACGGCGAAGGGCAGCTTCGTGTGGTTGCCGCAGATCACGAACAGCCGCGTGCCGTCGGGCGAGAGGCGGACGGCATGCGGGCCGTGCTCGCCGCCCCCCGGCAGCTCGCGCAGCTTCTCCACCCTGTCGAGCATGTCGTCGCCGTCGGAGTCGGTTGCGCGGTAGAGGCCGCTGCCCGGGCCGCCGTTGCAGACCACGTAGAGTGAATCGAACGCCCAGAGCAGACCCTGGGCCGCCGTGAGCGGCACGGGAATCTTCTCGACGACGGTCGGCCCCGACCCGTCGAGCGGCGCCGGCGTGATCCGCACGAGGCCTTGGCCTCCTTGGTCGCTGGCGATGAGGCGGCCCTCGCCATCGGTGCCGAGGCAGACCCCCGAGCCGAGTACACCTGCGGGCACCACGAAGAGGCGTTCGACGGCAAAGCCGGCTGGCACGGAGAACGCCGCCGGGGCCCCCGGCGTGGCCGCCGCCTCGGTGCCGGCCACGGGCATCGCCTCGACGGGCTGCTCCCAGCGGGACTGCGGCGGCGCGATCGGTGCATCGGCCGCAGCGGCCGCAGCGGCAGCGGCGGCAGCGGCGGCATCCAGAGCAAGGCCGCAGGCGAGCATCATGAGCAGGAGAGGCATGGCGGGGCTCGTTGGTGGGAGGGATTGGGCAGCCAATACTATATTGCAGCGGTCGCGTATCGCCCACCATCAGCCGAACAGCCGCGGGGCCTCGACGTCGCATGCAGTCCCTGGCACTCGAGGCGTGGCGGTGGTGGCGAATCGCCTACGCCGTGCTCTTCGAGATCAGCGACGACTGGGAAACGGAACGTGCCTGTTTGACCATGGAAGGCAGATGCCCCGCCCGCTCGTTACGGCGTTGAAAGAAGATGAGCGGCTCGATCGTGATTGACCAGCAGTGGCTGGCCTGTATACTGAACACACGTATCACTTCCTCGGCTTCACCTTATCGTTGAGTTGTCCAATGAGCGACCAGCAACTTCTGGAGCGGATCACATGCGACCCCGGCGTGATGGTGGGGAAGCCGGTCATCAAGGGCACGCGACTGACGGTCGAATTCATCCTCAATCATCTGGCTCATGGATCTGCCCCTGCCGACCTTGTGGCTGAGTATGATGGACTTGCGCCTGAAGACATTCAGGCGTGCCTGCTTTTCGCATCCCACGCATTGTCCGACTCTGCCTTCATGCCGCTAGTCGCGGAGTCGGCGTGAATGCGATTTCTCGTCGATGAATGCACCGGCCCCGCCGTTGCACGTTGGCTGCGGGATCGGTCGCACGAAGTTTTTTCAGTCTACGAGTCGGCGCGGGGCTTGCCCGACGACGACATTCTTCAGAAGGCCTATTCTGAAAACTGGGTCTTGATCACGAACGACAAGGACTTCGGTGAAAAAGTTTATCGCGATAAACGATCCCACCGCGGCGTTATCTTCCTCCGACTCGAGGACGAGCGTGCGGCGGCAAAGATTGCTACGCTCTCAAGGCTGCTCGACGGCTACGGAGACCGGCTGGTTGATGCGTTCGTGGTCGTAACAGAGACTCTTGTTCGCTTCCGCCGAGCGTGACACAGCAGGGATAAAAACCGCCCTGGCATGGATAGCCCGGTTCAGATCCCCCGAGGCTCACGAGTCGCTCGACGGCAAAGCCGGCAGGCACGGAGAGCGCCGCCGGGGCTCGTTGGTGGGAGGGATTGGGCAGCCAATACTATATTGCAGCGGTCGCGTATCGCCCACCATCAGCCGAACAGCCGCGGGGCCTCGACGTCGCATGCAGTCCCTGGCACTCGAGGCGTGGCGGTGGTGGCTCGTGCTCTGGCCGCACGTGCTGGCCGGCTCGATTCTCACCATCAACCTGGTGGCTTCGGCCCACGCGATCCTCGTGAAGCGTGACACGCGGAGCACGATCGGCTGGGTGGGCCTGATCTGGCTGTCACCCGTGTTCGGGGCGATCGCCTACGCCGTGCTGGGCGTCAACCGGATTCGCTCGCGGGCGACCCAGCTCTGGGCCGGCCAGACCCGAATCCTGCACGAGATGCAGGGGGCCATCCCGACGACACCGCGATTGGAGGCCGCCGTCGGGCCGGAGGGGAGTCCGCTGCGGTCACTGGCCACGCTCGTCGGCGAAGTGACCGACCGGCCGCTCGTCGATGGCAACCAGATCGACGTCCTCGCCGGCGGCGACGAGGCCTACCCGCGGATGCTCGAGGCGATCGCCCAGGCGAAGCGGAGCATCGGCCTCGCCTCCTACATCTTCGACAACGACCCCACCGGCAAGATCTTCGCCGCGGCGATGCGGCGGGGCGTGGAGGTGCGGGTGCTCGTGGACGGCATCGGGGCGTCGTACACCGTCCCCTCGATTCTCAACGTGCTCGCCACGATGGGCGTGCGGGCCGAGCGGTTCCTGCCCACGAGCGTGCCGATCTATTTCCCGTACGCCAACCTTCGCAACCATCGCAAGATCATGGTCGTGGACGGCGAGCTCGGCTTCACCGGCGGCCTCAACATCCGCGACGGCTGCTGGCTGGAGCACCAGCCCGCGCATCCCGTTCGCGACACCCACTTCAGCCTCCGCGGCCCGATCGTCGCCCAGCTCCTCGAGGTGTTCACGGAAGACTGGGCCTTCGCCACCGAGGAGATGCTCACCGGACCGGCGTGGGAGCCGAGCCTCGCCGCCGTCGGCACGATGCTCGCCCGCGGCATCCGCTACGGACCCGACGATCCCGACATCGGTCGGATCAAGCTCGTGCTCGTGGGGGCGCTCGCGGCGGCGCAGAAGTCGGTGCGGATCATGACGCCCTATTTTCTGCCCGACGACGCCGTCTGCCAGGCGCTCGACGTGGCGGCGATGCGCGGCGTGCAGGTGGACATCGTGCTGCCCGAGGAGAACAACCTCGCGCTCGTGAGCTGGGCGTCGACGGCGTTGCTCTGGCAGGTGCTCGGCAAGGGCTGCAACGTCTGGATGTCGCCGCCTCCTTTCGAGCACACGAAGCTGATGGTGGTCGATGCAGCCTGGGCCCTGTTCGGCAGCGGCAACTGGGACGACCGCAGCATGCGGCTCAACTTCGAGTTCAACGTCGAGACCTACGACCGTGAGCTGGCCGCGGGGCTCGACCGGCGGATCGCCGGGGTGATCGCCCGCTCCCGTCGCAAGACGCTCGCCGAGGTCGATGCCCGCAGCCTGCCGGTGCGGCTCCGCGACGGCATCGCGCGGCTGTTCAGCCCGTACCTGTGAGTGGTTCGTTGCCAGGGCTCGGGCTGGTGGCATACAACGTCGGACTATGAGCATCACGTTTGCCGAGGCGGGATCCGCCGACACGATCGATCAGCTGCGGGCCGTGGGCCGCGAGTTCCACTCCCGAGGCTGGTCGCTGGGCACGAGCAGCAACTACAGCGTGGTGGCGTCGCGCGACCCTCTGGAGCTGCTGATCACCGTCAGCGGCAAGGACAAATCGGTCCTCGGCCGAGACGACTTCGTGCGGGTCGACGCCGCCGGCAAGCCGGTCGATGGCTCCGGCCGCAAGTCGTCGGCCGAGACGCTCCTCCACTGCCTGATCGCGAGCACCGTGCCGGGCGTGGGCGCCGTGCTCCACACCCACTCCACCTGGGGCACGATCCTCTCGGGCTCCGACCTCGCCCGGGGTAGCCTGCGGATCGAGGGCTACGAGATGCTCAAGGGGCTGGAGGGCATCACCACCCACGACACGTTCGTCGAGGTGCCGATCTTCGCCAACACGCAAGATATGACGGAGTTGGCCCAGCGGATCCGCCACCGGTTCGCCGCCCTCGACTGGTCGGCCGCCCGCTCCCCGTGTCACGGCTTCCTGCTCTCGCGGCACGGGCTCTACACCTGGGGCCGCGATCTCACCGAGGCCCGACGGCACATCGAGATCCACGAGTTTCTGTTCGAGGTGGTGGGCCGCACGCGGATGCTGCCCGCCGCCGCCGGGGCAACGCCGCAGCCACGGCAGGCTGTCCAGCAGCAGCACCAGCAGCAACAGTAGATACACATAACAGTCGCGCCCGGCCCGGGCCTTCATCTTCTCTCTCATCGGAGACACACGCGATGGCGATCGTCACCGTTCCTGCCGAGAACCGGCAGATCACCGACCCGGCCGAGATCACCGCGTTCCTGGCGGCCAACGGCATCCACTACGAGCGGTGGCCGCTCGCAGACCGCGTCGACCCAGCAGCCCCGGCCGAACAGATCCTCGCGGCCTACGCCCCGGAGATCGACGTGCTCAAGGAGCGGGGCGGCTTCGTCACGGCCGACGTGATCGACGTCTATCCCGAGACGCCCAACCTCGACGCGATGCTCGCGAAGTTCGCCAAGGAGCACACCCACACCGAGGACGAGGTGCGGTTCATCCTGCAGGGCAGGGGCGTGTTTCACATCAATCCGGGCGACGACACGAAGCCCGTGTTCGGCATCGAAGTCTGGGCGGGTGACCTGATCAGCGTGCCGCTCGGCACGCGGCACTGGTTCGATCTCTGCAACGACCGCCGCATCCGCGCGATCCGCCTGTTCCAAGACATGAGCGGCTGGACGCCCCACTACCTCCCTGACGGCGTGCACGAGGGCTACGAGCCGTTGTGCCTCGGGCCGGCGTGGGTGGCGGGAAGGACGGACTCGTGATCGTCTTCGACGGCAGGGGCATCCTGCTCGACGTCGAGGGCACGACGTCATCGATCTCGTTCGTCTACGACGTGCTCTTCGAGCATGCCAAGCGGCACGTCGCCGACTTTCTCGTCTCCCGGCGCGGCGATCCCGCCGTGCGGGCGGCGGCCCAAGGCCTGGCCGCGGCCGCGGGGCTTCCCGCGAATGCCTGCGACGACGATGCCGGCCTGGCCCGGGTCGCGATGGCCGCGATCGACTTCATGAACCGCGACGTGAAAGACACGTCGCTCAAGGCCCTCCAGGGGATGATCTGGCGGAGCGGATTCGAGTCGGGCGAGATGGTGTCGCACGTGTTCCCCGACGTGCCGCCGGCGCTCGCCCAGTGGGCCGACTCCGGTCTCGACGTGCGGATCTATTCATCGGGCTCGATCGAGGCCCAGCAGCTCTTCTTTCGCCACACGTCGGCCGGCGATCTGACGCCCTGCCTCCGCGGCCATTACGACACGACCACCGGTCCGAAGCGGGAGCAGGCGAGCTATGCGGCGATCGCGGCCGACATGGGGCTCGCCCCGCGGCAGATCCTGTTCGTGAGCGACGTCGGGGCCGAACTCGATGCGGCCCGGGCCGCCGGGATGGCGACGGCCCTCGCCGTGCGGCCGGGCAACCGTGATGCCGGCGGCATTTACGAGCACGAGGCGGTGACGTCGTTCGCCGAGATCGAAACATGACCGCACCGGCCGGCCGAACCACGACGGCTCGCTGCGGCAGCGGCGGATCGACGCATCCGCAGCTCGAGTCGGCCCTGCGCGAGGCGGCGCATCAGGCGGCGGCGGGACTCGCGGGCATGGCGGCCGACCTCGGCGTGGTGTTCGTGTCGTCGGCTCATGGCGCTGGGATCCGTCCGGCCCTCGAGTCGCTCACCGATCTCGTGCCGGCCCGCACGCTTATCGGAGCCACGGCGGAGGGTGTGCTCGCCGATGGAGTGGAGCACGAATCGGGGCCGGCGGTCGCGGTCTGGCTCGCGTCGTTGCCCGGCGGCGTCATCCGGCCCGTGTCGCTCGAATACACCCAGACGCCCGACGGCGGCATGTTCGCGGGCTGGCCGGCCGGCCTCGACGGCGACTGGCCGACGGACGCGTCGCTGATCCTGCTCGCCGATCCGTTTTCGTTTCCCGTCGATGCATTTCTGCGGCGGATGGAGGAGGAGCATCCCGGCGTGCCGGTGATCGGCGGCATGGCCAGCGGCGGATCGCGGCCCGGCGCGAATACGCTCGTCGTGGGCGAGCGAACCTACGACTCGGGCGCCGTCGGTGCGGTGATCGGCGGCGGGGCTCGAGTGCGGCCGGTCGTATCGCAGGGCTGCCGGCCGATCGGGCGGCCGCTGGTGATCACCCGGGCCGAGTCGAACATGCTCATCGAGCTGGGGGGACGGCCGGCGCTCGAGCGGCTGCGGGAGGTCTACGGCGAGTTGAGCGACGCCGATCGCGCACTCGTCCGCGACTCGCTCCACGTGGGCCGGGCCGCGACCGAGTATCGCGACACGTTCGGCCGCGGCGACTTTCTCGTGCGGAACGTGGTCGGGGCCGATCCCGAGTCGGGGGTGATCGCCGTCGGCGACACGCTGCGGACCGGGCAGACCGTGCAGTTCCACGTGCGGGACGCGGCCAGCGCCCACGACGACCTGCGTGAGCTGCTCGTGGCCGAACGAGACACCGGGGCCATGCCGGCCGGCGCGCTCGTCTTCACCTGCAATGGGCGTGGGAGCCGGCTCTTCGCGGAGCCTCACCATGACGCCTCCTGCGTGCAGGAATGCCTCGGCCGGCTGCCGGCGGCCGGGTTTTTCGCCCAGGGGGAGATCGGCCCGATCGGCCGCCGCAACTGCCTCCACGGCTTCACCGCCTCGATCGCCCTCTTCGAGTAGCCCGGGCTTTTGCCCTTTCATCGGGCTGCGGGCTTCCGTACCGTCCGCTCCGCCAGGGTGAGGCCATCGGAGACAAGACCGCATGAAGCGATCGGTGATCGCGGCCGGCCTGTGCATGGCCGGCCTCGTCGGCTGTGCCCACAACAAGGCCAATCAATATTCGTACGCGCCGCCGCTGGCGCCCCCTGTCTACCCGCAGCCCCAGATGGCCCAGCCGGTGGGCATGGCCGCGCCACCGGGCGGCGTGATGCCCGCCCCGCAGATGGGCGCGGCCGTCGTGCCGACCGGCGGCGTCGATCCCTGCTGCCAGCAGATGGGAGGTACGATCGTCGGCCAGCCCGTCGTCTACGAGGAAGGCCAGACGCCTCCCTGCCCGCCGATGTAGGAGCCCCAGGTGCCAGGAGCCGATCCATTGTCTCACCGGCCCCGCCGGGTCGCGATCGAGCGGGTGAGCCCCGATGTCGATGGTGGCCGGTTCGCGGCCAAGCGGCTGCGCGGCGACCAGGTGATCGTCGAGGCCGACATCATCTGCGACGGCCACGAGGAACTCGACTGCCGGCTCTTGTGGCGACACGGCGATGCCGGCCAGTGGAATGTCGCACCGATGACCTGCCTCGGCAACGACCGCTGGCAGGCCTCGTTCCCGGCCGATCAGCTCGGCCTCTGGCAGTTCGCCGTGACGGGACGTGTCGATACGTTCGGCAGCTGGCTCCGTGATCTCGGCCGCCGGGCAGAGGCGGGGGACGAACTGGCCGTCGATCTGGCGGCCGGCGCGCAGATCGTGGCCGCGGCGGCCCATGCCGCCCCCGCGGCCATCGCCGGCGAGATCGAGCGATTCGCCCAGCGGCTCAAGGGGGCCGATGGCCCGCAGGCGGCCCGCGAGCCGCGGCTGCGGGAACTGATGACGCAGTACGCTGATCGCCGCGACGAAACGCGGCTGGACCCAGTGCGAACGGTCTGGGTCGATCGCGGCCGGGCCGGCACCAGCGCCTGGTACGAGGTCTTTCCGCGGTCGTGGGGGGCGGTGCCGGGTGAGCACGGCACGCTCGCCGACCTCGCCGACCGGCTCGACTACGTCCGCGACCTCGGCTTCGACGTGCTCTACCTCACGCCGATCCATCCGATCGGTGTCTCGCATCGCAAGGGCCGCAACAATTCGCTCGAGGCGACCGCCACCGATGTCGGCAGCCCGTGGGCGATCGGCTCCGCCGAAGGGGGCCACACCGCCATCCACCCGCGGCTGGGCACGTTCGCCGATTTCGAGCGGCTCCGCAGCCGGGCCGAGTCACTGGGCATGGAGCTGGCGCTCGATCTCGCGATCCAGTGCGCGCCGGATCATCCTTGGATCCGCGAGCACCCCGAATGGTTTCGACACCGGGCCGATGGCACGATCCAATACGCCGAGAATCCGCCCAAGAAGTATCAGGACATCGTCCCGTTCGACTTCCAGTGCGAGCAGTGGCGGCTGCTCTGGGAGGCGATTGCGGGCGTGGTGCGGTTCTGGGTGGAGAAGGGGGTGCGGATCTTCCGCGTGGATAATCCGCACACGAAGCCGTTCGCCTTCTGGGAGTGGCTGATCGCCGACATCCACCGGACGCATCCGGGCGTGCTCTTTCTCTCCGAGGCCTTCACCCGGCCGAAGACGATGTATCGATTGGCGAAGCTCGGCTTCACGCAGTCCTACACCTACTTCACCTGGCGGACGGAAAAGCGTGAGACGGCGGAGTATCTCGTCGAGGTGACGACGCCGCCGATCTCCGATTTCTTCCGGCCGAACTTCTGGCCGAACACGCCCGACATCCTCCACGAGACGCTCCAGACCGGCGGCCGGCCGATGTTCATGGTGCGGCTCGCGCTCGCCGCACTCTCCGTCGGCAACTGGGGCATCTACGGGCCGGCGATGGAGCTTCTGGAGGCCACGCCCCGCGAGCCGGGGAGCGAGGAGTATCTCGACTCCGAGAAGTACGAGATCAAGCGGTGGAACCTCGACGCACCAGAGAGCCTCGCCCCCTTCATCCGCTGCCTCAACACGATCCGCCGCGAGGAGGTGGCGCTGGCCCGCAACCGGCGGCCAATCCCGCAGCCCATCGATGACCCGCACCTGCTGGCCTGGATGCGGTTCGATGCGGCCAGCGGCAACCGCGTGCTCGTGGTCGTGAACCTCGAGGCTGCCGAAGCACGCAGCGGGCTCCTCGCACTCGCTCCCGACACCGTCGGCCTCGACGATGTGGAGCAGGTGATCGCCCACGACCTGCTCGCGGGTTCGACGCATGCCTGGGATCTCACGGGCATCACGATCGAGTGCACGCCCGACGAGCCCGTGCGCGTCTTCAGGCTCGTGCCCGCATGACGTCGCTTCCACCCGACCCGCTCGTCGCCGCGATCGCCGCACGGCTGCCGCAGGCGAGGTGGTTCGCCGGCAAGGGGCAGGGCATCGAGGCGGTCTCGCTCGTGGATGGTATTCCGCTGCCCGACGCGGCAACGCTCGCGATCGTGGATGTCGCGAGCGGCGGGGAATCGGCCCGCTACGTGGTGGCCGTCGATGCCGGTGCCGCCGATATGACGACGACGCCTGCATTCGCCCGCTGGCTGATCGACACGGTGTGGGCCGGTGCAGCGCAGGTGGGCGGGCGGGGACGAGTGATCGGCCATGCCGTGGGCCCGCTGCCGACGCTGCCGGCGGGGAGCCCGACCGTCGCCATCATCGGCCCCGATGCGTCGAACACGTCGTGTCGTGTGACCGTCGGTGGCGCGACGTTCGCCGTGAAGCTCGTGCGGCGGTGCCGAGCCGGCATCCAGCCGGAAGTAGAGGTGGGTGCATTCCTGGCGGAGCGGGCGTCGTGGCGTGGCACTCCCAGGCTCTGCGGCTGGCTCGACTATGAGCCGGCCGACGGCGGTCCGGCCACGACGCTGGCGAGCGTCCACGAATTCGCACTCGGGTGCGATGTTGGCTGGGACAGGCTGCTTGGCCTGTTGCGAGCCGACGGCGGCGTCAGTCCCCGAGTGCTGGCGATCATCGATATCCTCGCCGGCGTCACGGCGGAGATGCACGCGGCGCTTGCATCACGGAGCGACGTCGCAGCATTCGCTCCGGTCTTCCCCTCTGCGGCCGATCGCCATTCGCAGGCCCACGCCCTTGCGGCCCACGCCGACGCCGTCTGCCGGCTCATCGCGGAGCCGGGGCCGCGTGTCGCCCCCCAGATCGCCCCCCAGATCGCCGCGCGACTGCGGGCCGTGGCCGCTCGTCGCGCGGACCTCGTCTCGCGGCTCGACTCCGTGGCCAAGCTCGACTCGGGGGCCGCCGCCATCCGCGTGCACGGCGACTACCATCTTGGCCAGGTGCTGCTCACGTCGGGCGACCAGCCGCTCGTGATCGACTTCGAAGGCGAGCCGGGCCGGTCGCTCGACGAGCGGCGGGCGAAGACGTCGGCCTGCAAGGACGTGGCCGGCATGTGCCGCTCGCTCGACTATCTGCTGCGGTGCGCAGCCCGGGACGGCGGCCCTGCCTATGCGGCCGCCGCAGCGGCGAACCTGCAGCAGCGCTACGTGGACGGCTACGCCAGCTGCGTGTCGGGCCAGCCCTGGTGGCCGGCGCGGCCAGCAGACGCGGACGCCCTCCTGGCAGCCTACGTGCTCGACAAGGCGCTCTACGAGCTGGCCTACGAGTTGCAGAATCGTCCCACCTGGATCGAGGTGCCGCTGGCGGCGGTAGAGGCGCTGCTTGTCCCACCGTAGTCCGCACACTCCGTGTGCGGCCCACGGCAAGAAAGCCGCGGGCCCCAGCTATTGGCTGGCTGGTTTACGAGCCTTCGGCCTGCCGTCGTTCGGCCCGTGGCCTTCATCCCCCCTCGCGCACACGGAGTGTGCGGACCACGGGGATGCCCTCATACCGGGCCACGATCCGCCGGGCCTCTTCGGCAAGCCGCTCCCGCACGTCCTTCGGCTCCACCACCTCCGCGAAGGCTCCGAGCGCGAGCAACTGCGGGATCAGCTCCTCATCCCAGGCCCGCTCGATGTCGAGCATCACGCCGCCGTCGGCCAGCTTCCGCACCTTCTGCCGCGGATGAAATGGCTTCTCGACGGCCCAGCGGGCCCGCTCCGCATCGACGCGAATCCGAAACCGGCGCGGCTCCGCAGCGGAGCGGTAGATCGTGATGCTGTCGGCGAGCAGTGATTCGACCGGCACGTCGCGGCGATCGAACGGTCGCGACGTCACCTTCGCATCACTCACCCGATCGAGCTTGAAAAACCGTATGCCGTCGTCGGCAGGTCGTCCCCGTCCACTCCGCTGCGGCGCCCGATAGCCGGCGATGTAGATCGCCCCGTCGTAGATCACGAGGGCCTCCGGCCGGATCGTGGCCTGCCGCGGCCGCTGGTCGGAGAGGCTCGTGTAGCGGATCATGAGCTCATGGGCCCGTCGGATCGCCCGGTTCACGGCATTGAGCGTGCGGGAGCGATACTTGGCGGCGGGCGGTTTCGGATGGACGACGAGCCCTTCCTTGTGGGCCGCCGCGTAGTCGAGCAACTGCGGCGTGGCCACCCGCTCGAGCCTGTCGAGCAATTGGCCGATGCCCCGCCAGTAGACCGTGCCGGCGAGCGGCGCCAGGAGATCGCGGGCGGCGGCGAGCGAGAGCAGTTCGGGGAGCGTGACGGCGGGGGCGGCCAGCTCTGCGGATCCGCGGCCGGCTTCGATCGACCAGGCGTGGCAGGTCGTGCCCCGGGGTGACTTTTTGCTCGACTGCTTCAGGGCGTAGCCGAACTTCTCCAGGAAGTCGATGTCGCGGCGGATGTTCTTGTCAGACATCTCGTCGATCACGCCCCGGTTCTGGAGTCGGTCCTTCAGTTCGGCCGTGGTGAGCGGGTGCCGGGCCCCGAAGAGGATGTCGATGAGGTGAAAGACGCGGAGGAGCTGCTCGTGACGGCTGATCGAGTCCATGGATGCGCGGCCAAGGGTGTGGGGACGGGAATCGGGGAAAACCCGCAGAAAGAGCCTACCTTCGGCGGGGCGGTTCCGCCGGTGGACCAAGGATGTCCCTGGGGAATTCTAGGGTGTGGGCCGCATCACCCCTCACCACGACATCTGGGAATCGCCCGTGGCACACCGTCTTACCGTCGTCGATCTTCCGCTGCGTCTGCTTCCTTCCGGAGACGACCAGGCCTGCTATCGCCCCCTGGCCATCGGCCGAGCGGTGCTGACCCAGTCGGTTCAGGGCGGCCCCTGGTGGGTGCAGGTATCGCTCGACGGCACCCTGCGGCCGCACAACTCGCAGACACCGCTCCCGCTGCATTCGCCGCCGCGAACCCGTGAGGCCGTCGTCTTGATCTCGCCGGAAGACATCCGCGGGCCGGTCCGCCGGCGTGCCGCTGGGAAGTCCCGGCACCGGCGCGGCCTCGGACAGCTGACCGGCTCCGGCATCTACGGCTGGTGCCTCATGTATCAGCCGCCCGGCATGCACGGCATCGCGATCATCGACGCCCACGAGAGCTGTGATGAGCTACCGGCCTACTTCGAGCTGCCGCTCGAGCTGCTCGACCGGGCGGAGTTTCTCACCCGCCGGGGCATCCGCTCGCGGCCCCTGGCGCTGCTCGCCCAGCCCGATGATTTTCTGACGCCGCCAGAGGGAGGGCCGCCGCGGAGCCGCTTCTTCCCTGGCGTTCGATCTGGCGATCCGCCTCATGGCGGCAGCACATGACGAATGGTCACGCGGTGCCGTCGGCGGTGATCTGCTCCTGCAGGGCCAGCCAGCTTTCCTCTGCGGCGGCCAGTTTCGTCGTCAGCTCGGTCAGCTCCGCATGCAGCTTGATCGCCGCCTCGACGTCGGTCGTGGCAAGGAGCGCCTCGTTGCACCGCTTCTTGTCGGCGTCGAGCCGGGCGATCGCCCGCTCGAGGTTGCCGATCTCCCGGCGGGCGTCCCGTTCGCTGCGGCCCGAGGAGGGCTTGGCCTTCCCGCCACCGGCTTGCGGAGCGGGCTTGCGGGGCGGGGCCGTCCGGCCGGTCGCCTCCTCCTCCGCGTCGATCTCCTGGTTCATCGCCGCGAGATACTGCTCGTAGCTGCCGAGGTAATTCACCACGCGTCCGTCCTTCACCTCGACCACGTTCGTGGCCACGGTGCGAACGAACGACCGATCGTGGCTGGTGAAGATCACGGTGCCCGCGTAGTTGACGAGGGCCCGCGCGAGGGCGTCGACCGTCTCCACGTCGAGATGGTTGCCAGGCTCGTCGAGGATCAACACGTTGGATGAGCCGAGCAGCAGCCCGGCCAGGCAGAGCCGGGCCCGTTCGCCGCCGGAGAGCACCTCGACCCGCTTCTCGACCGCCTTGCCGCGGAAGAGCATCGCCCCGGCCACGTCGAGGATCCGCTGCGACTTCGTGCCCACCGCGGCCGCCCGTTCGAGATAGCCGAGCACCGTCTGTTCCGGGGCCAGGCTCGTGTAGACGTGCTGGGCGTAGATCCCGAGCTCGCAGCCGTAGCCCCACTTCACGTGGCCGGAGAGGGGTGGCAGCGAGTCGACGAGCGTCCGCAGAAACGTCGTCTTGCCCTGGCCGTTGTCGCCCACGATCGCGGCCCGCGAGCCGTGCACGATCTCGACGTCGATGCCTTCGGCCACCGCACGGTCGCCGTAGCCGATTTTCAGATTCGTGCAGCGGGCCGCCGGCCCCTTGCGGGGCTGGATGGCGGGGCACTGGATCGCGGCCGTCGGCTCGTCGGTGGCGATCTCCTCGAGTTCCAGCCGCTCGAGCTCCTTCGTCTTCGACTTGGCCCGAGAGGCGGTTGAGGCCCGGGCCTTGTTGCGGGCGATGAAGTCTTCAAGCTCCCGCTTGCGGGCGAGCACGCTGGCGTTGGACCGCTCGGCGTGAAGCCGCCGCTCCTCTTGGTATTCGAGAAACGCATCGACCTTCCCCGGATACGTCGTCAGCGTGCCGCGGGAGAGGTCGAGCGTGCGATCACAGGTGGCCCCGAGAAATGCCCGGTCGTGCGACACGATCAGGCAGGCCTCGTCGAAGCCGCGCAGGAAGTGTTCGAGGAGGATCTGCGTGCGCAGGTCAAGGAAGTTCGTCGGCTCATCGAGCAGAAGCAGATTCGGCTCATGGAGGAGCAGGGCGGTGAGCTTCACGCGGGTCTGCCAGCCGCCGGAGAGGGCGTGCACGGGACCGTTGAGCGTGGCGCCCTTGATCTCGAACTGGCCGGCCACCTCGCCGCATTTCCAGTCAGGGCGTTCGCTGTCCCGCTTGAGGAAGTCGAGCACCGTCTCGCCGGGCAAAAACGGATCGTGCTGCCGCAGGTAACCGAGCCGCAGCCGGGGATGCCGGACGACCTCGCCGCCGTCGAGTTCCTCCTCGCCGAGGATCACCCGCAGGAGCGTGCTCTTGCCGGCGCCGTTGCGGCCGATGAAGCCGACCTTGCCGTCATCGGTGATCGTGGCCGACGCGCGGTCGAGGAGCACCTGGTCTCCATACCGCTTCGACGCGTTTTTGATGTCGAGAAGAACCGCCATGAGCTACGCCGACACACCCGCCCGGATGACGGGCCTGAAAAAGCGGAGGGCATGGGACTCGAACCCACAACCCCTTTCGGGGCACGACATTTCCAGTGTCGCCGCTAGCCATTCGCTTACCCTCCGGATTCGGCAGGCGAAAAAGTCGCTGCCGCGTCCGAGTTCCCGAGTCTACCGTCCGTCCCGCGGGCAGGGAACGCAGCCGCGGGTTTGCGGCGGAAATTCGCGACGACTACGCCGCGGCCGTCGAATCGGTCGGCTCGATAGCTGTGATGTGGAGCAGCGACACAGCGCGGTAGCGTGACGGAAACCCGCGTCGCTCGGCGATGCCGATCAAGAGCTCCGTGCGGGTGTCAATCGCCAGCAGCCGGCCAGCTTCACATTCTTGCCATCGTCGTAGTCGAGGCCGTGAATCGCGCCCGAGCAACGCCCGTAGCCGCGGAGTCGGTCGAACTGGTCCTCCTCCAGGGCGTTGATCTCACCGGCCGAACATGCGTGGATCGAATTGGAACGGCTCTCCGGGCCCCGCCCGCAACTTTTTCATGTCCGAGTGTCTCGGATTCAGGAGGAGGTTTCGTTCCTGTGGGTTGATGGCGGATGGCACGACGAGAACTGCCGTTCGTCCTTCGGTCAGCCACGCTGTGCCGATGTCCCGAAGCTCTGCGGGAACCGGGTAGGTTCGCCAATGGGGAGGCAAGTCCGATTCGACGAGCTCGCGCACAGGCACGGAATCTGGCAGCGATGCACGGATCGAGATCAAATCGTCTGGAACGCTTGCGGCGGAGACATGCACGAACAGTTCGAGAACCGCCAGGGAGAGGTGTTCCGACGTGTAGACCATCGAATAGCCTTTGTGGTTCCATCGCCCGCCCGCCTCTTCGGCCCCGACGCCGCTCAACGCCGTCGCTTCGTGCTTCGCTCGGCATAGCCGCCAGAACTCCATGGCTAGCTGTAGACTCCGTAGTCGATGCGACGAAGAACATCGAGCACGTCTTCGAAGCCGATTGCAGTGTCCAAGAGATCGATTGGCCGCTCGCCGTGCAGGGCCCGATTCTCCGCGAGCAACCACTCTCTCGCCTTGGCTCGGTCACCGAGTACCTCGGTGGCTGCCACCATCACCTTGCTCAACCGGTAGATCAACTCCGACTCGAAGGCCTTGAGCCGCGAGGCTTTTGCTTTGCGGCGAGCCGCCGTGCGCTTTGCGATTCGCAGCGCCCGGAGAATTTCGTCTTCGGTGAGCGACGATGACGCGGCGACGCATTCGATCACCCCCGCCGGGAGTCCTCGTCGAATCGCGACGATGAACTCGAAGTCGGATCGCGGAGACCCGACGAATCGCGGGCCTCCCATGAACTTCGTCAGTTCCTTCATGCTGACCATCGGAACGCGTCTCCGTGTGGGTGGTGCCAAAAGGCATTATAAGTTGTGCCAGATGGCATCGTCAAATGACGCATCGTTCGCAGCCTGCATCTGACCCCCTCCCGGTTTCTGTACCAGTGCTCATGAGAGAGTTGGGGAACAGTCCGCGTGGTGTGTCGGAGGGAGGGGCGTAGCCCCGACCGGAGACACACCACGCGACGCCGCCGGCTCCTGGTCACTTTCCATTCCGCCGGTTCCGCCCCTTCCGCCGTTGCCGCCGCCGCTCGCGCCGCTCGTTCATGTCGTCAATGCCCTTCTGGGCGACCCGGCGCCATGCCTCTTTTACGTCGGCCTCGGTGGCCACCCGCATGCTGACGAGCAGCGTCAGCCAACCAGCCTCGTAGTCGTGCAGCCTGTTCTTTGCAGGGCCGATCATGTCGTCGTCTCCTGTGGCCTCTGGTACCTCCCCTGTGGATCACTGCCGGATCACCGTCGTCCGGGCCATCGTCTGGGGAACGCGAAATTGAAACCAACGCCAGGGACATCCTTGGTCCAGCGCACGGACGAGCCTGTAAAACGCGGCTGGGACGATCGCCAGACGCGACCGCGGATCGTGATTGGCTGTCAGGCGGCCGTGGGCAGACAGCCCGTCTGCACCAACACCGGAATAAGGCCGCGGGCGAGCGGGGGCGGAACCAATTGGCGGCGGGGCCGGCGCGGAGGGGGGGCAGCACCCCGAGATCACCGA
>JBJTIE010000335.1:0-12564 GCA_046094845.1 Planctomycetaceae bacterium | reverse complement strand
CACCGAACTGCTGGCATCCAGCACGATCGCGTTGAGCGAGTTGCCCGACCCGCCGAGCAGTTCCACGCCGTTCACGGCGTTGTTCATGATCACGTTGCCGTTGGCAATCACGTTACCGACGCCACCGACGATCGAGCTGCCGTTGCCGATATTGCCCGTGGCAGGATCCACGCTGCGGTTGGCGTCGGCACCGATCAGGTTGCCCTGGATCAGGTTCCCCGTGGCAGCCCCCGTGGCTGGAGAAACCTCCATCCGCACGCCGCTACCGCCGTTTGCGTTGATCCGGTTGGCTTCCGCAGCCGCCCCACCGATCGTCGAGTAGCTGCCGCCACTTAGGAACACCCCGCTGCCGGCATTGGCCGTAATCTCCGACCCAACCACGCGGTTGCCAGCCGTCAGCGACGCCGCACGGGCATCGGCGATGCTCACGCCATGGCGGCCGTTACGGGCCACCACGTTGCCCGCACCCACGGTATTGCCGATGGCCGTCGAGATCGCCACGCCGTCGAATGCGTTGCCGGCAGGCGTGCCGTCATCCAGCAGGCCGCCGATGGTGTTACCCGTGAGCACCACGCCCGTGGCCCCCGAGGCGATCGACACGCCGTTGCCGCCGTTCGCACCGATCCGGTTGCCGCCCATGATCTCGACGGCCTGGCTCACATTCCCCACGAACACGCCGTCGCCGCCGTTGCCGGCAAGCGTCTCGGAATCGATGTCGCCGGCGGGCGTGAGGCCGATGTAGTTGCCAATGAGCCGCACGTTCGAGGAATTCGACACGGCGATACCCGTGCCCGTCTGGCTCACGATCGTATTGGCCGCATCGGTTGCTAGCCCGCCGAGGACTGCGAACTTGGACGCGACGACGCCGATGCCAGTCGCATTGTTGGCGATGTAGTTGTTGCGGATCCGGTTGGCCCCGGCGAACGTGCCGCCGTTCGCGTTTTGCACCTGGATGCCCGCCATCCGGTTGCCCATGATCACGTTGCTCACGGAGCCCACGAGATCCGGTCGCACCTCCTCCGGTGTTCCGATCTGATTGCCCGCCGAGTTGGCGATGCGGATGCCATCACCGTTGCCGCGTTCCGGAGCGAAGCCGGTTTCGTCGCCGATGATGGAGCCGAACACCCGGTTGCCCGTCGCCCCGCCGCGAATCAGCACGCCGGCGAGCGAGTTGCCGGCAAACCGATTGGCCCGATCGACGTCGAATGTGGTCGATCCGATCAGGTTGTTCACTGCAGCCGTGCCGGTGATATCCAGCCCCACGCGGTTGGACCGCACGGTTCCCGACGCATCGATGCCTGCATGCACGTCGGTCACGGTGTTATTGCCGCTGGCCATCACGATGGCGGAGCCATTGGTGAAGCCGTAGGCCGCGGTCTTGGTCAGCGTGCTGCCGCCCGATCCGAGGCCGAACGTCAGGCCAGTCGCGGCAGTCGCCGTGCCGCGGAGCCCGATGCGATCGGCTGTCGCCGTCTGCTCGAGCCGGCCACCGTCGAACATGACCGGCTTCGTCATCGCCGGCAGGGCGCCGGCCACGATGATCTCCTCGACGAGATAGCCGTCTTCGTCGAACACGATCGCCGACTTCTGCGGCACCCGCGAGCCGTTGAGCACGTAGGTGGCCGTGTTGTCGTTGAGATACCGCGTCATGTCGCGGAGCGAGCCCTGGAACGCGGCATTGGCGGCAGCCGAGTCCCCACCGGAGGTAACGACATACTCGACCGTCCCCACGTTCGCCCCGAAGGCCGCGCCCGCCGAGATGCTCAGGCTGCGGTACTGCAAGCCGCTGACCACCCGCACGGTCGAAAGCGGAGCGAGGGCCGTCAGGCTCAGCGCGTCCGCGCGGAGTTCGACACCGACCGGACCACTTCGGGTGACGCCCGTCTCGAAGTCGTCGGCATCGGTATAGCTGAAGCTGCCGAGCGTCGTGGCAGCGAGCTGATTCACGTTATTGAAGACATTGCCGAGATTCACCGCCGTATTCGACCCGTTCGTCACGACGAGCGAATCAGCCTGGATGAACCCGTTTGGCTGCGAGATGCCCGTCTTGGCGACGAGCTCGACCCGCTCGGCAGCGAACACGTTGGCATTCAGGGCCACGTTGCCACTCGACGATGCGACGCGGATGCTGCCGGCGTCGGACGTGAGCTGATTGGCGACTGGGATCCCCGAGAAGGCCTCCATGACGATATCGCCGGCAACGTGGAGCACCGGCGGGCTCAAGATGGAACCGTTGAAGCTCGACAGGGTCACACCGCCGTTCTCAGCACTAAGAATCGCCTCCGTCGAGTTGAAGTCGAGATTGCCGTTGATTGTGCGAATCTCGATATCGCCATTCGTCGCATTGACGGCGTTGAGGATCTTCACGCCAGTTCCAGCGAGCAGCGTCACGGCCTCACCGGCGAGGATGTTCTGCGGCGTGGTGCCAGCCACTGCGAAGCCGCTGGCTCCCGTGCCAGCGCCGGTGAACGTGACGTCCACCTCCTCGCCCACGGCGTAGCCGACGCCCGGCGTGATGATCTGCACGCCAGTGATCACGCCCGCCACTCCGTTCACGGTGCCGATGATGGCCCGGCCGCGAGCAGCCGTTCCGCCCGCCGATGGCGGCGCAATCGTCACGAGTGTGCCGGCGCCGTAGCCCGAGCCGCCCGCGAGCATCGTCACGCTCGTGATGCCCCGCCCGGCCTGCACGATGCCGGCCTTCGCGACGAGCGTCACCGAGTCGTTCTGCGAGTGCAGGTTGCCGGCGAGATTGATGCCGCCCGACGTGCTGCGGACGGTGATATCGCCGCCGCTCGAGGTGATCTCGTTCTTGAGATCAACGTTGTTAAAGCTCGTGATCGCGATGTCCCCGCCGAACGACGAGATCGCGTCGTTGAGTTGCAGCGTCCCGAACGACGCGATGGTCAGATCGCCCCCCGCGCTCAAAACCGTCGGAGTCGAGATCGTGCCCGTCAGGCTCGTGAGCGTCACGTCGCCGACCTTCGCCGACACCCGCGTGCCATTCGCATAGAGATTCAGGTCGCCGGTCGTGGATGTGATATCGACGTTGCCAGTGGCAGCATTAAGAACGCCGACAAGGGTCGCATGGTCGCGGGCGGCGATCTCGATGTCGCCCTCCGCGGACGCATTTCGAATCGCAATCGACCCTGCACGTGCCTCAACCGCCACGCTGCCATCGACGGCATGGATATTGAGCGTGTCGCCGTCAAGATCCACGTCGCCGCTCACGCTGACGATGGCCACGTCACCGGCGGTCGCAGTGAACGCATTGAGCAGATTAATGTTATCGATGGCTTTGATCGCGATGCCATCGCCCGCGGTCACGTTCCGCAGGTTGGTCGGGCCGACGCCCCGCGCCAACGCACCCGGCATGCCCGCGATCGTCACCACCGGCGTCTCGCCGAGCGCATACCCGCGGCCCGGACTCGTGATGAAAATCGATTCGATGAAGAATTCGATCGTCTCTTCATCCGACTGCGCATTGCGGCCCAGCGACCGCTGGCCGATTACCGCCTGTGCCGTAGCTGTCTGCCCGACGCCGGCGGGCCCGGCGATCGTGACGGTGACTTCCGGAATCTGCGCCGCCCCGCCCGCCGCAATCACGCTGCCCGACGAGACCACGTCGACGCGCTCCACGCCCGTCCCGTGGTTCTGCTCGACGAACGTCTCCGCGTCGAGCGACACCACGCCGCCGGCGACGACATTCGCTTGCAGGAAAATTCCCCCCGCTGCGCTCTGGGCTAAGACATCCCCGAGTACCGAGGCGATCTCCCCGCCGAGCGTGGCCGTTTGGAAGCTCGTCACTCGCACATCGTCGCGAGCGTTCAAATGCCGCACGTCGGCGGCCCCGTTCTGTGTGGACAGCGAGATCCCGCCGCTCCCCGAATACACAGAGCCGAGCACCTCGACCCCGTACAGAGCATCCACGGAGACCCCGGCATCGCCCGCCAACCGCTGGATCTTCGCCGAGCCATGGTCGGCATCGACGTCGACCGAACCCACCTTGGCGCTCAGGAGCAACGAGCCAGCTGAAAGATCGAGATCACCCGTCTTGCTGAAGACCTGAATATTGCCACCAACGGAGTGGATCTTCGTCAGCAGCGTCACGTTTTCGCCGGCCGACAACACGACATCGCCCTGGGCGGTGAGCATCGCCACCACGGTCGGCCCAAACGCCCTCGCCGAAGCCCCGGCGACGCCGGTGATCGTCACCACCGGCTGCTCACCGACAGCGTACCCGCGGCCCGCATCGATGATCGCAATCGAGCCAATGAAATACTCATAGGCAATGACGTCTTCATTGTTTGCGTTGTCGTTGTCACTATCGTCGTTCAACGCCCGCCGCTCGATTACGGCGATGGCCCGCGCGGCGTCGCCGCCTTCGCGCGGCGCCGCGATCGTCACCGTTACGTCCGGCGGTACGTCCAGCATCGGGCCCGGCGACAGGAGCTCGATTTTGCTGATACCGGTGACCGTCTCCTGCTGGAGTTGGGTCTGCGCCTCGACCGTGATCGAGCCGGCATCGGCGGCGATGTTCGCCCGCAGCCGAACGAGGCCCGATGTGCTTCGGGCGATAATGTCGCCGCCCGTCGACGTGATATCGTTCGCGAGCTCCAGGGCTCCAAAACTCGTGATCCCCACGTCCTTTGCGGCATTGATCACGTACGGCGTCACGATCGAGCCGTTATAACTCGTGAGCGCGATGCCGCCCTGCTCCGATGCGACGACGGCCCGGGGGAGCAGCACCGTCGCGGCGTCGTCAACGAGGTAGTTGTCGCCGAAGTCGAAGGCCTGGACGAAGGTCAGGTCGCCGTTCAGCGTGTTAATCGAGATATCGCCTTCGACCGCATTCACGGAGTCCGTAATCGTCACGCCCCGGAACGCCGAGATCGTTGCATTGCTGCCGGTCGCGACCGACACGAGCGTCACGTCGCCGCGCTCCGAAACCACTTCGGCATCCTGACCAGCCGTCACCGACTGCACCGAAATGTCGCCAAGCGTGTTACGGATCGCCACATCACCAGCCGACGAACGCACCGCACTCACGAGCGTGATCGAGTCGCCGCTGAGCATCTGCACGTCATCGCGAACGTCGATTGAGGACGTGACGAGGTCCGTGGCAAACACTGCGGACGCCCCCTCACCATCTCCCTGGATGCGGACGTTCACGCGGCTGTCCGACGGATAGCCCCAGCCGCCGTCGAGCAAAATGATGTCGGAGATGTAGCCGCCGTCCGCCTCATTGGTTGGGTCGTAGTAGGTGATAACCGCCTTCGCGAGAGCGGTCTCCCCAGCCCCCGGCGGCGGGTCAACCACCACCAGGGCATACGTGTATTGGCGACCGCCGCTCAGCAGGTAGATCTTGTCACGTGAAACGCTGCCGCCGCGTTGCACGATCTGCCCAGCCGCAGTGACGCTCGCGCCGCCGCCAGGGGCCAAGATGGTGCCTCGCAGATCGAAGCCGCCCCCCTTGCTATTTACCGCGACATCGCCCGCGTCCGAAAGGACCAAGCCCGCGACTTGAATGGTCTGAGCAGCAGTGAGACTTACATCGTCGCCCGCGAAAATGTCCGAGACTTCGAGGGTGCCGGCGGCCACACTCAGGTCGACCGCCCCCGCCTTGGCCCGGATCTCGTTCGTGACGTCGATCGCAGTGCCTGCCGCGATTGCCACGCCATTTCCCGCGCTCAACGACGACAGCGCTGAACCCGAGAACGCGGCGGCGGTCGCGCCGGTCGCGGCCGGCGTGACAATAATCCCTGCCTGATTCCGCCGCTCAGGGTTCCCCTCGATGGTCACCCGCACGCGCTCGTTCGGAGCGTAGCCATAGCCCGGGTCGACGATAGTCAGCCCCGTAATCGTGCCGCCGGCGATCGTCGCCCGCGCTAGAGCGGGCCGGCCGCCACCAGCCGCCGGCGCGGCGACCGTGACGATTGCATATTCGTAATTCACGCCGCCCGACAGCAGCTCCAACCTGACGATTCCGCCGCCCAACGACGTCACGCTTAGATCGGCGGTCAGATTGATCGAGCCGCCCGACAAAATGCGCGCGCCGTTATTGATGTTGCCGTCGCTGGTAACGATCACGTCGGCCGTCGTCGACTGAATGGCCCCATTGAGCGAGACATCGCCCAGGGAGGTGGTGGTTAGGTTCTTGTGCGCAAAGACGTCCTGCAGGATCGTGGGCCCACGCTTGGAAACGAGGCCAACCGTGCCGGCGAGCGAGTGCACTTTGCCCGATCCCGTGACCGACAAGCCGCCGCTGGTGGACGAAATAGCGATATCACCTGCCGTCGACTGGACCAGTCCGGCTATTGCCACGTCTTGAGCGGCAGTTACATCAATGTCGAGTTCAGCGTAGGCATCGGCCAAGGCCACAGGGCCGGCTGTCGCCACGATCACAACAGCTCCCGTTTTTGCCCTGGCTTCACTACCAACCACCACACCCTGCGCACCGCTTATGACAACATCTTCGCTTGCGGAGACAAATTCGACGATGATCTTTCCACTCTCCGACGTCAGCGTCACTTCGCTCCCGTCGATGGGCAGATCCAGCGAAATATCAAATCCGGCAGAGATCGTCACCGACTGCCCAGCGATGATCGCGCCGGTGACTGCCGCCACTGCAAATGCAGACGCCCCATCGCCAGCAGGAATCGTGATATCGATGGGCGTGGGGTCGAGAACGGAGTTCCCCGGAATAATGGTCGCGGTTCGCTCTGGGCTACCTTCGATCACGACCTCAATCTGCTCATCAGGAGCGTAACCGTACCCTGGGTCATTGACCGTGATCGCCGTGATGACGCCGCCGCTTATCGCCCCCGTTGGGCTGATCACCACCGGGGAAATCACCGCAGTGGCGCGGGCGGCGCGGCCCGAACCCGAGGCTGGCGGTGCGATCGTCACGTTGGCGTACTCGTAGAAACCGCCGCCGGATGGAACCGTGACGGCCGTGACGCTGCCACCAAGCCCCGAGACGTTCGTCGTTGCGGTGACGTCAATCGACCCCACGATCGCATGAAGCATGGCAGCCCCGGCGAACCGCACACCGCCGCTTGTCGATTCGATAACGACATCGCCGGTCTCACTCGCGATCACATTTCCGAGCGTGATGTCGAGGCCGGCCACAATCGAAACGTCGCCATCGACGCAAAGTTGAGCGATGTTTGCAAATCCGCACTCGGCAAGGATCGTCACCGTGCTGCCGTCGACGATCTGCTCGACCGTCACCCCCAACTCACCCTCGATCGTCACGTCGCCTGCCGCGCAGACTTGCTCCACCACGACCGTGCCGCAATGCGACCGCAGCGTCACATCGCCAGCAGCGGGATCGAGCGTGGTTATCAGGAATGCGTTGGCACTCAAGTCGAGATTGCCGATCAGGCTCTCGATGGTGACAGAGCCGGTCCGAGATGTGATCTGGCCCGCGAGCGTGCTCGTGTTGTGGCTGTCGAGATTCACATCGCCGCCAGCAATGACCTGGCCCGGCAGCGATACCGAAAGGCTCTCGATCGAAACGCTCCCGCCCACCTCAAATGCCTTGGAGGCGCCGATCGTGGTCGTCACACCGTTCCGAACAGTGACGTCACCCGAGACGCTCTGGTCATCGAGCGTGACAGGAGCACGCGGCCCGCCGCCATCAACGAGGAAGTTTTCGACGCTGGCAGTCGTGATGGGCCGCACACCGCCGAACGTTATCGACGTGCCGGAAACCGCGATCGTGGAGCTTCCAAAGCCGAATACTTCGAGGGTGTCGCCGGCATCGACTGCGTCATCCTGAAAGCGAATAGAGGCGACTCCTGTCTCTGTGGTCAGGGCTCCGCCGTTGATGCTGTAGGAGACCGTTGAACCCGTCGCGTCACGCATGTAAAGCGACACGGTGTTCGCGGTCTGGCCGGTGGCGTCATCGGTGAAGAGGAGTTCGCCGGCGATGAACGTCGGCGACACGGCCAGCACCCGCTTGCCCTCGAGGGCCTCGTGCCCAAGTTGCAGCGGCGACTGCATGCGTGACTTCCGCGCCTTGCTGTTCTTCCGCCTGTTGAGCCGCCAGAAGCCGCGGTACCCCTTCGACATGGCTATCTCTTTCTCTTAGCAAATTGCCCTGAAACAACTCCTCCCTCTCAAGCGATGACACCCTTTGCAGGAGTGCCTTGTTTGAGGGGGATCCACCACTTATATGACGCCCCTACACCCACTGCAATTTTTCGGCATTCCGACCAGCCCGAATTCTAGAGAGCCGACATAATCCGCAGTGTTTCGCCCACTCACCTCGGCGCCGGAGCGTGTGTCGGGGGATGCGACCCCCTGTTTACGGCACTTCCCGCGAAGGGTTCGCGCGACGACCGAGAGTCTTGACTTTTTCTTTTTTTACCCCACCAGGCCACGGACCGTGCGAGCCTGGCCTCCCGCACGCGGCTGCGCGACGAGGGACGCAAACGCCCTGGCTCCGAGGCTGGACACGCTCGCCCTGGCAATCTCCGAAGCCGCCAGCGCCGTCGCCGTCGACTGCGATATCGGCGCCATCGCCGCCAGCCGCAGGCGGGCCTTCGGCGTGCTGGCCGGCGGCACGGTGGCCCGCACGGCCGGCTTCGCGTACGCATCCGCCTTCGTGTAGTTCACCTGGTAGCCGAGATCCTGGAACTGCCCCACGGTGATCCGGCTGATCGGCATCGCGACGCCAGCCGCCTCGACAAAGCCCGTCATCAGCTCGTTCACGAAGACCGCTTCGCTCCAGTGGCTGCCCGCCGTGCCCGCGCCCCCCGCTGTCTCCAGCGGCACGCCCCGAGCATTCGGCACCCCAAAGAGGCTGCGGTATTCGCGGAGGGCGTTCGTGCCGACGTAGAGCGGGTTCGTCGTGCCCGCGCCCTGCACGAGGCCGAACTGCTGCCAGATCGCGCCGAAGCCGAGGGCGTGGGCCATCTCGTGCAGCACGACACCAAGGAAGGTGCCGTCCGAGGCCATCGCCTGGATGTCGGCCGTGTCGAACACCATCTCGCCCTTCCACGGCAGGCCTCGCGTGCCAGGCCGGAAGGCCGTCGGCTGGGCGCCGCCGAGAATGCCGCCGGCGCCATCGAGCGGCACGCCCGTCGCAACGATCAGGATGTCGTCGATCACCTGCCCCGTGGCCGGGTCGGTCACGTTGGGCAGATCGCCCACGATGACCTCCTGCCAGCGGGTGGCCGCCTGCTGAAACACCTGCTGCTGGCTCGGCGTGAGGGAACTGTCGGGGAACGACACCGTGATCTGGAAGCCCGGTTGCGGCGGCGGGATGAAGGGCACGTCGGTGATCGTGGCCGAGACGGCCCCCGATGGCGTGGCCCCGGCCCCGGCCAGATCGCAGCCGATCGGTTCGGTGAGCACCACGCGGAAGGTCTCGTTTGCGTCGGCCTGCTGGTCAACGAGGATCGGAACCGTGAACTCCTTCACCCGCTGGCCCGGGGCGAACGTCATCGTGCCCTGCGTGGCCGTGTAGTCGAGGCCGGCCAGGGCCGTGCCGGGGGGCACGAGCGACGGCTGGGTGGTGCGGTACCGGACCGAGACCGGCGTCGTGGTCGTCTTGTCGAGCGCGATCACGAACGTCGCCACGCCCCCTTCGCGGATCGGCAGCGGGGCCCCGTTGGCATCGCGCTTCACGTCCACGCTCACCTGCGGCACGAGCCCGGGATTCGTGGGCCCAGGCTGCACCGGCGTGGTCGTGTTGTCGTCATCGAGAATGATGACGTTCGCTTGCTGCGTGCCTACCGTCACGCCCCGTGACTTCGCCTGTGTGAGCTGGACTGCGAACTGCTCCGTCTGCTCCGCCATCCGATCGCCGATGAGCTTGATGCGGAACGACTTCTGCGTCTCGCGGCCCGAGAAGGTAAGCAGTCCGCTCGTCGCCTCGAAGTCGATGCCCGGGAACGCCGAGCCACCCGGTCGCGTCTCGTACCACACCGACACCGACTTGCCCGGGTCGGCCGGGCGGTCGAGCGATACCTTCACCTCGGCGTAGGAGAACCCGGCGCTGCCCTCCAGGAAGCTGAGCGACTGACCGACCGTAAACGTGGCCACCGGCGTTGCGCCCTGCGTCGCTAGGATGAGGTCAACCGCGCGATCGACGTTGAGCCGGCCCCCTGTGAGCACCTGGCCGTTGAGGCTCGCGATCTTATCGACGCCGTCGAGAATCGCCGTCTTCACCTGCTCGGGCGAAGCCCCGAGCTTGAGCGACTTGAGCAGGCCCGCCGTGCCGGCCACGAGGGGCGCGGCGAAGGAAGTGCCGCTAGCCGTCCCGTATTCGGAATTGCCGGCGAGCGGCGTGCCGATGCCGCCCGGATCAAGTCGCGTGGAGAGCACGCTCACGCCCGGGGCGGCGAGATCGACGGAGGCCACGCCGTAGTTCGAGAAACCGGCGAGCGAGTCGCTCTGCGTGGAGGCCGCCACGGAGATTAGGCCGGGAATCGTGTAGCTGGCGGGATAGGCCGGCAGCGTGTCGTTGTTGTTGCTATCGTTGCCCGCCGCCGCCACGATCACCACGCCCGTCGAGGCGAGTTGGTTGAGGGCGTCGAACTCCTGCTGCACGAAGCCATAACCGCCGTAGCTGTGGTTGCTGGCTGCCACGTTTTGGCCCGCGATCTTCTGGCTGATCACATACTGGACGCCCGAGACGATTGCCGCGATGCTCGTATTGCCAACGGCGTCGAACACCTTCACGGCCATGACCTGCACTGACCAGTTCACGCCGGCGATGCCCACGCCGTTGTCGCCCACGGCGCCAATCAGGCCCGCACAGAACGTGCCGTGCCCGTTGTCGTCCATCGGGTTGCCGTTGCCGCCGATCGTGTTGACACCGTAGTAGTCGTCGATCCAGCCGTTGCTGTCGTTGTCGATCCCGTCGTTGGGCACCTCATTGGGATTCCGCCACATGTTGGCGGTGAGATCGGGGTGGTTGTAATCGACGCCTGAATCGAGCACGGCCACGATCGTGGAGGTCGTGCCGGTGCCGGTGTCCCAGGCGTCGGCGGCCTTGATCTGTGGGAAGGCCCAGTTGGCCGCATCGCCATACAGAGGGTCGTTGGGAGCCTTCAAGAGCGACCGCACGGCGTTGACATTGACCGACTGCACGCCGTTGCGGCTGGCCCAGTTGGCGAGCGTGGCCTGCGTCACGCCGGGGGCGGTGAGCTTGTAGAAGCCCGAGCCGAGCGACTGGAGTGACCAGCCCGGCTGCACCGTGGGCCTGTTGTGCTGGTAGTCGATGGGCGACGTGGCCGTGCGGGCATTGAGCTGCGGCATCCGCAGGACGTATTCGTTCTTCACGGCGTCGACCAGCTGGCCGTTCCAGGCCACCTTCGACACATCGATGAGATTGGCGGCCAGCATGCTCCGCCGCTCGAGCGACTCCGGGGACTGGGCCAGACCGAACCGACGCTTCCGCTTCTTCATCACCGGCCTCCAAGTCATGCCCCCGACACGCTTTCCGACCCTACCCGGCGAAATCCGCCGAGTCGAGGATTGGGTCGTCCGAATGGGGGAGTGGCGTTGAATACGCTTCCCCCCGCCGTCAGGTTCGCCGAAAATGCCCGCGGCCGGCGCAGATTGCCTATATCAGCATAGTAGAGCCGGTTTTTGCTGTTGTTCAGGGGCTACGACCCTCTGGAGTGAGGGCCACTACAAGCCCCCCCTCGTTAGATGCTTTCGACACCCTCTCCGAGCGATACATGCTGGAGGGGCCCGTTCCCCCGTGTATTGACCCCCAAACGATACAGCATCCGCCAGACCCCGGCATCGACATCGGCCCGCATTGCCCGTTGTCGGCGGGCCTCGAAGGCGTCGCGGAAGGCCGTTGTGACGACCCCCGTGCGGCTGTCGCGGCTGGGCACCACACACCGCCGGCAGACGTTTGTGGCCCTGAATCGGGCTTCCCCGATCGTGAATTCCCGGGGCTCCAGAGGCGGCAGGTCGGCGTAGGGGTCGGCCGGGAGATCGGAGGGCAGGTCGAGGAGCGACGGCATGTCGGGCCGTGCGGGGCTCGCAAGCGTGTCTTCCCAGAAGGAGTCGCAACCGCCGATTTCGAGATTGGCCCGGAATCGCCGGCGGGCCTCCATCAGATCGAAGCCGAACCAGCGGGCCACTTCCGCGAGGCTCGCGGACGAGACGAGCGTCGGCCCCGGGGCCTCGCGATCGTCCGGGAAGCCGCCGTCGGCCCGCTCGAGCAGGAGCACGGCCATGGCGAACGCCTCGGACAGCCAGCCGCAGGGGCCGTCGGGGCCGGGCATGAGCGGAAACGTGTCGGCTGCGAGGGTTGCCAGGCGCTCGACGTCAGGGATCGCCCGGGCAGCGAGGGCCAGCGGGTCGATCGAAAGCGTGACGAGGCGGGCCGCGAGGTCGAACTCGGCCCGGATCGCATGAAAGAGCGGCGACCGCTTGGCGTTGAGCACGCGGCCGTCGATGTCAGTGAGCTGCCAGCGACGGTCGTGCTCGAGGGCGCCGGATGGCAGCACAAGGGCCTCGGGCACGTCGACGCCGTCGAGCGATTTGACGGGGTAGAGGGTGATCCGGTCGAGCGTGGGCATGAGGGATATCGTA
>JBJTIE010000334.1:0-33637 GCA_046094845.1 Planctomycetaceae bacterium | reverse complement strand
CAGCGATCGGGTGTGCATGTGATTCACGACTGTTCCACGGGGAGAAACGGACGCCCCCGGCTACTGCGCCGGAGGCTGCGGGGTCGGCGCTGGAGTCTCGACCGCCGCTGGAGGGGGCGGTCGAGACTCCAGCGCCGACCCCGCAGCCTCCGGCGCAGTAGCCGGGGGCGTCCGTTTCTCCCCGTGGAACAGTCGTGAATCACATGCACACCCGATCGCTGCCGACCCTCGCTCTCGCGCTCGCTGCGTCCGTCGCCGGAGGGCTCGTTGGCGGCCTCATGCTGCGGGCCGGGCCGGTGCCGCGGGCTCATGCCGTGTCGTCGCTCGTCGAGGAGTCGTTCGCCGTTTGCACGGCGTTCATCGACGACGGCATCGAGGGTTTCTTCGTGCTCGACTTCGAGACCGGGGATCTCTCCGGCGGCGTGCTCGGTCAGACGCCACTCAAGTTCACCCGCGCCTACCGGCACAACGTGCTCAAGGATCTCGACATCAAGGCGGGCAAGGTGAAGAACCCGCGGTTCACACTGCTCTCCGGTGTGGCCATGGTCGGCGGACCTGCCGGCACCACCATGGCCCAGTCGGTGCTCTACGTGACCGACGTCTCGACGGGCATGACGGTGGCCTACGGCATTCCCTGGAGCTCGCAGATGGCGAGCACGCCGGGCATGGCCGAGCTCGTGCCGCTCGACATCGCGAAGCCCCGCGGTGGCGGGGCGAAGATCCGATGACGGCAGCGAGCGGCACGATCACGATCGTCGTGAACGGTGAGCCGAGAATGCTCGTGACTGGCACGACCGCCCTCGGGCTGCTGCAGGATCTCGGCCTGGAGAGCCGGCCGGTCGCCGTCGAGCTGAATGAGCTCGTCGTGCCGCGGGCGCGGCTGGCAGGCTGTGTGTTGGGGGCGGGCGACCGCCTCGAGATCGTGACCCTGGTGGGCGGCGGTTGAGTGGAGCGAGGCATGACGACTCGGGCGACGACTGTGGAGACGGATGAGATCGGCGAGACGGGCAGCGCGGATGGGCCGCTCCGTGTCGGCGGGATGACGCTCGCGAGCCGACTGATCGTCGGCACCGGAAAGTACGCCACGCATGCCGAGATGGCACGCTGCCTCGCCGCGGCGGGGGCCGACTGCGTGACCGTGGCCGTGCGACGGGAGCGGCTCGTCAATGCGGCCGGCGAGAACATCCTCGATGCGATCGATCTGTCGCGGTACACGCTGCTGCCCAACACCGCCGGCTGCTACACGGCCGCCGACGCCGTCCGCGTGGCCCGCCTCGGCCGCGAGCTGCTCCGCGACCTGGGCAATCCCGGCGCCGAGTGGGTGAAGCTCGAGGTGCTGGGCGATCCGAAGACGCTCCTGCCGGATCCGGTGGGCACGCTCGAGGCGACGGCGCAGCTGGTGGCCGATGGGTTCACCGTGCTCGTCTATTCGAGCGACGATCCCGTCGTGGCCCGGCGGCTCAAGGAGCTGGGCGCGGCCAGCGTGATGCCGGCGGGCAGCCCGATCGGCTCCGGACAGGGCATTCTGAATGCCAACAACCTGCGCATCTGCATGGAGTATCTGAAGGGAGACGACCCCGACTATCCGGTGATCGTCGATGCCGGCGTGGGCACCGCGAGCGACGTCGCGGAGGCGATGGAGCTGGGCGTGGACGGCGTGCTGCTCAACCCGGCGATCGCGCATGCGACCGATCCGCTGCGGATGGCCCACGCGATGAAGGCCGCCTGCTTCGCGGGCCGGCAGGCGTTTCTCGCGGGGCGGATGCCGCGGCGGCTCTATGCAACCGCGTCGAGCCCCGACGAGGGGCGGATCACGAGGGCGCGCTGACGCGATCACCATGCTGGCCAAACGTGTGATCCCCTGCCTCGACGTGGAGAAGGGGCGGGTCGTGAAGGGCACCCGGTTCCTGGAGCTGGCCGACGCCGGTGATCCGGTGGAGGTGGCGGCCCGCTACGAGGCGGAGGGGGCCGACGAGCTGGTGTTTCTCGACATCACCGCCAGCCACGAGGACCGCGGCATCGTGCTCGACATGGTGCGGCGGGTGGCCGAGACGATCTACATGCCGTTCACGGTCGGCGGAGGCATCCGCACGCTCGACGACGCGGCCCGGCTCGTGCAGGCCGGCGCGGAGAAGGTGAGCATCAATTCATCGGCCGTGAAGACGCCCGAGATCGTGACGGCCGTGGCCGACCGCCTCGGCAGCTGTGCCACCGTCGTCAACATCGATCCCAAGCGGGTGCTCCGCGACGGCCGCGAGGTGTGGGAGGTGTTCATCAACGGCGGCCGCGTGCCGACGGGCCTGGAGGCGGTCGCCTGGGCGCGACGGGTCGAGGAGCTGGGGGCCGGTGAGATCGTGCTCACCTGCATGGACCGGGACGGCACCCGCGAAGGATACGACCTGGAGATGACGGCGGCCGTCAGCCGGGCCGTCCGGATTCCGGTGGTGGCCAGCGGCGGCGCGGGCGCCCCGGAGCACCTCGCCGACGCGGTGCAGCAGGGTGGGGCCGATGCGGCGCTGGCTGCTGGCATCTTCCACTTCGGGAAGTGTACGATTCGCGAGGTCAAGGAACTGTTCGCGACACGTGGGATTCCGGTTCGCCCCGCCGGCGGCTGAATCCCTCCGCCGTTTCCCGCTCCGCATCCCCCCGACGTCCCGCCGCCCGCACGATGACCACGAACGAATCGTCCGCCCCCGAGGCGACCGCCGGCGTGCGGTCCGCCCTGGGCCCCCGGGCTCCCCTCGAGATCGATCGTCTCTTCGAGGCCCTGGTCAAGCTCCAGGGCAGCGACCTGCATTTGAAGGTGGGCCAGCCACCGTTCATGCGGGTGAAGGGGGCGCTCCAGCCGCTCAAATCGCCGAAGCTCGACGATCAGCAGATGGAGCGGCTCTGCCTGCCGATGCTCGATGACCGGCAACGGAAAATCCTGGAGCACGACGGCGGCGCCGACTTCGCCCACTCCGCGGTCATCGACGGCGTGAAGTGGCGGTTTCGCGTCAACCTGCTCTATCAGCAGGGCTCGCTCGGCCTCGTGGCCCGCCGTGTCAACAACACGATCCCCGACTTCAAGGGCCTGTTCCTGCCGCCGGCGATCGAGCGGCTCTGCCAGCTCGACCAGGGACTCGTGCTCCTCGCGGGCGTGACGGGCTCGGGTAAGAGCACGACGATCGGGTCGATGCTCAACTACATCAACCAAAACTATCGCAAGCACATCCTCACGCTCGAAGATCCGGTCGAGTTCGTTTACACCGACGACAAGTGCCTGATCAACCAGCGGGAGATCGGCACCGACGTGCGGAACTTCGAGATTGGGATGAAGCACGCGGTCCGCGAGGATCCCGACATCATCGTGGTCGGCGAGATGCGGGATGTGGAGACCTTCAAGACGGCGATCCACGCTGCCGAGACCGGCCACCTCGTCTTCGGCACGATCCATGCCTCGAATGCGCCGAGCACGATCACCCGCATCCTCGATCTGTTTCCCCAGGAGGAGCATGCCGCGATCCGCAGCGCCATCGCCTTCAACATGAAGGGGATCGTGGCCCAGAAGCTGCTCAAGTCGATCAAGCCGGGCGTGAGCCGGGTGCCCGTGGTGGAACTGATGTTCTTCGACGTGCTCGTGCGGAAGTACGTGCTCGAAGGGCTCGACCATCAGCTGGCCGACCACATCAAGAAATCGTTCCGCGACGGCATGCAGGACTTCACGATGAGCCTCAAGAGTCTCGTCGACCAGGGACTGATCGACCGCAACGCGGCCCTCGAGATCGCGCCCAACCGCGAGGCGCTCGAAATGGCACTGAAGGGCATCGGGGTCACCTGACGCATGATGGCATTTATGAAATCGGCGGCGGGTGGCGCCGCGAACAGGGCTTCCCCGGCGACCTTTGCCCCGCGGGTCGATGCAACCGCCGAGCAGATCGCCGCCCGCAAGGAGGCGGCCGGGCTCCCCGGCTACAAGTCGCTGGCCGCCCTGTTCGGCGAGGCGCTGGCGGCGTCGGCGACGGCGGTGCTCGTGGAGGTGGCGGGCAAGCAGCAGGTGAGCGTTCGTCGGCGGATCGACAACGCCTGGCAGGATGCGGAGCCGTTTCCCGGCGACTCGGGACTCGCCGCGGTGGCTGCCGCCAAGAAGCTCGCCGGTCCGCTGGCGACCGGCGAAGGGGGCGAACAGACCGGTGGATTCGTCGTGGCCGCGGCCGGTGTGCGGCGGCCGTGTCGCGTCGTGGTGCGGCCCGCGGGCTCCGGCGAACGGGTGCTGGTGCTGGTCGGCGGCGAGTTGCCGGCGGAGGAATCGGCTGGATTCGCAGGCATGCTCGGCCGCATCGTGCCCGGACTGCGGTCGAAGGCCGGCGGTCACGCCGAGGATCGATCGCTGCCCGCGGTGGCCTTCGCCTCCGACCGCGGCGCCGGCATGGAGGGCATGGCCGCCGCCCGTCAGCTGCTGGCGGACGCCATTCATGGCCGCGCCGGCGAGATCGCCATCGAGGCCACCCGTGATCAGGCGAGCGTGCATCATGACGTCGATGGCGTTTGGCGGCCCATCGTGACGCTCCCGCGGCAGGAGGCGGCTGCCGTCGTGGCGGTGCTCAAGGCCGTCGCCGGCATCGAAGGGCAGGGCGGCGGCGGTCGTCAGTCGGGCCGGTGCGAGATCACGGTCGCCGGCAAGCCATGGCCGTGCACGATCAGCGTGCAGACCGTGCCGACCGGCACGCGGCTGCTCCTGACCCACGAGTATGGGCGGCCGAAGTTCAAGACGCTCGCCGACACCGGCATGGCCGAGCCGCTCGTGCAACGGGTGCGGGAACTCGTGGCCCTCGAGAGCGGCCTGCTCGTCGTGACCGCGCTGAAGCGGAACGGGCTCTCGACGCTGTTCGACGGCGTGCTCACCGTCGCCGATCGGCTGCTCCGTGATTTCGTCTCGCTCGAGGACGTGGCGGCGCCCCGGACGGAGATTCAGAACGTGCGGCCGATGCGTTGGGATGCCGCCGCGGGGGTCTCGCCCGCTGCCGCCCTCGATCAGGCTCTGCGGGAGTATCCACGGGTGCTCGTCGCCTGCGACCTCAAGGACCCGGAACTGGCGCAGAGGCTCGTGGCCCAGGCGGCCGACGGCTTGCTCGTCGTCGTCGGCGTCCGCGGCGGCGATGCTGCCGAAGGAATCGCCGCCCTCGCCCCCCTGGGCATCGCTCCGGACCAGGCAGGCCGGCTGCTGCTCGGCTCGATCGCGGGCCGGCTCGTCCGTCGGCTCTGTCCGAAATGCCGCGAGGATTACATGCCGACGCCCGACGAGATCGCCATGTTGAAGATCGATCCGGGCACGCGGCCCACGCTGCATCGGGCCCTGCAAGGGGGCTGTGGCGTCTGTGGTCAGACCGGCTATCTGGGCCGCACGGGCATCTTCGAGATCGCCACCGGCCGCACGGTGAACCAGGCGATCGCGGCCGGTGCCGACGCCGCCGCGATCCGGCAGGCCGCCGTGAAGGACGGTATGACACCGCTCTCGCGCGAGGCTCGCCGCCTCGTGGCCGAGGGCATCACGTCGCTCGACGAGATCCAACGCGTGTTCCGCAAGGGATAAGCTCCGTCGCACCCGTAGTCCGCCCGCGTGCGCCGTCGTCCGCATGCTCCGCACGCGGCCCATGGTGTGAATACCGCAGGCCCTTCTCTTCCGCCGCGGGTCGACCTCCTGTGGTGAGAGTTCGGGGCTGCCCACGCCCCGTCGCCGGACGCTCGCTTCGAACATCCTGTTCTTCGCTCGCTCGGATGCCGCCTTCGCTCCGCCATCCTGGCTGCGCTCGGCGGCATACGCCGGCGCCTGGGGCGTGGGGACCCCCGACCCACGCTACCCAGCGCCGCGGCGGAACACATCCTCGGAGACGGGCGAGCGGCCGGTGCGGCCGACGTCGTCGAGCGTCCGCCGCTGCCCCACCGAATGCCACGGCGTGACGTCAGCCAACTCCGGCATGATCTCGAGGATCTGATCGACGAGCATCTCCACCATGCGGGCCTCCGGCGAACCCTGCGTCCGCTCGCGGAGCGCCGCGGCCGTCTTCATCAGTTTGACCATCCGCGACCGCTGCAAGACCGGCCCCGACAACTGGCCGTCCCCCTCGACGAGCAACTCGGCCACGGGCACCTCCAGCACCTCCTGCCAGCGCTGCAGCTCGGATATTCGCAGATCGCAGTCCGGCTGCTCCTGCCGCCGGACGACGGGCAGCGACATCCCTAACCGCCGCGCGACGTTCCGCAGGGTCACGCCCTGGAGCCGCCGCACTTCTGCGATGCGATGGAGCACCGCCTGCCCCCGCTGCGGGGCGGCCCGGCCGAGCAGTTCCTCCTCCGCCCGCGTCACGTCGGAGTGTTCGAGATCGGCGACCGCCTGCGGATCACCGAAGAGGTCGTCCTGTTCGTCGAACTCGTCGTACCGATTCCGGTCGCAGTCAACGGTGGCCATGGTCGTCGTCTCCCGAAGCCGCATCGTCGTCGCCCACTCGGGCGGCGGTGGAAGCAATACGGGGGCCGGCGGCGAATCGTTCACCCCGGAGGCTGAATTTTTTTGGGTCCCGGCAGCCCCAGAGATGCCCCGTGGTAGCCTGGGCCGTCATGCCGCCGGAACATGCCACGAACCCTGCCGCCACGCCCGCCGCACCCGCCATCTGGTGGGCCGCGATTCCAGCCCGCTCGGCCCTGCTCGTGACTGGGGGGGATGCCGTGCGGTTTCTCGACAATTTCACGACTGCCAGCCTCGCTCCGCTCGCCGTGGGCGGCGGCACCGAAGGCTTCTTCGCCGACGGCCGCGGCCAGGTGCTCGCGGTCGCCACGCTTCTGCGCACCCCTACGGGCATCTGGATCGATGCGGCGCCGGGGCTCGCCAGCCGTCTGCATGAACACCTCGAGCACTACCACATCCGTGAGGCGGTGTCGTTTCACGATGCGTCGGCCGAACGGGCCGCCTTTCTCCTGCATGGTCGCGATGCGATGGCGTGGCTCGGTGGCGAGGCCGGCGTCGCGCTCGCCTCCGACGCGATCACACATCGCGCCGCGTCGCTCGGCGGGATTCCGGCGACACTCGTGACCACCGACTGGTATGGCGCGGGAGGCTGCCTCGTGATCACCGCGGCGGCCGACGCCGACCGCATGAGTGCGTGGCTCGCCGCGACCGGCCTGCCGCGGTGTTCGCCTGCCGACGTCGATGCGGCCCGGATCGATGCCGGCAGTCCCGAGCCGCACGACATTCCCCCGAAGACGCTGCCGCAGGAACTGGGCCGCGATGCCCGGGCGATCTGCTTCACGAAGGGCTGTTATCTCGGCCAGGAGACGGTGGCGCGGCTCGACGCGCTCGGCCACGTGAACCGCCGCCTCGTCGGCATCGCCACGGACGGCGCCGTGCCCCTCGCGGTGCACGCCCAGGTCATGCTCGACGACGTGGAGGTCGGCACGATCACGTCCGCCTGTCTGTCGCCGACGCTCGGCGCAGGACTCGGCCTCGCGATCGTGCACGTGCGGGCGCTGGCAGCCGATGCCGCGCCGACCGTGGCCGGTGCGGCCGTGCGGCTCGTGCCGCTGCCTGCATCCCACGCGGCCACGGAGCCGCGGGCATGAACACGAACGATCCCGTGGCGATCCCGCGTGATCTCGCGGCAGGCGACCTGCTCCTGACGGCCCGCCGGTTCAGCGTCGTGCGGGTGCAGGAGCCGTGTGCGGATGGCTCGCTCCGGGCCCGGGACGTCGTGGTGCATCCTGGCAGCGTGGTCGTCGTACCGCTCGTGTCACCCGACGCGGTGTGCCTCGTCGAGGTGGAGCGGGTGGCCGTGGGCCGCACGCTGCTCGAACTGCCGGCAGGCACGCTCGATCGCGACGAGCCGCTGGCGACCGCGGCGGCCCGCGAACTGGCCGAGGAGACGGGCTACCGCGCCGGCCGCATCGAGGCCGCGGGCGAGTTCTGGATGTCGCCGGGCATCCTGCGGGAACGGAGGCATCTGTGCGTGGCCCACGACCTCGTGGCGGGGCCGCAGGCGCTGGAGCCCGGCGAGCGGATCCGGCCGCGGGTGGTGGCCTGGAGCGAGGCCCTGGCGATGTGTCGGGACGGACGCATCGAGGATGCGAAGACGATCGCCGGGATGCTCGTCACCGACGCCCGGCGTCGGGCATCGCCGCCTGGCGATCGATGAGAAACAGACCGCCGCCGATGAGGCCGGTCACGATCTGGCTCGCCAGCCAGATGAGCCCCACGGCGACGGCCGACTCCGCCGCCACGCCATGCGGCGCGAGCAGCACGGCGAGCGCGTTCTCTCGTACCCCCACGCCGTTGATGCTGATCGGCAGGACGACCGCGAGCGCGACGAGCGGCACCACGGCGAACCAGGTCGCGAGCGGCTGCACGACGCCGAGCGAGCGGGCCATCAACCCGACGGCCATCGCGCCCCCCATCTGCACGATGAAGCTCCAGCCCACGGCATGGGCCATCAGGCTCGGCCGCTGCTGATAGGGCAGGAGGCGGGCGATGAACTCCCGGGCCGGGTGCGGCGCCGGGATGATCGCGAGCAGCCGGTCGATCGAGGCGACGCCGAGCATGAACACCGCGAGCGTCAGGGCGAGGAGTGCGGCCCCGACGGCGAGCGTCGCCGGCAACGAGAGCGCATACTTGGTGCCCGCCAAGGCCGTGACGGCGAGCACCCCGAGCGCGGCCAGGCCCGTGAGCCGGTCGGCGAGCACCGAGCAGCCGGCGAGCAGGCGACGCTGCGTGGTGTCACCAACCCGATAGGCCTTGATCACGTCGCCGCCGATCGAGCTCGGCAGGCAGAGACTGAAGAACGAGCCTTCCAGAAATCGCCACACGAAGAACAGCCGCGAAAAGGGGAATCCCAGCGGCCGGGCGAGCGCGGCCCAGCGGACGCCCGCGACGATCTGCACGGCGATGCCGGTGGCGAGCCCCGCGATCCACCAGCGCCAATCGGCATTGGCCAGGAGCGCGGCGAACGTCCCCCACGTGATCCCGCGCAATGCGTAGGCCATGAGCAGCACGGTCGCGACCAGCCGCAGCACGATTCCCGGCCAGCCGGAGAGCAGGCCGCGGCGGGCCGGAGCGTTGGTCTGGGGCTCGGGACCTGTGGTTTCCATGCCGGGCATCGGGAGCAGGACGGGGAGGAGATGCGAAGCCGTGACGTTGGGGTACCCTACCTGATATCCGCACCCGACACCCAGATCCGCCGGCATGGCTGCCGCGGCCTTCCGCAGATGTGGCCCTTCCCCCTTCGGCCGTCAGCCGGCATGTCCGCCGTCTCTTGGGAGGATGGCGTGTTCGTCGCCGGTGCCTTCGTGACCGGGGCCATCGTCGGCAGTTTTCTGAACGTCGTGGGGCATCGCGTGCCCGCCGGCCGGTCGGTGGTGGCCGGCCGATCGGCGTGTCCCGCCTGCGGCCGGCCCGTGCGGCCGCAGGACAATGTGCCGGTGCTCGGCTGGCTCCTGCTGCGTGGTCGGTGCCGTGACTGCGGAGCCGCGATCCCCGCCACCTACGCGCTCGTGGAGGCCGGCTGTGGCCTCGCGCTGGCGGCCCTCGCGGTGTTCGAGATCGTCGCCTGGCGCGCCGCTGGATCGTCGCTGCCGCTCATCGACCGGGTGTTCACGCTCGGTGACTCCCGGTGGTTGCTCGGCTGGCTCGGCCGCGCGACGGCGGTGCTGATCAGCGTCGCCTGGGCGCTGCTGGGACGGGCCGGGCATCTCGTGGCCTGGAGCACCGTCGTCGCGATGACGACACTCGTCGGCGCGCTGGTGACGGCTGCCTCGCCTCCTCTGGCATGGGGGGCCGCAGCTGCCGTGGGCGGGGCCGCGGCAGGATGGCTCCTCGGCGGGGCATGCGGGCCGACCGGGCATCGAATCCTGATCCTGACCGGCGCCGCGGGAGGCTGGCTGGCGGTGGCGATGACGGTTCTGCTGGCTGTGACGGCTGCCGGGCTGCGGCGGGCCCGGCAGTCCCTGCGGGCGGAGGGGCGGCCGATAAGGCCCGGGCGCCCGGAGCAGGAAAACCGGTCCCGCCGTGGTGTAGAATCGGAGGACGGTCGACACTGCGAGCCGTGAGTCCAAGGCACCGATCCGTCGTGAGCACGCCAGCGTCCATTCTCTCCTCCGGCCAGCGGCCCGACCCTCGGGTTCGTCCCGAGCCCGCTGCGCAGCCGGCCGCGCGGATCGCGCCCCTCGACGAATCGCTCACGGAGGGCATCCGCCGCCGGCTCGGCGAATGGGCCGTGGATCTACGGGACGCCGACCAGCGGACGCCATGGATCGTGATCTCCCTGCTCACGGCGATGCTGGTCTACAGCTATTGGCCGGGCCTGCTCAACGCCCGCTCGAGCTGGGATCAGCCGCAGTATTCGCACGGGTGGATCGTGCCTCTCTGCGCCGCCGCGCTGCTCTTCTGGTGGCGGCAGCCGATCACCACGGTGACCGCGTCAGCCCGGATCGTCGGGCTGGGACTCTTGGTGGCGAGCTTTGTGCTCCGGCTGGTCTGCGCCTATTTTAGCATCGTCACCATCGACATGTACACGTTCGTGCCGGCACTGGCGGGCGTGTTTCTGATGGCCGGCGGCTGGGGCGTGTTCAAGTGGGCCTGGGCGCCGATCGCCACGCTGATCTTCATGTATCCCCTGCCGGACGAGGCCACCCGCTATCTGCTCGGGCCGCTCCAGACACTGGCCACGATGATGAGCACCTACGCCCTTCAGACGATCGGCTTCGACGCCTATCGCGACGGCAACAAGATCGTGCTCGGCGATTCCCAGGTTCTCGGTGTCGTCGATGCCTGCAGCGGCCTCCGAATGCTCACGATCTTCGTCTGGCTCGCCTTGATGATCGCGCTCATCGGCGGCGGCGAGTGGTGGGAGAACCTCGTCATCGCGGCGAGTTCCATCCCCATCGCACTCGTCGTCAACGCCACGCGGATCACGGTCACGGGTGTCATGTACACCTTCAATCCCGAATGGGCCGAGAAGATTTTTCACGACTGGGCCGGCTACTTCATGATGCCGATGGCCTTCGGACTACTGTTTCTCCTACAGTCCGTCGTCCGCTCGATGGTGGTCACGGAAGAACTCGCCCCAGCCACCGTGGTCGGCAGCGGTCGGCCGACTGCCTCGGCGGCTGGCGCCGCCAAGGCCCCGCGGGCCGGTGGCGTGATGCCGGTGATGCCACGGCCGGACGGACCGGGCAAGGTTCGTTGACGCAAAACGCACGGATTTCGACGCGGTGGTTCGGCCTTGGGCCGAGTCGCGGATGCTGACATGAGCGAGACACACGATCCATCGACCGGCACCAGCACCCAGACGGCAGCGCCGTCGGCCGGGATGCTCTCGACGATCACGGACAGCTCGCTCTCGATCCCCACGCAGTATCCGCCCCCTTCGGCCTACGGCCCTGGTGGCGATCAGCTCGGGGGTGGGCTCGATTTCGTGCGGGTCTGGCACGCCATCCGGCAGCGATGGCTGCCGGCCACGGCGCTCGGACTGGCGGTGGGGCTGACGGCGGCCGTGGGTGCCTGGCTCTTCATGCCGCGGGGGTACGAGGCGGTGGCTTGGCTGCGGGTGCGTGCCAATCCGGGCACGTTCACCGGCGCCGGAAGCGGCGACTACGACCAATACCGCCAGACGCAGCTGCAGCTGATCAAGAGCCCGTTCGTGCTCACCTCGGCCCTGCGGCGGCCCGGCATCTCCGAACTCTCGACGTTCGCCGAGGAGTCCGATCCGGTCGATTGGCTCGGCCGCAACCTGCAGGCCGTGGCCCCGAGTGCGGCCGAAGTGGTGCAAGTCAAGCTTCGCGGCTCGAACCCACGCGACGTGACGCAGATCGTCAATGCCGTCACGCAGGCCTATCTCACCGACGTGGTCACGAAGGAGCGGTCGGAGCGGCTCGCCCGCCGCGACATGCTCGAGAAGAAGTACAAGGAGAACATGGCCGAAGTGCGGACGCGGATGGAGCAATTCAACAATCTTGCCAAGCAGCTGGGCAGCCGCGACAGCTCCGAGGCCTCGACGCAGCGAAGCCTGCTGCTCGACCACCTCGGCACGCTGCGAGCGGAGCTCAATCAGCTGCAGCGCGACGTCACCGCGATCGACACGGAACTGGCCCTGATCGACGCCCAGTCGCAAAACGAGGCGGTCGGCGAGGGAGCGTTGCCTGACGATTCGGTCGACTCGCTCGTGATGCGGCACCCCCAGATCGCGGAGTTGAGCGGTCGCTTGGCGGAGGTCGAGGAGCTGATGGCCACGCAGGCAGGTCGAAGCGCCCGTGGCGCCAACGATCCGGCCGTGCGGCGGCTCCAAGGCCAGCGGGAAGACCTCCTGCGGCGGATCGAGAGCCGGGCCGAAACCCTGCGGCCGCAACTGGCGGCGGAGGCGGCCGCCGAGGCGGCGGGCCGCCGGGGCGGTCCGGCCGCCGGCACTCCCGTGATGCTACGGCTGCGGCGCGACATGCTCGCAAAACGTCTTGAAAGCAAGTCGAAAGAGTTCGATGAGGTAGCGAAGGAGGTGATGGCGATGGGCAACGCCAACGCCGACCTCGAGGCCCGCCGCAACGAGATCGCCCAGCTCCAGCAGGTGACCAACCAGATGGGCCTGCAGCTGAACGCCTCCGAGGTGGACATCGCGATGCCCAACCGCGTGGAGCTGCTCGAAGAAGCCCGGGTGCCTGGCGACGGCGACGAGATCTTCCGCACCATGCTCACCGCGCTCGCCGCGCTCGCCGGCTTCGGCGTGGGGGCAGGCCTCGTGATCCTGCTGGAGTATCTCCGCGATCGGATCTCGGCTGCGGAGCAGGTGTCGGAGCGTGTGGGCCTGCGGGTGATCGGCACGGTGCCCCGCGTGTCACGATCCCGCAAGAAACCCAATACGGCACATGTCGCCGAGTGCGTGGATGGCGTGCGGGCGGTGATCGCCCAGACGGGCCGCGAGGCGCCGAAGGTGATCCTCGTCACCAGCGCCATGGAACACGAGGGCAAGACGACCTTCGCCGCCCAGCTCGCCGCGAGCCTCGCCCGAGCTGGCAGCCGCACGCTGCTCCTCGACGGGGATCTCCGGCATCCCAACGTCCATCTTGCGCTCGAACTCGACCTCCGAAGCGGCATGCCGGAACTGCTGCGGGGCGAGATCACCAACGACGAGGCGGTGCAGCCGACCGGCATCGAGGGCCTCTTCGCCGTCACGGGCGGCACCTGCGACTACGCCTCGATCACGGCTCTCTCGCGGCCCGAGACGGCCAAGATCATCAAGCGGTTCCGGGAGTCGTTCGACCACGTCGTGATCGACGCCGGACCCGTGCTCGCCTTCGCCGACGTCCTGCTGCTCGGCCAATTGAGCGACGCGGCGATCGTGGTTACGATGCGGGACGTGAGCCGCGTGCCGATGATCACGAAGGCCGTGCAGCGGCTGCGGTCGGTGGGAATCAAGGTGCTGGGCACGGTCGTCAACGGCGTCAGTGACGACAGCCCCCGGCACCTGTACGCGTCCCCCGTTCCCGGTTGAATGACGCCCCGGTGGTGAGCGTCGAGGCGGTGGGGAGGTTGGATTCATGAAGACATCGGGCCCGGGAATGGCGGCGGCCGTCGCAGCGATTCTGCTCGTGGTGGGCGTGACCGTCGTGCAGGGCACCCTGACGGAGCGGTGGGGGCGGCAGCGCGACGTGGAAGGCCTCAATCTCGCCGCGCGACTGCTCGAACGGGCATTTCCCAAGAGCTTCGGCGACTGGAACTACGAACGGGAACTCGATTCCGATCCCAAGGAACTCGAGCGGGCCGGTGCCGTCGGCCATGTCTCGCGGCTCTACCGCAGCAGCAAATCGAAGACGCCGGTCTCCGCATTCGTCGTCTGCGCGACGCCGCACGACGCATCGGGCCACACGCCCGACCGCTGCTATCCCGGCGCCGGTTTCGAAATCGCCGAGACCGAACACCGCGAGACGATCCGGCTGCCCGATGGGCGGGTGGCCGAGGCCTTCACGGGCACGTTCCGCAAGCAGGGCCAGACGCTCCGCGTGTTCTGGACCTACGGCGTATCGAGCCCCGCCACCGATGCCGCCAAGGAGCCGACGCCGACCGACGCGACCCCGCCGCAGCTCCGCTGGATCGCGCCGGGCATCGCCCGAATCACGCTCAATGACGAACCGGCCGTCTACAAGCTGTACGCAATCATCGATCAGACGAAGCTGACCGCATCGCAGTCGACCTTCGAGTGCATCGACTTCCTGGCCCAGCTGCTGCCAACGCTCGACGAGCGGATCGCGGCCGATCAGGGGCCGGAATCGATCGCCCCCGCGGCCACCGCCCCGGAGAACACGGACACCGACGACACCAAGGAGCAGGGATGACCACCAGATCCAAGCGCGCACTCGTCACCGGCATCACGGGCCAGGACGGCTCGTATCTCGCGGAGTTGCTCCTCGACAAGGGCTACGAGGTGCATGGGCTGGTGCGGCGGTCGAGCACGTTCGGCACGCAGCGGATCGAGCACCTTTACCGGGACATCCACGAGGGCGAGCGGCCGTTCGTGCTCCACCATGGCGACATGGCCGACGGCAACGGCCTCGCCCGCCTGATCCGCGAGATCAAGCCGACCGAAGTCTACAACCTCGCCGCCCAGAGCCACGTGCGGGTGAGCTTCGACCAGCCCACCTACACCGCCGACGTCACGGCCGTGGGCACCCTGCGGCTGCTGGAGGCGATCCGCGACTTTCAGGACGCCGTCGGCTACCAGATTCGCTTCTACCAAGCCTCGAGCTCCGAGATGTACGGCAAGGTCGTGGAGACGCCGCAGACGGAAACGACGCCCTTCTATCCCCGGTCGCCCTACGGCGTGGCGAAGCTCTACGCCCACTGGATCACGGTCAACTATCGCGAGAGCTACGACCTCCATGCCTCGTGCGGAATTCTCTTCAACCACGAGAGTCCGCGACGGGGCGAGACCTTCGTGACCCGCAAGATCACGCGGGCGGCCACGCGGATCAAGCTCGGCCTGCAGAAGAAGCTCTACCTGGGCAACCTCGACGCCCGTCGTGACTGGGGCTTCGCCGGCGACTACGTCGAGGCGATGTGGCTCATGCTCCAGCAGGACGACCCCGACGACTACGTCGTCTCGACCGACGAGACCCACTCCGTGCGGGAGTTCTGCGAGCTGGTGTTCAGCCGTCTCGACCTCGACTACCGCGACTTCGTGGAGATCGATCCCCGGTACTTCCGCCCTGCGGAGGTCGATCTGCTGCTCGGCAGCTCGGCCAAGGCCCGCCGCACGCTCGGCTGGAAGCCGCGGGTATCGTTTCCGGAACTCGTGGCATTGATGGTCGATGCCGACCTCGACCTGGCCCGACGCGAACAGGTGCTCGTCGCCGCGGGGCACGAGGCGGTCCTCCCCAACCGCTGAAGGCCGCCGCATGACCGACCTCACCAGGCAACGGATCGTGGTGACCGGGGGGGCCGGCTTCCTCGGCCAGGCCGTCTGCCGCACGCTCCGGGAGCGGGGCGTGCCCGCCGACCGGATCATGGTGCCCCGGCGTCGCGACTTCGACCTCACCGCCGAGGCCGACGTGGCCCGGCTCTACGAGCAGGCGCGGCCCGACGTCGTGATCCATCTCGCGGCCGAGGTGGGGGGCATCGGGGCCAACATGGCCCACCCGGGCCGCTTCTTCTTTGCCAACATGGCAATGGGCCTGCATCTCGTCGAGCATGCCCGCCGCCGCGGGCTCACGAAATTCGTCCACACCGGCACCGTCTGCGCCTATCCCAAGCACTGCCCCGTGCCGTTCCGCGAAGACGACATCTGGAATGGCTACCCGGAGGAGACTAATGCTCCGTACGGCGTCGCCAAGAAGGCGATCTTCGTGATGCTCGACGGATACCGCCGCGAGTTTGGCCTGGCCAGCGCCGTCGCCCTGCCGGTGAACCTCTACGGCCCCGGCGATAATTTCGACCCCGCGTCGAGCCACGTGATCCCGGCGCTGATCCGTAAGTGCGAGGAGGCCCGTGTTTCGGGGGCCGACGAGGTGGTCTGTTGGGGTACGGGCTCGGCCACCCGCGAGTTTCTCTACGTCGACGACGCCGCCGAGGGGATCGTGCGGGCGACGGAAGTGATGGAGGAACCGGTGCCGATCAACCTCGGCGGCGGTGCGGAGATTCCGATCCGCGACCTCGTCGTGAAGATCGCCGCCGCCTGCGGCTTCACCGGCCGCATCGCCTGGGACGCGTCGAAGCCCGACGGCCAGCCCCGCCGTGGCCTCGACATCTCGCGGGCCCGCTCGCTCCTCGGCTGGGAGCCGCGACAGACCTTCGACGCCGGCCTCGCCGCCACCGTCGCCTGGTGGCGTGCCCAGGCGTCACGCGCGAGTTGACGCACACCCATACAAGCCCTGAGCGCGAGCGAGGGGATCCTGCGGCAGGTTGGCCATCCCTTACGGCGTTTTGGTTCGCACCGATCAATCGTTCACTCGATTCGCTCGAGTGCGCCGTGGCCGAGGATGAACTTCCTGGTGCCGGCCGGGCCCGAAAAGATCACGGTGCCGACGGCGCGGGGGCCGGTGCCGCTGATGCCGGCGATCACACCCTCGCCATACTCCGCGTGCCGCACCCGCTGGCCCGTGTTGAACGAGACGTTCCGCGGCCCCTGCCCTGCCATGCGGGCGGCGAGATCGGCAGCCGTCTCGAAGGCTGTCGGCCGCGATCGGCGCTGCTCCCGCGGCCGTGACCGGAGCCGCTCGGCCTCGTCGGCATCCTCGATCTCGAGCACGAGGCCATCGTGGCGGGCCACGCTCGCGCCGGACGGACGGCGGGTGCCCGCGACCTGCCCGTCATCAGCGAAGTCGTCGCTGCGGGCCGCGTCACCGAAGGGATCGAAGACGACACTCCCTCGGGGCGGCGGCTCGGCACCCGTCACTTCCGTCTCGCTGCCGGTCATCTCCGTGAGGAACACGCTCGGCGCGGCGATCCGCCTGGTGCCGCGGTAGTCGCGGATTCGGCCGCAACTCACGCACACTTCCTCCTTGCCGCGGGTGATCCCCACGAACACGAGCCGCCGCTCCTCCTCCAATTGATCGGGATGGTCGAGGCTCCGCTCGTGCGGCAGGATACCGTCTTCGACCGCGACGAGATAGACGACCGGAAACTCGAGTCCCTTCGCGGCATGGAGCGTCATCAAGGCCACTCGGTCGCCGGAGGGGTCCCAGGCGTCGGCGTCGGCGACGAGCGCGGTCATTTCCAGAAATCCCCCCAGGGCGTCGTCGGCGTCGGCCGGAGCCGCCGCCACCCGCGTCGCCACGTCGTCGTCGAACTGCCGGGCGGCCGTCAGCAGTTCCTCCACGTTGGCCAGGCGATCCTGCCCTTCCTCGTCCTCCTCCCCCTGCTCCACGAGCATCCGTCGGTAGCCGCTCTTCTCGAGCACGGCTTCGAGGAGCGGCGCCACCCCCGGCTCGCGTCCGTGCAGGGCGGCGAGTTCGGCATGCAGGCGGGCGAAATCCACGAGCGCCTTCGAGGCCCGCTTCGAGATGCCGTCGATCCGCGCCGCCTCCGCCGCCGCCTCCACGACCGGGAGCCGCCGCTCTTCGGCCCAGGCTGCCAGCCTGTCGAGCGACTGGCGGCCGATGCCGCGGGTCGGCACATTGACGACGCGGTAGAGCGCCTCGTCGTCGCGGGGATTGCGGATCAGCCGCAACCAGGCCACGACGTCGCGAACCTCGCGTCGCTTGAAGAACTCGAGGCCGCGGACGAGCTGGTAGGGAATGCCCCGGCTGCGGAGCCCGACTTCCAGCGATCGCGAGAGGGCGTTGGTGCGAAACAGGATGGCGACGTCGCGCGGCCTGCGGCGGCCCGCTGCGATGGCCGCGGCGATCTCGGTGGCGATGCGGTCGGCCTCGTCGTGCCCGGAGGCATCGAGCACGATCCGCACCGGCCGGCCCGGGGCCGCGTCCGTGACCAGCTGCTTCGGCTTTCGCTTCGAGTTGTGGGCGATGAGTCGGTCGGCGGTCCCGAGGATGTTGGCCGTGCTACGGTAGTTGTGCTCGAGCTTCACCACCGTGGCCGCCGGGTAATCCCGCTCGAACTCGAGGATGTTGCGGATGCTCGCCCCACGCCATCCGTAAATCGCCTGATCGGGATCGCCGGTCACGGCCAGATGCGGATGGTCGATCGACAGCCCGCGCAGGATGCAATACTGCACGGCGTTGGTGTCTTGATACTCATCGACCAGGATGAACCGGTGCCGGGCATCGAGCTGGGCTCGCAGATCGGGGGCATCCGCCAGAAGCCGGGCCACGTGCACGAGCAGGTCGTCGAAGTCCACCGCGTTCGACTGGAGCAGCATCTCCTGATAGACGGGCCAGACGCGGCGGGCCACCTCCTCCACGGGACGGCCCCAGCGGGGCTCGAACGACTCGGGCGTGAGCAGGTCGTTCTTGGCCCGGCTGATCACTCCGGCCAACCGATCGACCGGCACGTGCGAGAGTGCGAGGCCGAGTTTTTTCGCCGCCCGCTTGAGCGTCGCGCCGGCGTCGTCTGGATCGAGGATCGAGTAGTCGCTGGTCAGGCCGACGAGTCGCGCCTGCCGGCGGAGCAGCCGGGCCGCGAACCGGTGAAAGGTGCCCATCTCCACCGGCTGCGGACCGACCATCTCCGTGAGCCGGCGGCGCATCTCGTCGGCCGCCTTGTTGGTGAACGAGAGGGCCACGATCTGATCGGGGCGAACGCCCATGGAGATCAAGTGGGCCACGCGATGCGTCACGACCCGCGTCTTGCCGCTGCCCGGGCCTGCTAGCACGAGCAGCGGTCCCTCGACGTGCGTCGCCGCCCGTCGCTGGCTGTCATTGAGGCTGTCGAACGAGGAAAGCTGCACGATTTGCGGCCCTGGGATGGGCGGAATGGGTGGCACGAACGCCGCCGCGCGGGGAATCACGCCACGGCACGAGTGGCCCATTTTCCGCGAACTTGATTATATTCCTGACCGGACGATTGCGGCCGCGCGCGGCCGACCACACCACCACATACGCAACGCGAGGGAGGGACCCCATGCCGCGAATTCCTTACAAGAACCTGATGCACTCGGACGAAATGGCGGAGAAACTCGAGATGAGCACCGCCGAAATCGGCCTCTCCGTGCGGACGACCAACTGCCTCGAGGAGCGGGGCATCTTCACCGTCCACGACCTGCTCAATTGCACGCGGGCCGATCTGCTCTCGATCTCGAATTTCGGGGAGAAGACGCTGGAAGAGGTCTACAAATCCCTGGAGAAGATCGGGTTCTTCAGGTCCCAGCAACCGGCGTCCTTGGCGGTGACCACCACGTCGACGGAATCCGTCGGCCAGGCATGACCTGAACCGGGAGCGATCGTGAGGCTGCCGCGCATCTTCGGCAAAAAACGCGGCCACAGGCGCACGGGATCCGAGGCATGGGGCTCCTTCGGTGACGGGCTGTTCCATGGCGCCGTCGTCTGTGCCGGCGTGGTTTTTGGGGCCCTGCTCATATCCGGCGTCGCGGTTCCCGAGTGGCGAATCAACCACGACTTCCTCGCCTCGCGTGGCCGCGTGCTCGGCAAGGGTCTCGTGAAGCGGACCATCGACGACCCGCTCGCCGCGGCGACGACGACCTGGCGGCCTACGCTGCGGGTGCGATACGACGCCGCAGGCGTGAGCCATGAAGCCTGGACTCGCTCGCAGCCATCCACTGGTTCGTCCGACCGCTCCGCCGCCGTCGCACGCCTGGCCGCCTGGGAGTTCGGCAGCGAGGTGCCGCTCTGGTACGACCCGGCGGATGCCACGACCGTCGTGCTCGAGCGGGGCTACAACTGGTGGATGTGGCTGCTCGCGCTGCTCCTCCCGGGCGCCCTACTGGCCTTCGGCGGCTCGGGACTCGCCCGGGCGGTGCGCCGCTGGGGGCGTTCCGAGGAGGCGCTGGCCGCGGCCACCGGCATTCCAGGACTGCTCGGCCCGCGGACGCCGGCATCTCCTTCTGCCGCCGATCTTGCCGGCTTGCCACCGTGCGACGACCTCGTCAATTCGCCGGGCACGCAGCTGCGGTATCGGCTGCCCCTGGAGAGCCCGGAAAACTGGACGATGCTCGGACTGGGGCTCTTCGCGACTTTTTGGAACGCCGTGCTGCTCGTGCTCGCCGTGGGGGCCGGACTCGAATTTACGAGCGGCCGCGTGGATTGGCTGTTGCTCGCACTGCTCGTGCCCTTCATCGCGGTGGGGGGAGCAGCGATCGCCTTGGTCGTCCGCGGGCTGGTGCTCGCGGCCGCGGTGGGCACGACGCAGTTCGAGATTTCCGATCATCCGCTGCTGCCGGGAACCAGCTACGACGTTCTCCTGGCCCAAGGGGGCTCGGGGAAGATACACCGGCTGACGCTCGCGCTCGAACTGGTCGAGCAGGCGACGTTTCGCCAAGGCACGGACGCCCGCACGGAGAGTCTCGTCGTCTGGAGGCGGCAGTTCGACTCCTGGTCCGACGTGGCCCTGCTGCCGGGTGCGAGATTCGAGGTGCGATCGACGATCACGATTCCGGCCGAGGCGATGCATTCGTTCGCCTCCGAGCACAATGCCGTCCGCTGGCGACTCGTCGTGCATGGCGCACCCACCCGGTGGCCGGCGTTCGTGCGGGTGTTTCCGGTGGCGGTCTATCCCACACCGTCCCCGGGAGCCCGTGAGCCGCGGCGGCCCGCACAGAAGGTGCTGGCATGAGCCTCGCAGGAGAGACTCCGCGGCACGGGCCGCGCATCGAGGTGCAGTTCGACCGGGCCGACCGCCACTACGAGGCGGGGGAAGACCTCCGCGTCCGCTACGAAGTCGGCGGACTCGAGGGCGATGCACTGCGGGCGGTCGAGCACTCGGTGCTCTGGTACACGGAGGGGAAGGGGGAAGAGGATCTGTGCGTGCATTTCTTCGAGCGGGCGACGAAACCCGACGTCACGGGAAGCTTCGCCATGACGCTGCCGCGGAGCCCGCTCTCCTATGAGGGTGTAATTGTGAAGATCCGCTGGTGCGTTCGCGTGCGGATCTTCTTTCACGGCGGCAGGGACTTCGTGTCGGAGCATGTGTTCGACGTCGGCAGAGTGCCGCCCGCACGTATGCCCCAGGCGGCGAAGCCGTGAGCGTCCGATCCTCGCGGCCGGCCCCCAATCCATTCGCCACCCGGCATACGCAGCCCGGCGCCGTGCTTCCCCTCGATGCCGAAGGCCGGCCGCTCGACCTCCGGTCGCTCGTGTCCCGCCTGCGGGCGAACGGCTCCCACGGGGCGATCATCGGGGGGCACGGCAGCGGCAAGACGAACCTGCTGGTGAACCTGGCTGCGGTGCTTGCCGACGACGGCGGCAGCGTCGGCCCGCTGCGCGGCCGCTCTCTACGGGATTCGCCCGGCATCCTCCGCTCCATTCTGACGGCGGCCACCGGCGCCGTCGTCTGCATCGACAGCTGGGAACAGCTCGGCCTGGCGACCAGGCTCGCCGTGCGGACGGCGGTGGCATGGCGACGCTGCGGACTTCTGGTCACGAGCCATCGTCACACCTCGCTCCCGACGCTCGTTGAATGTCCTACGAGTCCGGAGGTCCTCGCCGCGATCGTCGCCCTCCTTCCGGACTCTGGTGGCGGCATGTCGCAGGCCGACGTTGCCGACGCATTCACCCGTCACGCCGGCAACCTCCGCGACGCCCTCGCCGATCTCTACGACCGCTTCGAATCCCGCCGCTCCCAATAAAAGCCCCCTGGCGCAAGCCGGGGGATCGTGCCGCGGACGGGCCGGCGACACCGGACCACATTCCGGTCGTGACGACCGTGACGGTCATAGCGACCGGCGGCGGCGAATTCATGATTCGCGGCGGACTTTTTCGGCGAGCCGCGCCGTCGCGCAACCTAGGCTACCAATGTCCGCAATCCGCCCGGAGGCCGCCGCCGGATCGCCGGATCGAATCGAAGGAGAGAGCGATGAAGACGCTTCGAATGACCGCCGCACTGCTGCTGGCGACTGCCTGGGCGGTGTCGATGCCCGGCGAATCCGCCGCCCAGACGCAATGCTGTTTGAGCGAGTTCTTCGCCGGCTGCGGCACGTGCTTCAAGAAGGCTCCGGTCTATGCGGTGGCCCCCGTCATGGCGCCGGTCGCCGCCCCGGTGATGGCGCCGGTTCCCGCACCGCCACCGCCGGTGATGGTGCCGATGCAGCAGACGAGCTACGTGCCGGAGACCACCTACCGCACGCAGTATCAGTGCGTCCCCGTCACCACCTACAAGCCGTCGTGCGAAATCGACCCCTGCACAGGCTGTCCCCAGGAATGCATGCAGCCGGTCACCCAGTACGTGCAGCAGGCCGTGAACGTGCCGGTGACCCAATACCGTGCCGTCACGACCACGAAGTACGTCCAGATGCAGCCGGGCTACGCTGCGCCGACCGGCTATGCCGCCCCGGCCATGACTGCCGCACCCGCCCCGGCCGCCAGCCCCTTCGCGGCGCCGATCCAGACAACGCCCCAGGCCTGGGGCGCCGCGGGTGCCGACGTGCCGCAGCAGCTCATCCCGGGTCAGCCCGCGGCCACGCCTCCGGCCCTTCCGCCGGCGGGCTACGCCACACCCACGTTTCAGCAGCCGCAGCCGATCGTGCCACAGAGCGGCACGACGCTCATGCCCGCGGCCCCGTCGCAGTCGCAACTGCAGGCCACGCAGCCACCGGCCCTGGCTCCCACGCCGTCGCTGAAACCGATCCCTGATCTGCAGAAGACCTACGCAAACGGCAACGGCACGGCGGCGGCCCAGACGCCGGCAGCGCCGCAGGTGCCGGCAGCGCCGCAGGCCCCCGCCGCCCCTCCGGCCGTTAGCCCGGTGCCGAGCGGCACCGCGCCCACCCAGCCGTCGGCCACGGGCACCAACGGCATGCCGGTGCTCCCCGGCTCCGGCCCCGGTGCGGCGACCCGCGCCTTCCCGCGGCTGCTCGAACCGACGAGCCACACCACCTCGTGGCAGCCGGCGACCGTGGGCCCGCGCTACCCGACCGCCGCCCTACCGACCACGCTTGGCACGCGGTAAACGCGAACGGTCGCGAACCAAAACGCCGTGAGGGGCTGCCCATGCCCCAGGAGCCGGCGTATGCCGCCGAGCGCAGGCAGGATGCCGGAGCGAAGGCGGTATTCGAGCGAGCGAAGGACAGGATGTCCGTAGCGAGCGTCCGGCGACGGGGCATGGGCAGCCCCTCACTCTCGCCACAGGAGGTCGCCCCGCCGAGGAATAGACGGGCCTGCGGTTTCCAGACCTGGGGCCGCATGCGGAGCATGCGGACTACGGCGCAGGCATGCGGAGCACGAGCGGAGGGTGCGGACGAGGGACCTCGTTAAGATGAGGAGCACATGAGCTGCTCCCCATGACGAATGCCGACATCGCCGCCGTCTTCGACCACGTGGCCGACCTGCTCGAATACCAGGGGGGCAACGTGTTTCGCGTGCGCGCCTACCGCAATGCCGCCCGGATGATCGGCGGAATGGTGGAGTCGCTCTCGTCGGTCCGGGCTGATCCGCCCCGGAAGCTCACCGACCTCGAAGGCATCGGCGGCGATCTGGCGGGCAAGATCGAGGCGCTGCTCGACACCGGCAAGCTGCCGCTGCTTGAAGAGCTCGAGCAGAAGGTGCCGGCCGTCGTATTCGAGCTGATGCGGGTGCCAGGGCTCGGCCCCAAGAAGGTCAAGCTGCTCGTCGACGAGCTGGGAATCGATTCGCTCGACGCCCTGGAGCAGGCCTGCCGTGACGGGCGGGTGCAGAGCGTGAAGGGCTTCGGCGCCAAGACACAGGCAGCGATCCTGGAGAACATCGCCTTCGCCAAGAATCCGGAGCATGCCCGCCTGCTGTGGAGCGAGGCCGATTCGATCATGCAGTCGCTGCTCGCCTGGATGCGGGAGTGCCCGGCCGTGCGGCAGTTGGAGGGAGCCGGCAGCTGGCGCCGCGGCCGCGAGACGGTCGGTGATCTCGATCTCGTCGTCGACAGCGGTGACGCCGCGGCCGTGATGGATCATCTCCACCGCTGGAAGGACACGTCGGCCGTGCTCCTGCGGGGCGACACGAAGACGAGCATCCGAGGACCGCGGGACGTGCAGAGCGACCTGCGCGTGGTCGACGGCGGCTCCTTCGGCGCAGCGCTGCAGTATTTCACGGGCTCGAAGGACCACAACGTGAAGCTCCGCGGTCGGGCTCGCGACCGGCGGCTGACGATCAACGAGTACGGCGTGTTCGACCTCCGGTCTGATGAACAGGAGAAGGGCGTCCTGACAGCCACGAGCCTGGCCGGTTGCACGGAGGCCGATGTCTACGCCGCGGTCGGACTTCCGTGGATTCCACCCGAGCTCCGCGAGGGGAACGACGAGATTCTGCGGGCGGAGCGTGGCACGCTGCCGGAACTCGTGACGCTCGCCGACATCCGTGGCGATCTCCACATGCACACGACGGCCACGGATGGCGAGGATACCCTCCCGGAAATGGTCCGCGCCGCGATCGCCCGCGGTCTCTCCTACGTCGCGATCACCGATCACGGCCAGCGGGTGACAATGGCCCACGGCCTCGACCGCAGGCGGCTGCTGAAGCAGTGGGCTGAAATCGATCGGCTCAACGAGACGCTCGCCGAGGACGGCCCGCCACCGATCGTGGTGCTCAAGGGGATCGAGGTGGACATGCTGGAAAAGGGAGGGCTCGACTTCCCTGACGACGTGCTCGAGCAGGCCGACTGGGTCGTGGCCAGCCTCCACTATGGCCAGAACCAGCCCCGCGATCGGATCACCGGCCGCATCATCGAAGCGATCGAGAATCCCTTCGTGAGCGTGATCGGGCACCCCACGGGCCGGCTCATCAACCGCCGTCCGGCCTACGACGTCGACATCGAAGCCGTGATCGAGGCCGCGGCTCGCACCGGCACCTTCCTCGAGATCAACGCCAACCCCTGGCGACTCGACCTCGACGACCGGCACGCCGCCGCCGCGAAACGTGCCGGCGTGAAGCTCGTCATCTCGACCGACGCCCATTCGACCCGCGGCCTCGACGTCATGCGGTGCGGCATCCTCCAGGCCCGCCGCGCCGGCCTCGAAGCCGGCGACATCGCCAACACCCGCACGCTCGCCCAGCTCAAGAAGCTGATGCGCCGCGTCTGATCATCAATTGACGCTCGCAAAACTGGACACCCGATCGTGAGGAGGACGGTCGGCGAGACCGGAGGAGGAGCGCAGGGATATCCGTAGCTATGTGCGTGCCATCGGGTACACGCGTGGCGGGAGGAATCCCGAAGCGACGACGGAGCGTCTTGCCGCCGGCCGAACCAATGCGGTCATGCCGTACCCCGCTGACGCGTCACCGTGCCGCGTCAGGTTCCTTCACGCACCGGAAGCCGATGTGGTTCGTGCTGCTCGAGACCTCGCCCTTGCCGCGGGTGCCCACGATGTAGCGTGAGCAATACTGGTCGCTGCAGAGAAACGATCCGCCACGCTGCACGCGCTTCGGCTGACCCGGCTCCTGGGGATCGAAGCTGTCGGCAGGACCGCGAGGATTCGCGACGACCGCGCGGAGATCGGGGCCGGCATCGCGGGTGTAGGCGTCAGGGCGATACCAGTCGCTGCACCACTCCCAGACGTTGCCCGACATGTCGTGCAGGCCATAGGCGTTTGCCGGGTACCGTGCGACCGGGGCGATGCCGGGAAAGCCGTCGGCGGCCGTGTTCTCTCCCGGGAAGCGGCCCTGCCACGTGTTGGCCATCCAGCGGCCGCCGGGCCTGAATTCCGTGCCCCAGGGATAGGCAGCGCCGGCGAGGCCGCCGCGGGCCGCGAATTCCCATTCGGCCTCGGTGGGGAGCCGCTTGCCGGCCCAGGTGGCGTAGGCCACGGCATCCTCGAAGGCGACGTGGACGACGGGATCGGCGTCGTGGTCGACGATGTCACTTTTCGGGCCAAGCGGGTGTCGCCAGGAGGCGCCCGGCACGTAGGCCCACCAGCGGAGATGGGCGACGCCGGTGGCGTCGCGGAGCGGCACGGCGCCGGCGGGGGGCGTGAAGACGATCGACCCCGCCACCAGATTCTCGGCCGGTGCGCCCGGAAAGTCCTCCGCCCGTGGTGTTCGCTCGGCGACGGTGACGTACTTCGTCGCCTTCACAAAGGCGGCGAACTGGGCGTTCGTCACCTCGGTGGCGTCCATCCAGAAGCCGGAAATCCTGACACGGTGAATCGGGCGGGCATCGACCATCGGGTCGTCGCCGCCGAAGGGCATGCCCCGCGGATCGGCGCAGCCCATCGAGAACTCGCCCCCCGGCACCCACACCATTCCGTCCGGTGCGGTCTCCCGCGTGGGGTCGTTGTCTTTTGTCGGCTCAAAGCCTGGAAGCGCGTGCCCCGCCGGGTCGTTCCCTCGGCCGAGCCGGCTTTCCGCAGACGTCGCCCAGCGGCCGAGTCCCCACACGGCGGCAGCCAGACCGAGGCCTATCCCGGCGATGACGGCCGGTGAGCGGACGCCTGTGGCTGACCGGAGGGTTTCTTTCAAAGCGGCATGCCGGGCTCTGCGTCAGAATCGAGCGTTGCAACGTCGCCAGCCGCGTCCGTCTCCCCGGCGGCCTCCAGCAGCGGGAAGTGTCTCGCCAGAATGCTCTCGCGATCCATTCGCAGGGCATCGAGCGCCTCGGGTCGCACCCGCACTTCCGCCGACTGGAACGTGTTGAAGCCGGTGCCGGCGGGGATGAGATGGCCGAGGATGACGTTCTCCTTGAGGCCCACGAGGTTGTCGATCTTCCCCGCGAGCGCCGCCTCCGTGAGCACCTTGGTGGTCTCCTGGAAGCTGGCGGCCGAGATGAAGCTCGAGCTCTGGACGCTCGCCTTCGTGATCCCGAGCAGCTGCGTGCTGGCCGTCGCCGGCTTCGGCTTCGTGCCCTTCGCGGAAGCGCCGCCGAGAACCTCGATCTGGGCGTTGGCCTGGGCGAGCACGTCCTTCGGCACGATGCTCCCTTCCGCAAACTCGCTGTCGCCCTTTTCGGTGATCTTCAGCGAGTCCTTCACCCGGTCGTTGGCCTGCCGGAACTCGAACTTGTCCATCACGCTGCCGGGCAGGAGGGTCGTGTCGCCGACGGTCTCGATCTTCACCTTGCGCAGCATCTGCGACACGATGATCTCGATGTGCTTGTCGTCGATGTCGACCCGCTGGCTGCGGTAGACGTTTTGGATCTCGCGCGTGAGGTACTGCTGCACGGCCTCCTCGCCGGAAATCCGCAGGATGTCGTGCGGCACGAGCGGCCCATCGACGAGCGCCTCGCCCGCCTTCACATAGTCACCGGCATGCACCCGCAGGTATTTGCCCTGCGTGACGAGGTGCTCCTTCTCGATACCGCTCTCGTTCTTCACGATGATCGTCCGCTTGCCGCGCCGCTTCTCGCCGAGCAGTTCGACCTTGCCGTCGATCTCGGCCATGATGGCAGGATCCTTCGGCTTGCGAGCCTCGAAGATCTCCGTCACCCGGGGCAGACCACCGGTGATGTCCTGCGTGCCGGAGGCCTCGCGAGGCGTCTTGGCGAGCACGTGGCCGGCGGCAACCTTTTCGCCCGGCGCGACTTCGATGTATGCCTTCTCGGGGAGATAGTAGAAGTCGAGGATCTTGCCCGATTCGTCCTCGAGCACGATCTGCGGGTGATACACCCCCTTGTGCTCCATGATCATCCGCCGAAGGTGTCCGCTGGGATCCTTCTCCACACGGAGCGTCTCGCCCTCGACGACATCCTCGTACCGCACCTTGCCCGCAACCTCGGAAAGGATCGGGATGGAGTGCGGGTCCCACTGCACGAGTGTGGTGCCAGCCTTGACCTCGTCGTTCTCCTTGACCTTGAGGATGGCGCCGGCCGGGATCTCGAACTTCTCCAGTTCGTGCCCCTTGGCGTCGACGATGGCCATCTCGCCGTTACGAGCAAGCACGACGGCTTCACCCTGCTCGTTCATCACGGTCCGCAGCCGCGTGAACTTCACGAGGCCGGCACGCTTGGCCTTATTCTCGCTTTCCTCGATCGCACGCTGGCCCACGCCGCCGATGTGGAACGTCCGCATCGTCAACTGCGTACCAGGCTCGCCGATGCTCTGGGCGGCGATGATGCCCACGGCCATGCCTTCCTCCACGAGCGAGCCCGTGGAGAGATCCATGCCGTAGCAGAGACGGCAGACGCCGAGCGGGGCCTCGCAGGTGAGGGCACTGCGGACCTGGATCTTCTCGAGTCCGAGTTCCTCGATCTGGCGGGCGACCTTCGGGGTGATCAGGTCGTCCTCGTTGACGACCACTTCGTCGGTGATCGGATTGACGATGTTCGCCCGGCTGACGCGGCCACGGATGCTGTCGGCGAGGCTCACCTCGACCTTCTCGCCGCGATAGATCACCGTCTTCGTGATGCCCTGCGACGTGCCGCAGTCGTGCATGGTGACCACCACGTTTTGCGCCACATCGGCCAGCTTCCGCGTGAGGTATCCCGAGTCGGCCGTCTTCAGGGCCGTGTCGGCCAGCCCCTTGCGGGCGCCGTGCGTCGAGCTGAAATACTCGAGCACCGTCAGGCCCTCGCGGAAGTTCGCCTTGATCGGCGTCTCGATGATCTTGCCCGACGGCTTCGCCATCAGGCCGCGCATGCCCGCCAGCTGGCGGATCTGCTCCACGCCACCACGGGCGCCGGAGTGGGCCATCAGGTAGATCGGGTTCACGTAGCCGGACCGCCGTGTCTCCTTGGCGTCGGTGTCCTGCTCGAGCTCCGCCATCATCTCCTTGGTGATCTGCTCGCGGGCGTGCGTCCAGGCGTCGAGCACCGAGTTGTACCGTTCGCCGTCGGTGATCACGCCCTTCTGGTACCGCTTGAGGATCTTCATGACCTCCTTCTCGGCATCACCGATGATCCGCGACTTGTTCAACGGGGTGATGAGGTCGTCGGTGGCGAAGGAGAGGCCGCTCTTCGTGCTCCAGCCGAAGCCGACGCGGTTCATGTCGTCGAGGAGGTCGATCGTGCGGCGGCGTCCCAACGTCTGGTAGCAGTCGGAGATGACCCGGGCCAATTCGCTCGACCGCATCGGGATGTTGTAGAAGAGCATTCCCTCTGGCAGGGTCGAATTGAAGATGACGCGGCCCACCGTCGTCTCGATGACGGCGCCCGGCTTGCCCAGCGCCTCGACGTCGGTCTTCAGCCGCCGCTGGCCGGGCAGCTTCACCTTGATCTTGGCATGGGTATCGACCTTGCCCAGCGAGTGGGCGATCTCCACCTCCTCGAAGCTCTTGAAGACCATCCCCTCGCCCTTGCGGCCGGAAATCGCCATCGTGAGGTAGTAGCAGCCCATCACCACGTCCTGCGAGGGCGAGATGATCGGTGCGCCGTTGGCCGGGCTGAAGATGTTGTTCGTGGACAGCATCAACGTGTGTGCTTCCACCTGCGCCTCGATCGAGAGCGGCAGATGGACGGCCATCTGGTCGCCGTCGAAGTCGGCGTTGAATCCCTTGCAGACGAGGGGATGGAGCTTGATCGCGTTGCCTTCGACGAGCACCGGCTCGAAGGCCTGGATGCCCATGCGGTGCAGGGTGGGGGCGCGATTGAGGAGGACGGGGTGATTGCGGATCACCTCTTCGAGGATGTCCCACACCTCGGCGTCCTTCCGCTCGAGCATCTTCTTGGCGCTCTTGATCGTGTCGGCTTGGCCGAGCTCCTTGAGCCGCCGGATGATGAACGGCTGATAGAGCTCGAGCGCGATCTTCTTCGGCAGGCCGCACTGATGCAGCCGCAGCGTCGGACCGACGACGATCACCGACCGGGCCGAGTAATCCACCCGCTTGCCGAGCAGGTTCTCGCGGAACCGACCCTGCTTGCCCTTGATCATGTCCGTCAGGCTCTTGAGCGGACGGTTGCTCGAGGCCAGGACCGGCCGCTTGCAGCGGTTGTTGTCGAACAGCGCATCGACCGACTGCTGCAGCATCCGCTTCTCGTTGCGGATGATCACCTCGGGCGCGTTGAGATCGACGAGCTTCTTCAGCCGGTTGTTGCGGTTGATGATTCGGCGATAGAGATCATTGAGGTCGCTGGTGGCAAAATTGCCGCTGTCGAGCATCACGAGCGGCCGGAGGTCGGGCGGGATCACCGGGATCACGTCGAGCACCATCCACTCGGGCTTGTTTTCGCTGTCGCGGATCGCCTCGACGATCTTCAGCCGGTTGACGAGATCCTTCTTCTTCTGCTTGGAATTGGTGGTGGCCAGGTCCTCGCGGAGCTCCTTGGAGAGCCGGACGAGATCGAGCGAAAGCAGGAGCTTGCGCACCGCCTCCGCGCCCATCTCGGCGTCGAAGCTGCCGTCACCGTAGGTCGCGCGGGCCTCGCGGAACTCCTCTTCCGTGAGGAGCTGCTGCTTCTTGAGGGGCGTGTCCTTCGGATCGAGAACGACGTAGTCCTGGAAGTAGATCACCTTCTCGAGGCTCGACGTCTTCATGTCGAGCAGGGCGCCGAGCCGGCTCGGCATCGCCTTGAAAAACCAGATGTGGACGACGGGCGCGGCCAGCTCGATGTGGCCCATCCGCTTCCGCCGGACCCGGCTGTGGGTGACCTTCACGCCGCAGCGGTCGCAGATCATGCCCTTGTACTTCATCCCGCGGTACTTGCCGCAGGAGCACTCCCAGTCCTTCTCGGGACCGAAAATCTTCTCGCACATCAGGCCGTCCTTTTCGGGACGGTAGGTGCGGTAGTTGATCGTCTCGGGCTTCTTCACCTCGCCGAACGACCAGCTGCGAATGTCGTGCGGGCGGGCCAGGCTGATCTTGACTGCCGAGTAGTCGTTGACGCGATCGTACGTAGCTTCACCGATGCTCACGGGTCAGATCCTCCTCTTTTCCAGTTGCATATTCAGAGCCAGACCACGGATTTCGTTGGTGAGCACGTCGAAACTGGCCGGGGTGCCCGCTTCGAGCGTGTTCTCGCCCTTCACCATGCTCTCGTAGATCTTCGTCCGCCCCTCCACGTCGTCGCTCTTCACGGTGAGGAGCTCCTGAAGGATGTAGGCGGCGCCATAGGCCTCGAGCGCCCAGACTTCCATTTCGCCGAACCGCTGACCGCCGAACCGGGCCTTGCCGCCCAGGGGCTGCTGCGTGATGAGCGAGTAGGGGCCGGTCGAACGGGCATGCACCTTGTCGTCGACGAGATGGTGGAGCTTCAGCATGTAGATGTAGCCCACCGTCGTTTCCTGCTCGAGCGGCTCGCCCGTGCGGCCGTCGTGAAGCTGCGCCTTGCCGTGCTTCGGCAGCCCGGCGTCGGCAAGCACCTTGTTGATGTCGTCCTCGCTCGCCCCGTCGAACACCGGCGTGATCGCCTGGAAGCCGAGCACCTTGCCGGCCCAGCCGAGATGCGTCTCCAGGATCTGACCGACGTTCATGCGACTGGGAACGCCCAGCGGGTTGAGCAGGATCTGCACCGGGGTGCCGTCGGCAAGAAAGGGCATGTCTTCCTTGGGCAGAATCTTGGCGATCACACCCTTGTTGCCGTGGCGGCCGGCCATCTTGTCGCCCACGGAGATCACCCGCTTTGCGGCGACGTAGACCTTCACCATCTGGAGCACGCCGGGCCGCAACTCGTCCCCCCGCTTCATGCTGTTGAGACGCCGGTCACGGGCATCGATGGCGTCCTCGACCGCGGGCCACATCGTCTTCACGAGCTTGTCGACGTCGGCCTTCCGCTGCGGCGACCGCAGGTCGAGCTCGTCGGGCTTGAACTGCGCCGCCCGCTCGGCCACGGCCTTGTGGTCCTGATTTCGCACCAGCGGACTGCCGTCGGCAGCCGTCAGCGGCTTCTGGATCACCTTCTCAATTTCGGCGACGAGGGCCCCGAAGGCTTCCGCGATCCGGAGGTTGCCCTCGCTTTCGGCCTCCTTGAGCTGCTTCTGAAATTCCCGACGCTCCTCCTCCGAGAGGCTCATCTGCCGCGAGAACTTCTCGGTGGCGGTGACGATGCCTTCGACGCCCGACGGCACCTCGAGCGAGTCGTTCTTCACGTCCTCGCCGGCGCGACCGAAGATGGCATGCAGCAGCTTCTCTTCCGGCGTCAGCTCCGTCTTGCTCTTCGGCGAGACCTTGCCGACGAGAATGTCGCCCGGCCGCACATAGGTGCCGATGCGAACGATGCCGCTCTCGTCGAGATTGTGCAGCGCCCGCTCACCCACGTTGGGAATGTCACGAGTGAATTCCTCGCGACCGAGCTTGGTGTCGCGAATCTCGATGTCGTACTCCTCGATGTGAATCGAGGTGTAGACGTCGTCCTCCACCCGCTCCTCGCTGATGATGATCGCGTCTTCGAAGTTGAAGCCGTCCCAGGCCATGAAGCCCACCAGCACGTTCCGGCCCAGGGCCAGCTCGCCCTTGTACGTGGCCGCACCGTCCGCGAGGACGTCGCCCTTCTCGACCTTCTGACCGACCTGCACGATCGGCTTCTGGTTTTGGCAGGTGCGCTCGTTGAGCCCCACGTACTTGCGGAGCGCGTGCGTCTCGACGGGCCCGGAACCGGAGACCGGACCGACCTCGATCGTTTCCGCATCGACGTAGGTCACCACGCCCTTGCGGGCAGCACGGACGATGAGCCCGGAATTGGCGGCCACATCCCGCTCCATGCCCGTTCCGACGATGGGCGGCTCCGTCACGAGCAGCGGGACGGCCTGCCGCTGCATGTTGGAGCCCATGAGCGCGCGATTGGCGTCGTCGTGCTCGAGGAACGGAATCAGGCCGGCCGAGACGCCCACCATCTGACTGGGGGCGACGTCGATGTATTCGATGTTCTCCGCAGGCACGAGCACGAAGTCGCCGCGATACCGAGCGATGATCGTCTCGCCCACGAGTTTGCCGTCCACCACCGTGGCGTCGGCCGGAGCGAGATGGGCCTCGTGCTCCTCGTCGGCCCGCAGCCAGACCACGTCGTCGGTGAGCTTTGACTTCGAGACCTTGCGATACGGCGTGACCAGGAATCCGTACGAGTCGACGCCGGAATAGATCGCCATGCTGGAGATCAAACCGATGTTCGTGCCTTCAGGCGTCTCGATCGGACAGATTCGGCCGTAGTGCGAAATGTGCACGTCGCGAACTTCGAAGCCGGCCCGCTTGCGATTGAGACCACCCGGGCCGAGGGCCGAGAGCCGCCGCTCGTGGGCGAGCATCGAGAGGGGATTCGTCTGGTCGACCACTTGCGACAGCTCGCCACGACCGAAGAAATACTCGATGGCCGCCGAGATGCTCTTGGGATTGATCAGCGTTCGCGGCGACATCTCCGCCACGTCCTTGAGGCTCATCCGTTCCTGCACGGTGCGCCGCAGCTTCAGGAAGCCCTTCCGCAGCTCGTCGCTGGCGAGCTCGTCGATCGTGCGGAGCCGCCGATTGCCGAGATGGTCGATATCGTCGACCTCGACCTCCCCCTCGCCGTCGCTCAACTGGAGCACGTACTTGATCGCGGCGATGAGGTCCTCGGCCCGCAGGGTCATCTCCGTTTCGGGCACATTCAGCCCGAGCTTGCGATTGATGCGGAACCGACCCACGCGGCCGAGCCGATAGCGATTGGAGTCGTTGAACTTCTCGTCGAACAACGCCCGGGCCTTGTCGAGCGCCGGCGGATTGCCCGGCCGGAGCCGCTGATAGATCCGCACGAGCGCAT
>JBJTIE010000333.1:0-4791 GCA_046094845.1 Planctomycetaceae bacterium | reverse complement strand
TACATGAGCGTGTTGTCGGCGGCGAAGAGGGGATTCGGGATGCCCGCGAAGCCCGGCGAGAGCGACCGCTTCACCACCACCACCGTCTTCGCCTTGTCGACATCGAGGATCGGCATGCCCGCGATCGGGCTCTTGGGGTCGGTGCGGGCGGCCGGGTTCACGACGTCGTTGGCGCCGATCACGATCGCCACGTCGGTCTCCGGGAACGTGGGATTGATGTCGTCCATCTCCCGCAGCTTTTCATACGGGATGTCGGCCTCGGCGAGGAGCACGTTCATATGGCCCGGCATCCGGCCGGCCACGGGATGGATCGCGTATTCGACCGTCGTGCCCCGCTTCTCCAAGGCGTTGGCCAGTTCGCGAACGGCATGCTGGGCCTGGGCCACGGCGAGGCCGTAGCCCGGCACGATCACCACGCGGTCGGCGCCTTCGAGCACCATCGCGATCTCCTCGGCGCTCGCGCTCTTCACCTTGCCGGCGTAGACGTCGTCGGCATTGGCCGCGGTCGTCGTGCCCAGGCCGCCGAAGAGCACGCCCACGAGTGAGCGGTTCATCGCCTGGCACATGATCGCCGTGAGGATGAGGCCGGAGGCGCCGACGAGCGAGCCGGCGATCACGAGCACGGAGTTGTCGATCACGAAGCCGGCCGCGGCCGCAGCGAGGCCCGAATAGCTGTTGAGCAGGCAGATCACGACGGGCATGTCGGCTCCGCCGATCGGGAGCGTAAGCGTGCAGCCCAAGGCGCTGCCCGCGACCACGAGCAGCCAGAAGAGCAGGTTCGACGACGGATTCGCGCACACGCCCCAGATCAAGAGCAGCGTGGCGACGGCGAGGCCGATGTTGATCCAGTGGCGGTTGGGATTCGTCCAGGCCTTCTTGAACTGCGGCAGTTCCTCGAGCTTGCCGAAGGCCACGAGGCTGCCCCAGAACGTGACGGCGCCGATCAGGCCGGTGAGGGCCGTGGCGATCGCGAACTGCGTCCAGGGGGCGAGTGGATCGGCTGGCGGCTGGGCGGCGGCGTTCCAGAGTTCGGCGCTGGCCACGAACGTGGAGGCGGCGCCGCCGAAGCCATTCAACAGGGCCACCATCTGCGGCATGCTTGTCATCGGATACTTCAGCGCCATCGTGGCGCCGATGCCGCCGCCGATCACGCCGGCGATCGCGAGCATGATGAGCGGCCACGAGCCGTTGGCCGTCATGCTCTCGACGACCGGCTTCTCGAAGCAGGCGGCGATGATCGCGATCGCCATCCCGACGGCGCCGAGATAGTTGCCCTTCACGGCCGTCCGCGGGCCGGTCATGAGCTTGAACGCCACGATGAACAGCATCGAGGCCGCGAGGTAGGCGAGATTGATCCAGGCTTGGCTCGACATGTCGGTCTACTTCTTCCGGGGCTTACTTCTTTTTGGGTTGGAACATTTCGAGCATGCGGTGGGTGACGACGAAGCCCCCCGCGACGTTGATCATGGCCAGCACGACGGCGATGAAGCCCAGCAGCGAGCCCCCCTTCGTGGACAACGCACCGGCGACCACGATCGCCCCCACCGCCGTGATGCCGGAGATGGCGTTCGAGCCGCTCGTGAGCGGCGTGTGGAGCCGCTGCGGCACCTTCGTGATCACCTCGAAGCCCACCCACATCGCAAGGAGGAAGACGGTGAGCAGGCGGATGAACCGTGCCGCCGGATCTTCGGCGACGACCGCATCGGCGAGCAGCGGGAGAAACAAGCTCATGGGGATGGCATCCGGGGCTTCTATGAAAGGATCAGCCGGCGAGGGAATCGAGCGGGGGCAGGCCGGCCCGTTCGCGGACCTTGGGGTGGACGATCTGGCCCCCCTTCGCCACGAGCGTGTCGCGGCAAATCTCGTCGTCGGCCGCCGTGTCGGGCAGGCCGTGCTTCACGAGGTGGGAGAGGAAGGTGGCGATGTTCTTGGCGTAGAGCTGGCTGGTGTGCACGGGCACATCGGCCGCGAGATTCGTAGGACCGAGGATCGTCACGCCGTCGAGGATGACGGTCTCGTCGGGCTTCGAGCCCTCGCAGTTGCCCCCCCGCTCGGCGGCCATGTCGACGATCACGCTGCCCGGCCGCATCCGGGCCACCATCTCGCGGGTGACGAGCACGGGGGCCTTCTGGCCCGGGATCAGTGCCGTGCAGATCACGATGTCGCTGTCGGCCACCACCTTGCCGAGCAGTTCCCGCTGCTTCGCATAAAACTCCTCGCCCATCGCCTTGGCGTAGCCGCCGGCCGTTTCGCTCGTGCCGGTCTCGAGCGGGAGCTCGACGAATTTCGCGCCGAGGCTCTGCACCTGTTCCTTGACGGCGGGCCGCACGTCGTAGGCGCTCACCTGGGCGCCGAGCCGCTTCGCGGTGGCGATCGCCTGGAGGCCCGCGACGCCGGCGCCGAGCACCAGCGCCTTCGCGGGCGTCACCGTGCCGGCGGCCGTGGTCATCATCGGCAGGATTCGCGGTAGCGTGGTGGCCGCGAGCAGCACGGCCCGATAGCCGGCGATGTTGGCCTGGCTGGAGAGCACGTCCATGCTCTGGGCGCGGGTGATCCGTGGCACGAGCTCGAGCGAGAAGAGCGTCGCGCCGCGTTCGGCAGCCTCGCGGCAGGCCTCGGGCGTGGAGAGCGGATCGCAGAGCCCGATCATCACCAGGCCGGCCCGGATCCGATCGCGATCCGCACACCAGGAATCGCCGCAGGCGCCGGCCGTGCGGACGGCCAGCACGCAGTCGGCGGCGAAGGCCTCGTCGCGGGACACGATCGTCGCTCCGGCAGCGCGATACTCGTCGTCGGAGATGCCGGCCGCCGCTCCGGCGCCAGACTCGACCAGCATCTCGAGCCCCGTCTTCTTCAGGGCTGGGAGGGTGGCCGGGACGAGGGCGACGCGACGCTCGCCGGGAAAGGTTTCCTTGAGGACGGCGACCTTCATGGGCGTGGCTGCCTGAAACGGGGGAATGGACCGGCGATCGGCCCAAAGTGTGATTGCCGGGGCCGAACCCCGCAACCGGCGGCGGCCTCGCGCCACGTGCGGGCCGGCGCGGAGGGCGTTTTGGAGCCGATTTTACGGGCGTGCCTTGCTCGGCAGCAGGGGCATTGCTACTCTCCGGGGCTCCGCCGGATCGACGACCTCCGGCACCCCATTCCCTCTACCCCATTCCTTCTTGGCACTCCATTCAGGGATTTGAGCGATCGATGAAGACTTTCATGGCGAAGCCCGGCGAGGTGGAGCAGCGGTGGTGGCTCGTGGACGCGAGCGGCAAGCGGGTGGGCAAACTGGCCACCGAAATCGCCATGGTGCTTATGGGCAAGCATCGCCCCACCTACACGCCCCACGTCGATACCGGCGATCATGTCGTCGTGATCAACGCCGAAAAGATCGAATTCGGCGGCAAGAAGTGGCAGCAGAAACTCTACCGCTGGTACACGGGCTACATGGGCCTGCGGACCGAGACGGCCGAGCACCGCCGCGATCGGAAGCCCGAACTGATCATCGAAGAGGCCGTCCGCCGCATGCTGCCAAAGTCTCGGCTTGGCCGCGTGATGCTCGACAAACTCAAGGTCTACGCCGGCGGCGAGCATCCGCACCAGGCCCAGCAGCCCGAGCCGATGAAGATTCTTAACGCCTGATACCGACAATCCCAATACCGCAGTGAAGGATGATGGAGATGTCTGAAGAGCAGCAGATCGTGAAGGAACGGCCGGCGAAGTCGGCCCGCCGGGGAGACACCATCATCGCCACGGGGCGGCGCAAGACCGCAGTGGCCCGCGTGCGGCTCAAGAACGGTGGCGGAAAGATTCGCGTGAACGGCCGCGACCTCGACGCCTACTTTCCGGCGATCAAGGACCGCAATCTCGTCTTCGGTGCCCTCGAGCACGTGGGCAAGCAGTCGGCGGTGGACGTCGACATCACGGTGGACGGTGGCGGGCCAACGGGCCAGGCCGGTGCCTGCCGCCTGGGCATCGCCCGGGCCTTGAAGGTGTTCGACGGCGAACTGGCCGAGCCGCTGCGTCAGGGTGGCCTGCTCACCCGTGACGGCCGCATGAAGGAGCGGAAGAAGTACGGCCTCCGCGGTGCCCGTCGCGGCACGCAGTTCAGCAAACGGTAGTTCTTTCACGGCGTTGCGTTCTGCCTTCCGTAGTCCGCACACGAACTTCCGTAGTCCGCACACTCCGTGTGCGGTTGGAGGTGTGAAGGCCGACGGGCGGGTCTCCTTGCGTGCGGAGGTCGGCTGACCCGCCGGAAAATAGCCCGGGCCTGTGGTGTTTTGACCGGGGGCCACATGCGGAGCATGTGGACTACGGCTGAAAGCTGCCCCTACGATCGGCATGACCGGCACCGGGGGTGTTTTTTGCCCGCGGCGAACCCGAAGGCATACTTTTGGCAGGTCGTGCCTTCCTGCGGAGTCGTGGCGATGATGCGTGTAAGCCCCTGGTTCGTCTTCTGCGCCGTGGTGATCACTGGTGCCGTCGCGGCACGAGCCGCGGAGCCGTCATTGGCTCCCGGCAAGCATGCTGCGCAGGCCGCAGCGGCCCATGAACTCTTCGAGGCCGAGCAGGCCGGGCTCGTGGCCGTCAAGTTCACGCCCGACGACTCGCGCTCCGCACAGATCGCGTTTTTCAACAAGACCGGCAAGCCGCTCACGATCCGCCTGCCCGCCGCGTTCGCGGGCGTGCCCGTGCTGGCCCAGATGGGTGGCATGGGCATGGGGGGCATGGGTATGGGCGGCATGGGCGGCGGCGCGCAGGCGACTGGCGGTGGCGCGTCGACGGTCATCCACGTGCGAAACT
>JBJTIE010000332.1:0-5618 GCA_046094845.1 Planctomycetaceae bacterium | reverse complement strand
GGTGTTGTAGTTGCGGCGTGAGGAACCTTCAAGGAATGGCGACCCGACGGGGCTGCCCTTTTGCCGGCAATGCGGCCGTGAGGGGTTGCCTCTGCCGGCTCGCCGGCGTTGGTGGCAAGCGAAGGCAGGATGCCGAGAGCGCAGCCACCATCGAGCGAGCGAAGGGCAGGGATGCCCGAAGCGAGCGTCCGGCGAGCCGGCAGAGGCAACCCCTCACGGCCGCATTGCCGGCAAAAGGGCAGCCCCGTCGGGTCGCCATTCCTTGAAGGTTCCTCACGCCGCAACTACAACACCGACGGCGTTTTCCGCGAATCCTCAGAGTTGGAGACAGTCACGATGCATGTTCCGCTGGTGGTGCTGGGGGGTGGTCCGGGCGGCTATGCGGCTGCGTTCCTCGCCGCCGACCTCGGCATGCAGGTGGCCATCGTCGATCGCGACGCCCGCCTCGGAGGCACCTGCCTGCTCCGCGGCTGCATCCCTTCGAAGGCGCTCTTGCACGTGGGCCGCGTGATCGCCGAATGCCGAGAGATGGAGGAGTGGGGCGTTCATCTGCCGAAGCCCACGATCGACATCGACGCCCTGCGGGCCCGCAAGGACAAGGTGATCTCCACGCTCACCGGCGGCCTGGCCACCCTGGCCCGACGGCGGAACGTCACGATCATCAACGGCACGGCGCGGTTCACCAATTCGACGACGCTCGAGATCGCCGCCGCCGAGCCGGGTGGCGCGAGCCAGACACTCACGTTCGATCATTGCATCCTCGCCTCCGGCTCGCGGCCTGCCCGCATCCCCGCCTTCGATATCGGCAGCCCCCGGGTGATGGACTCGACCGGCGCCCTCGAACTCGCCGACATCCCGGAGTCGCTGCTGGTCGTCGGCGGCGGCTACATCGGCCTGGAGCTGGGCACGGTCTACGCGGAACTCGGCTCGATGGTGTCGGTGGTCGAGCGCACCGACACGCTCCTCCCCGGCGCCGACCGCGACCTCGTGAAGCCGCTCCAGCAGCGGCTCGAGAAACTCTTCGAAGCGATCATGCTCCGCACCAAGGTGGTCGGCTTGGAAGACACGGGATCCGCGGTCCGGGTGCGGTTCGAGGGGCCGGATGGGCCTTTGTCCCGCGAGTTTTCCCGGGTGCTTGTGGCCGTCGGTCGCCGTCCGAATTCCGACGGGATCGGCCTGGAAAACACGGGTGTGAAGGTGAGCCCGAAGGGCTTCGTGGAGGTCGATGGCCAGCAGCGAACGGCCGATCCCCGCATCCTCGCGATCGGCGATGTCTGCGGCGAGCCGATGCTCGCCCATCGCGCGAGCCATCAGGGGAAGGTGGCCGTGGAATCGCTTCATGGCGAACCAGCGCTGTTCGCGCCGCGGGCGATCCCGGCGGTCGTGTTCACCGACCCCGAGATCGCCTGGGCAGGGCTCACCGAGCAGGAGGCCGCGGCCGCCGGCCGCAGCGTCGAGGTCAGCCGTTATCCCTGGGCGGCCAGCGGCCGGGCTCATGCCCTCGGCCGCACCGACGGGCTGACGAAAATCCTCGTCGATCCGGAGTCGGAGCAGGTGCTCGGCGTGGGCATCACCGGCCCCGGAGCCGGTGAACTGATCGCCGAGGGAGTGCTGGCGATCGAGATGGGGTGCACGGCCCGCGACCTGATGGAGGCGATCCACCCGCATCCCACGCTCGGCGAGACGGTGGCCTTCTCGGCGGAGAACTATTTCGGTCTTGCCACCGAGATCTATCGACCGCGAGCCGAATCGACGGCTCACTGATTCGGCTGCGGCACCGGTTTGTCGCTCATTCCGGCTGGGGTGGTTCGTAGCCCGGCGGCAGGCTCGAGGCCGCGACCATGCGGCTCCACGGGCCGGTGGAATTCACCGCGGCGGAGTCGCGGCGCTGGGGCAGCGGCTGCTCCGGAGGCGGCAACGCGTCGGCATCGTCTTGCGGCGGCAGCGGTCGGGCGGGCTCGTCGTCCGCTCGCCGAGCCCCGTCTTCGAGTTGGGCCTCCGGAGCGATACGCTCCGCCCCGTCCCGGGCCACGGGCGATTCCTCCTCGGCGCCAGGAACGGCCGATTTTGGCGGCGCGACCGGCGTGGCTGCCTCGACCGCGGACGCCTGCACCACTCCCTGACCGGGCCAGCGCCGCCACTGCGTGCCGTAGTAGCCATACTGCCCGGGCCGCACCGGGCAGGATGGCATGCACATGCCGTCGCGACATCCCGCCGCATGGCCGTGATGAAACCCAGCCTGCTGCACCGTTCCGCAGCGGCCGTCAAGGCCGCAGCAACCCGCGCCGCCGGCCGGCACCACGGCGGGATCGAACGTCACCCGCGGCGGTACCGGCCGGCGGGCCGCCACGGCGGCTCGACTGGCAACGCCCGAAAGATCGGCCCCCGGCGCCGATGGGCAGGCCGCCGCTGCTGCGGCTCCGAGGAGCAGCATCAGGCGGCGGGTGGTACGACCGAGCGGGTGTGGCATGGAGAGTCACGAGGGCGGGAATTCCGACCGGCCGGGCCGCACGGCCCGCCCAGCCGGCACAACCGGCATCCCTTCACCTATCGTGCTTTTGACCGGCGGAACTTTGGCGGTTTGTGACGGGCCACGGCGCGGGTCCCGGCGAAACCGGTCGGCCAGGCAAACCTGGGGGGAACGGCTGCGGTCATCCCCTACAATGCAGCTCGGCTCCGTCGTGTCGGTCGCCGCGGCCGCGGGCCGCGGCCGGCCATGCCGTTTTTGAAGGGTTCTGCCTGCGAAACGCGTCAACGTCCGCTTCCTGCTGCTGTTCCTCGTTGGGCTTGCCGCGCTCGCCGGGGCCACCGTCGCCCTGAATCGTTTTCAGGTCATGCGAAACGCCGGCACGCTCGCCAAGCAGGCACGTCAGCGGCTCGAGGAGGGCAAGCAGGCCGAGGCGATGAGCCTCTTCGCACGCTATCTCGGCATGCGGCCCGAGGACGCGCAGGTGCACGCCGAATACGCCGAGCTCGTGCTCGAGCGGGCCTTGGCGGCCGACGCCACGCAGGGGGATCTTTCGCGGGCCTACAACACGCTCGAGGAGGCTGTGCGGCGCAACCCGAACAAAGATCCCCTCCGCCGCAAGCTGGCGGAGTTTCAACTGCGGATCGGCCGTGCGGTCGATGCCCGCGAGCATCTCGACGTGCTGCGGTCGCGGCTGGAGTCCGGCACGCTTCAGACGGGAACTGATGACGACCCGGAAGCGCCGGCGATCGATGCCGACACGCTCCAGCTGCTGATGGCACAGTCGTTCGCGGGGGCCGGCGACTTCGACATGGCTGCGAAGCTGGCCGGCGACCTGATCGGCTTCGACATGACGCAGCGAGCCTTCGACCCGGCCAAGAAGGCCGCCGACTCCACCGACGCCTCCATCCTGCTGGCCTCGATCCTCCAACAACGGTTTTCGGATCCGGCGGCGGCCGATGGCGTGCTGCAGGAGCTGGTCACCCGCCGTGGCACCGACGCGCAAGCCTGGCTGGCGATGTCGCGGTGGCATCGGCAGACGGCCGAGTTCGACGCGGCGGCACAGGACATCGAGAAGGCGGCGGCGATCTCGCCCGACGACATCAACGTGGTGTTCGGCAGATTCGAACTGGCCTTGGCGCGGCAGGATCTCGCCACGGCTGCGGAGGTCGCGGCCACGGCTCGCGCGCTGTTCCCGGCCGACGAGCGGGTGTACCGCGGTCTGGCTTCGGTTGCCATGCAGCGAAACGATCTCGCCGGCGCCGAGCAGGCCCTCCGCGACGGAACGGCCGCCCTCCCCAACAAGGCCTCGCTGCTGCTCATGTTGGCCGACGTGCTGCTGCAGCGAAACAAGCTCGATGAGACCGACCAGATCGTCGCTCGCATCAAGGAACTGTATGGCGCGATGAGCCCCGCCGTGGGCCTGCTCGAGAGCCGGCTGCTCATCGCCAGGCAACGGTGGCCGCAGGCTCGGCAGAAGCTCGAGCAGGTCCGGCCGCTCGCCGCGGGCCTGCCCGACCTCACCCGGCAGGTCGACCTCTGCCTCGGGCAATGCTACGAGCAGCTGCAGGAGTTTGACGAGCAACTCGACATCAACCGCCGCATCCTGGTCGACGACCCGACGTCGTTGGCCGCTCGCGCGGGCGCCGCCGCCGCGCTCGCCGCCGCAGGAAAGAACGATGAGGCGCTGCGGGAGTTCGAGTCCGTGGCGAAGTCGCTTCCTCCCGATCGCCTGCCCGCGATCCCGCAGATCTGGTACCCACTCATCCAGCTGCGGGTGGCGGAGCAACTCAAGCGGACGGCGATCGATCGAGACTGGTCGGGGATCGACTCGCTCGTGACGGCGCTCGAAGAATCGCCGGTCATTTCCCCCACGCAGGTCGCGCTGCTTCGGGCCGACATCCTGTCCCGCAAGGGAGAGACCGGGGCGGCGATCGAGCTGCTCGACAAGGCCGCGCGGTCCGGCCCCGTGGAGGCCCAAGTCTGGTCGGCGCTCGCGACGCTCACCCTTCGTGAACGAGGGCCCGAGGCGGCGCGGCAGGTGATCGAGCGGGTGCCTGCCGAGCAGGCCGAGCGGAGCGGAATCCTGCTGGTCGAGGCGCAGGTCGCCGCCGCTGCCCCCGGCGACGAGGCCGAGAAGGCCCTCGCGGCGATCGCAGCGCGGGCCGAGGCCCTCGGGGAAGACGAGGCCGCCAGGACGCTTGCGTCCCTGGCGTCGATTGAGCTTTCCCGCGGAGCACGGCGCGAGGCGAGGGAGCTCCTCCGCAAGGCGGCGGCGCTCCAGCCGGATGACCTGAAGTCGCGGACGGCGCTGCTCGAGCTGGCGATGGCCGAGGGGGACGTGGAGCAGGCCCGGGTCGCCGCCGCCGACATTGGCGCGGTCGCCGGCCCCGCGAATGCACGGTCGCTCGTCGGGGAAGCGGGCGTCAAGATTCTCGAGGTACGGACGGCCCAGCAAAAGCAAGACGCGAAGAACGGCCGGATCGACCTCACCGAGGACGATCGTCGGCTGCTCGACGAAGCCCGCAACCTGCTGATTGAAGCGGAGAACGAACGCCCAGGCTGGCACCTGATCCAGCGGTATTTCGCGGAGGTCGAAGGACTCAAGGGGGACCTCAATGCCTCCATCGGCCGGCTGCAGCAGGCCCTGCGACTCGATCCCGCCAATCCCGATGTCGTCCGGCAACTGGTCGGCCTGCTCTACGCCACCAACCGCACGGATGAAGCCCGTGCGGCACTCGACTCCCTCGGGGAGGGTGGCTCGGCGGGCTTCGAGCGGGTATCCGCCGAGCTGGAATTGAGGGCCGGCAAGCTCGAGGAGGCCGTGGCGCTCGCCGAACGGAGCGTGAAGGCCGACTCCAGCAATCCCGGCGAACTGCTCTGGCTGGGGCAGTTGCTGGATCGCTCGGGCAAGGGAGAGCGGGCGGGTGAGGTGTTCGCGCGGGCCGTGGAACTGGCTCCCGATCGTTCCGACGCCGGGCTCTCACTGTTCTCACACCAGCTCGGCACCGGCAAGCGGCGGGCCGCGGAGAACACGCTCGACCGCGCGGCCACGGCCCTCGGCGAGCCACAGCGGCAACTGACGCTCGCGCAGGGGTACGAGATGCTCGGCCGGCTCGACGACGCGGAGCGGGAGTATCGCGAGGCAGCG
>JBJTIE010000331.1:0-10809 GCA_046094845.1 Planctomycetaceae bacterium | reverse complement strand
TTACCAATCTGCACCTACAGCGCTGCGCGGGAGCGCGGCCCCAACCCTGTAGCCACAGAGTGGTACTCTGTGCTGCCTGTGCCATCCGGTCGGCAACCGTGTGCAGATTACCAATCTGCACCTACAGCGCTGCGCGGGAGCGCGGCCCCAACCCTGTAGCCACAGAGTGGTACTCTGTGCTGCCTGTGCCATCCGGTCGGCAACCGTGTGCAGATTGCCAATCTGCACCCCAAACCGCGGCATGGTCGGGCGAACACGGTGGCACGATGAACGTGCATGAATTATCTTGTTCGCATGCCCAGTATTCCGCGCATCCTGTTCGACGAGGCTCACCGCCAGGCTTGGACCACGCGGCCCGAGGTCGCCGGCCGCATGCAGCCCGCCAATCCAGCCGACTGCAGCCTCCACAAGGCCGCTGACGAACTCCGCGCGGCGGGCTTCGGCGTGCACGTGCACGAGTCCGGCCCGTTGCTCCCCGCCACGCTCGCAGCCGCCGACGTGCTCGTGCTGCCGCACTGCTCCACCGACGCCTGGGAGGCCACCACCGGCACCGGTTCGCCCGAGTATTCGCCGGCCGAGATCGACGCCATCGAGTCGTTTGTGCGCGGCGGCGGCGGCCTCGTGATCCTCGCCGAGACCGAGCAGCCCAAATACGGCAACTCGCTCGCCGAGATCGCCTCCCGCTTCGCCGTCGAGATCGTCAACGCCACCGTGCAGGATCCGGCCCATCGGTTCCGCGACGTGCCGACCTGGGTGCTGCTCGACGCCACGGCCCCCTGCTCCGCTGGGCAGCCGGTCGCCTCCGACGTGTTCGCGGGCGTCTCCGAGGCCTGCTTCTACCGCGCCGGCGTGCTCACCGTGCCGACCGACGGCGAGGCCACCGTCTTCGCGCGATCCCACGCCTCGGCTGCACCGGCCGCCGCGCCGCTGCTCGTCGGTGTGAAGGCGGGCCAGGGCCGCGTGGTCGTGGCGGCCGATTCCGACTTCGCCGGCGACGACTCGATCGACGACCTCGACCACCGGCAGCTGTGGCTCAACATCGTCACATGGGCGGCCGTGAAATCCGACCGACCGCGGACCGCCGGCACCGCATCCACCAGTCTCACCGCGCAACCGGCATGGGCCGGGCTCGTGCGGGCCGTCGAGGCGATCCGGCCCTTGCAGGTCACCGATGGCTCGATCCCCGCGGAGCACCACGCGCGGGCCGCGACGCTCGTCGAGGAGATCTGCGCGGCGGTCGAGGCCCTCGCGCCCGCGCTGCCGCACCAGGCCGATCACCTCGCGGCGACCACCCGCGACTTCGCCCGCTGGGCCCGCGAGGGCTTCGGCCGCCCCGACTTCCTCGATTCGCTGCTGCTCTTTCATCCGGAGCGGCAGCGGCGCGACGGCGTCGAGCACCTCGTGGTGTTTCCGATGGTCACGCAAAACGGCAACCTCACCCGCAACGTCGAGGCGGTCGCCCTGCGGACGGTGTGGCCCGCGTGGATCGCGGAGCTCGAGGCGGCACGGTTCTCCAATCCGGCGTTTCTGCCGGTGGAGTTCACCGGCTTCACGCCCGGCTACGACACGCATTCGGCGGTGTTGTTTCCCGAGACGGTCGCCGTGCGCGAGACCGGCCGCTACACCTGGGGCGCCATCTTCTGCGACCGCGAGGCCGCCCGCTGGCGGCGCGTGTCGCAGGCCGCGGCCGGGATTCTCGGACTCGCGCTGCCGCCGGCCGCCGAGCTGCTCCTCGCCGATCAGCGGCGGGCGCAGGAGACGTTCGCCTTCTGGGACCTCGTGCACGACCGGGCCCACGGCCGCGGCGAGCTGCCCTTCGACCCGTTCATGATCCGCCAGCGGATGCCCTACTGGATGTATTCGCTCGAGGAGCTGCGGTGCGACCTCGTGACCTACCGGTCGATGGTGGAGCTCGAGAGTGCCGGCGTGCCCGCGGCCCGCGACGTGCGGCTGGCGATCCTGTTCGACCGGCTGTTCCGCTTCCCGGTCAGCGGCGACCGCGTGCGCAACTACGACGGCCTCGCGGGGCAGGTGCTCTTCGCCTGGCTGCACGGCCGGCGGGCGGTGACCTGGGCCGACAACAAGCTCGTGATCGACTGGCGCTCCGTCGATCCGGCTGTCGTGGCCCTGTGCGACAAGGTCGAGGAGCTCTACCGGGCCGGCATCGACCGCTCGCGGCTCGGCCACTGGCTGGCCACGCACGAGTTCGTGGCGAGCCTCGTGCCGCCGCATCCCGCGTCGGTCTGGGCCCGTGGCGGCGCCGCATTGCCCGTCGAGCAGCGCGAGGCCATCGACGCCGTGCTCACCGACGAGTTTCCGTTGAGCATGTTCTACGAGTCGCTGCGGCGGCGGCTGGCCGACGTGGTGGCATCGACGAGCGGCATCACCGGAGACGCGACATGACGGCGGCGTGGCGAGGCTTCGCAAGCGACAACTACGCGGGCCCCCATCCCGACGTGCTGGCCGCGGTGGCGGCGGCGACCGCGGGCCATGCGGCCGCCTACGGTGGTGACGACGTCACGGCCCGGCTCGACGCGGCCGTGAAGCGCGAGTTCGGCCCGACGGCCGAGGCCTTCCCGATGTTCAACGGCACGGGAGCCAACGTCGTGGCGCTGGCGTCGCTCATCCGCGGGCGGGGCGCCGTGGTGTGTGCCGAAACCGCCCACGTGCACGTGGACGAGGGGGGCGCGCCGGAGGCGATCGCGGGGATCAAACTCTGGACGGTAGCCACGGCCGACGGCCGGCTCACGCCGGCGCTCGTGGACACGCAGGCCTGGGGCTTCGACGACGTGCATCGTGCCCGGCCGGCGGTCGTCTCGATCACGCAGTCCACGGAACTCGGCACGGTCTACGCCCCCGCGGAGATCCGGGCCCTGGCCGACCAGGCGCACGCCCACGGCATGCGGCTCCACGTGGACGGCGCCCGGCTGGCGAACGCCGCGGCGTCGCTGGGTGTGTCGCTGGGCGGCGTGACCTCGGCGCTGGGCGTGGACGCGGTGACCTTCGGCGGCACGAAGAACGGCGCCCTCGGTGCCGAGGCGGTGATCGTGTTCGACCCGGAGACGGCCGAGGCGGTGCGGCGGCTCCGCAAGACGTTCGGCCAGTTGCCGAGCAAGATGCGGTTCATCAGCGCGCAGCTGCTCGCGCTCCTCGAAGGAGGGCTCTGGCAGCGGAACGCATCGCACGCCAACGCGATGGCCGCGCGGCTGGCGGCGGCCGTGGGGGGCATTCCCGGCGTGTCGATCGTGCGGCCGGTGCAGGCCAACGCGGTGTTCGCGGTGCTTCCGGCGGACGTCACCGCCCGCCTGCAGACGAAACACCGCTTCTACACCTGGAACCAGGTCACCGGCGAGGTCCGCTGGATGTGCTCGTGGGACACGACCCCCGCCGACATCGACGCCTTCGCCGCCGACCTCGCCCGTGAGTCAGCGGCCTAGCGGCCGGCGGCCGTGTGCAGATTGCCAATCTGCACCTACAGCGCTGCGCGGTGTAGCACAGAGTGGCACTCTGTGAAATCCTCGCTGCGCGTGGGAGCTTCCCTGCTCAATTCGCCCGGTCACCGGGGCTACGCATACCGCGGCACCACCGTGCGGCGCTCGCAGAAATCCTCCATCGCGTAGCGCACGCCCTCGCGGCCGAGGCCCGAGCCCTTCACGCCCCCGTAGGGCATCGTGTCGGCACGGAACGTCGGGATGTCGTCGAGAATAATCCCGCCCACCTCCAGGTGCTCGACGGCGTAGTGCCGCGCGGCGGCGCTGTCGGTGAACACGCCCGCCTGAAGGCCGTAGGCCGAGTCGTTGGCCTGCCGCACCGCGTCGGCCATGTCGGTGAACGTGTCCACGAGCACCACCGGCCCGAACACCTCCTCGCACGCCAGCGGCAGGTCACGGGGCACGTGCGTCATCACCGTCGGCGCCACCATCGTCCGGCCCGTCTTCGCGCCCCCCGCCAGCACCCGCCCGCCGCGGGCCTGGGCGGCCTCGATCCAGGCCAACACGCGGTCGGCTGCCAACGGGTCGATGAGCGGCCCGCAGATCACGTCGGTCGCCTCGGGATCACCGCAGCGGATCTTTGCCACCTCGTCGAGCAGCCGCCGCACGAACTCCTCCTCGACGGCCGCCTGCACGAGCACCCGCTGCACCGAGATGCAGATCTGGCCGGCGTAGGCGAAGCCCCCGAACGCGCAGCGGTTCGCCGCCCGGGCGAGGTCGGCGTCGGCGGCGACGATCACCGCCGCGTTGCCGCCGAGCTCCAGCACCACCTTCTTCCCCACGGCCATCCCCTGCAGCATCCAGCCCACCTTCTGGCTGCCGGTGAAGCTCACGATCCCGATCCGCGGATCGGTGACGGCCCGGCTGGTCACGTCGTTGGCCGCCGCCACCACCTGCAGGGCCCCGCGCGGAATCGCCCCCTGCACCACCGCGTCGGCCTGCCGCGCCTCCTCGAAGATCTCCGCGAGGAGCATGGCGCACCCCGGCGCCTGCGGCGGCGGCTTCACGATCACGGGCGCCCCCACGGCGAGCGCCGGCGCCACCTTGTGGGCCACGAGGTTGAGCGGAAAGTTGAAGGGCGCGATCGCCAGCACCGGGCTCCGCGCGAACCAATACGAGATCGCCGGGCCGTAGCCCGCGTTCGCCGCCTCGCCGTCGAGCGGCACCACCTCCCCCCCGAGCCGCTTCGCCTCCTCGGCCGCGGCCGTGAACGTCGCCACCGCCCGCGACACCTCCACCGTGGCGAGGGTCCGCGGCTTGCCCGCCTCGCGGATCATCCGCGTCACGAAGTCTCCGCGGCGGGCCTCGATCCCGCGGGCCATGTCGGCGAGCAGCTTCGCACGCCGCCCCCGGATCGCCCCGCGAAACGGCCGGAAGTCGCGGTCAGCCGCCGCGATCGCGGCCTCCATGTCGGCGGCCGTCGCCAGGCCGGAGTGGGCCACCACCTCCCCCGTGAAGGGCGACGTCACGGGGGCCGTCACCGCCGCCTCCCGCCACGCCCCGTCGATGAAGAGCCCGTAGCGATTCATGCGCGGGCCTGCCCGCAGAGTTCCGCCAGGCCGCGCTCGAGCACGCCGCAGCCCTCGGCCAGCTCCTCGTCGGTGATCACGAGCGGCATCAACAGCCGCACCACGTTGCCGTAGGTGCCCGCCGTCATGATGACGAGGCCGTGCTCGTAGCAGAACTTCGTGAGCTGCTTCGCCCCCTCGGGCCACGGCTCCTTCGTCGCGCGGTCCTTGACGAGCTCGAAGCCCATCATCGTGCCGAGGCCGCGGACGTTGCCCACCGCGGGATAGCGGCCCGCCCAGGCGACGAGCGTGTCGCGGATCCGCGTGCCGAGCTGCCGGGCCCGCTCCAGGATCTCCCCCTTTGCAAAGAGGTCACACACCGCGATCGCCGCCGCACACGAGAGCGGGTTGCCGCCGAACGTGCCGCCGATGCCCCCCACGCCCGTGGCGTCCATGATCTCGGCCCGGCCCGTGACCGCCGAGATCGGCATCCCGCCGCCGAGGCACTTGGCCGTCGTGATCACGTCGGGCACGAGGCCCAGCTGGTCGCAGGCGAAGAGGGCGCCGGTGCGGCCGAAGCCCGACTGGATCTCGTCGGCGACGAGCACGATGCCATGCTCGGTGCAAAACTGACGCAGCTTCGCCGCGAAGCCCGGGGTGAGCGGGATGAAGCCCCCCTCGCCCAGCACCGGCTCCACGATCACCGCCGCGCAGTCGCCCGGCGTGATGCGGTTGACGACGAGATCCTTGAACTCCGCGAAGCACTGCTCCTCCACCACGGCCGGGTCCTCGCTGAAGGCGTGGCCGGGCCAGCGGTACGGATACGGAAACGGCGCCCGGTACACCTCGGGGTTCATCGGCCCGAAGCCGGCCCGGTAGGGCTTGGCCTTGGACGTCAGCGTCATCGCCATGTAGGTGCGGCCGTGAAACGCGTGATCGAAGCAGACGATCGCCTGCCGCTTCGTGTGGGCCCGCGCCAGCTTGACCGCGTTCTCCACCGCCTCGGCCCCGGAGTTCGCGAGGAACGTCTTCTTGGGAAAGTCGCCCGGCGTCATCTCGTTGAGCCGCCGGCAGAGCTCGACGTAGCCCTCGTACGGCGTGACGTTGAACGCCACGTGCATGAACTTCCCGGCCTGCTCGCGGACCGCCGCCACCACGCCCGCCTCGCAGTGGCCGACGTTGGTCACGCCGATCCCCGACGCGAAGTCGATCAGCCAATTGCCGTCCACGTCCTCGATCACCGCCCCGCAGGCGGCGCGGACGAACAGCGGCGTGACGTGAAACGGCCCGCGCGGCACGTGGACCTCCCGGGCCGCCATCAATTCGCGGCTCCGCGGTCCCGGAATCTCGGTCTTCAGCCTGATGCCCATGCGGTGCTCCCGGTGCGATGACGGCTTCAATACCAGCCGATCGGCGCCTCGTCGAGGTTGATGTTCACCTGCTTCGTCTCGAGGTAGGCCTCGATGCCGTGGAGCCCCAGCTCGCGGCCGCTGCCGCTCTGCTTGTAGCCGCCCCAGGGCATCTCGTTGAACGTCGGGTGGTAGGTGTTGATCCAGGTGATGCCGCACCGCAGGGCCCGCACCACCCGCAGGGCGCGGTTGATGTCGCGAGACCAGACGCCCGCGGCCAGCCCGTAGTCGGTGTCGTTGGCGATCGCGATCGCCTCCTCCTCGGTGGCGAACGGGATCACGGACAGCACGGGGCCGAAGATCTCCTCCCGCGCGATGCGCATTGCGGGCGTCACGTCGTCGAAGATCGTCGGCTCCAAAAAGTTTCCCCCAGCGAGGGCCGGGTCGGCCGGCCGCCGGCCGCCGCACACGAGCCGCGCCCCCTCCGCGACGCCCGCGGCCACGTAGCCCTCGACCTTTTCGAGGTGGGCCCGGCTGATCAGCGGCCCCATCTTCACGCCCGGCGTCAGGCCGTGGCCGAGCGTGATCCGCGGGATCTTCTCCAGGAGCGCCGCCACGAACGCCTTGTGGATCGAGCGGTCCACGAGCAGCCGCGAACCGGCCGAGCAGACCTCCCCCTGGTTGGCGAACGCGCCAAAGAGCGCGCCATCCACCGCCGCCGCGAAATCGGCGTCGGCGAACACGATGTTGGGGTTCTTGCCGCCGAGTTCGAGCGACACCTTCTTGAGGTTGCCGGTCGCCGCGGTCATGACGTGCCGTCCGGTCGCCGTCCCGCCGGTGAAGGCGATCTTGTCCACCTGTGGATGGGCGGCGAGCGCGTCGCCGCAGCCCTTGCCCGGGCCGGTGACGATGTTCACGACGCCCGCCGGCAGGCCCGCCTCGACCACGATCTCGGCCAGTTCGAGCGCCGTCAGCGGCGTCAACTCCGACGGCTTGAGCACGCAGACGTTGCCTGCGGCGAGCGCCGGCGCGAGCTTCCAGGCCGCCATCAACAGCGGGTAGTTCCAGGGCACGATCTGGCCGCACACGCCGACGGGCTCCCGCACGACGAAGCTCACCGAGTTCGCCGGCACCTGCATCGTCTCGCCATGGATCTTGGTGGCCAGGCCGCCGTAGAACTCGAAGCAGTTGGCCGCGTCGGCGATGTCGTATTCGGCCTCGGCGAGCGGCTTGCCGCAGCTCCGCACCTCGAGCTCGGCGAGCTTGGTCGCCCGGCCACGGATGCCGGCGGCGATGGCGAACAGAAACTTGCCGCGGTCGAGCGCGGTCGTCGTCCGCCAGGGGCCGGCATCGAAGGCGGCGCGGGCCTGGGCCACGGCGGCATCGACGTCGGCCGTGCCGCTCTCGGGCACCACGGCCACCACCGCGCCGGTGCCGGGGTCGCGGATCTCACGGGTCTGGCCCGACGCGGCGGCGACGAATTCGCCGCCGATGAGCATGTGGTAATGGTTGGGGTCGTGCGACATCATCGCTCCTCGTTCACGTCAATCGGCGGCGCGGATTGGTCGGCGGCCTTCGCGCGATTTAGCCCATGCAATCCCACGTGGGGGCAGGGACGTCGGGTACGGCAGACAGGTATCGATCGAAATCTTCTCGCCTGCCCGCCTGTGCCTCGCGCTTCAGGTAGTTGGTGGTCAGCAACACGGCCAGCTTTTCGCCCGCTGCAGAAGCCAGAAATTGCTCGAGCGAATAGCCCTCTTCCGCAGCCAGTTCCGCAATACGTCGCATGAGCGAATCGGGAATCTCAACGGTTACAAGGCTCACGGTGTCCCCCGGAGTTCGCGGAGAAAGTCAGCTGGTGTCACAGGCGTGATGCCAAACCGTTCAGCGCCGACAAAATCATTGAGATTATGCGTCACGATCATCCGACAACCGGCAGCCACTGCCAGCTCCAACACCATGTCGTCATCAGGATCCCGGAGAAACGGGCGCCATAAAAAGTATATCGGCTGGATATGCGATAGCCCTGCGACGTATCGAAGAAAGGCCCATGCCTCCTCTGAAGATACGCCCGGGGGGCGATTTTCCGGACGCGACAAGGCATCCCGCCACTCCGCATACAGAGCCACGGAAAGACAGGGCTGGAACGCAGCGGAGGAGATGGACCGGAGCACTTGAAAGCTCGCACCGTGCCGCGATCGCGAGGCAGCGACCATGACGCTCGTGTCGATGACGACCCGCATGAAAGTACCACACTGCGGCTACGGTTGGGCGGGGGCGAACGACGGGTCGCCGCACTGCCACAGGAAGAACGCCCACACGTCGGCCAGCTCCTCCTGCACCTGCCGGCTCGTCGAGCCGATGCCGTGGCCGGCGTGATAGTCGATGCGGATCAGCACCGGCCGCGGACCGGCCGTCGCCTCCCGAAACCGCGCGAACGTCTTCGCCGACTGCCAGGGGGCCACCCGCGGGTCGTTGATCCCGTGCGTGAACAGGATGCCGGGATACCGGACGCCGTCGCGGATCGCGTGCAGCGTGCTCATCGCCAGCAGGCCGCGAAACTCGTCGGGCTTCGTCACCGTGCCGAACTCGGGAATGTTGGGAGGGCCGTTGAGCGTCAGCTCGAAGCGGAGCATGTCGGTGCAGCCGACGGCGATGTTGGCGGCGGCGAAGAGGTCGGGCCGATCGGTCACGGCCCTGCCGATCAGGATGCCGCCGGCGCTGCGGCCGAATCCGCACAGTCGCTCGGGCGAGGTGTAGCCCGCGGCCACGAGATGCTCCGCGCAGGCGATGAAGTCCTTCCAGGTGTTGGGCTTCGTGGCCTTGCGGCCGGCATGGTGCCACGGCTTGCCGAAGGCGCCGCCGCCGCGCACATGGGCCACGGCATACACGCCCCCGCGCTCCAGCCAGGCCAGCCGCTGCGGCGCATAGTCCATCGGGCTCGTGAAACCGTAGGCCCCGTAGCCGATGAGCAGCGCGGGAGCCGAGCCATCGAGCACGAGATCGGCCCGGTGCACGATCGAGAGCGGCACCTCGACCCCGTCGTGGCTCGTCACCAGCACCTCGCGGGCCACGAGCCCGGCGGGATGCGACGACTCGCCCACGGGCACGAGCCCGCTGTCGCTGCACCGGCCGGTCGCCGGATCGTAGATGATGATGCGGCCCACGCGGATCCACGAGGCCGTCCGCAGCACCACCCCCGGCAGGCCGCCGCACGCGGCCACCACCGCCGCGGAGGGCTCCTCGCCTGGCAGCGTCAGCCGCTCGGGCCGGGCCCCGGCCGCGAACGGAATCCGCACCACGCCGTGCGCCGCCCGATCGATCACCCCCGCATAGATCGCGTCGGCGGCGACCGCGAGCGACACGACCACGACGTCGTCGGGCGCGTAGACGGTCGCGGCGGTGGCGATGTCGGGAGCCGCCAGCGACGTGCGCACGATCGCGTGCCGCGGGGCGTTCGCCGCGGTGAGCAGGAAGATGTCGTCACCGCGGATGGCGAAGGCCGTCACCTGATCGGTGCGATCGCAGACCTTCCGCCAGGCGATGTCGGCCCGGCCCAGGTCCGCGACCAGCGCGGCATGGAGCGTGAGATCGGTCTCGTCGCCGTGCCGCACCTGCCCCACCGCCCAGCGCGAGCCCCCGCTGATCGCCACCGCCGGAAAGTCGAGCGGCTCGAAGGGCGGCGAGCCCGCGGCCCGGCTGCCGAGCACGAACGGGTCGGCGGCCGGATCGGTGCCCAGCAGGTGGAGCCGCGCCTGCGTGTGGGCGAGCCCCTCCGTCTCGGCGGTGACTTGCTCCGGCGGCTGCCGCTGGGCATAGGTGAAGCCCCGCCCGTCGGCGAGCCAGAAGGGAGGCGCATAGACCGCTTCGATGTGCTCGATGGTCTCGGGCAGCGTCGCGGCCCGCTCGCGGTCGCACACCCGCAGCGACACATCCTCGGAGCCGGCCGCCGCGAACCCGTAGAGCACGTGCCGGCCGTCTGGCGACGGCACGAAGAACTCGAGCGCGACATGGTCCGCGGCCGACTGCCGGGGAAACGTGGCCGGATCGACGAGCACCTGCTCGACGCCGGTGGCCGCGTCGCGGCAGCAGAGCACGGCCACGTCGGCGGTGGCGGCCCGCTTCAGATAGAGGAGCGTCTCGTCGGTGAGCCGGGCGACGTCGGTCACCACCGCGGGCAGGCCGGCGTCGAGTTCCCGGATGCGGGCCAGCAACGCGGCCCGGCCGGGCAGTCCTTCCAGGGTGGCCCGGGTGGCGGCGGCCTCGCGGTCGAGCCAGGCCCGGGGCTCGGGCAGGTCGAGGTTTTCGAGGTGGCGATACGGATCGGGAATCCGCAGGCCGTGGTAGTCGTCGATGACCGGGGATGGAGGGGTTGCCGTCATACGCAGGGATCGGGGGGGTGTGGGGCGGGAGAATTGCCGCCCCAGCGGCGCCCCTGTAGCCGCAGAGTGGCACTCTGCG
>JBJTIE010000330.1:0-2604 GCA_046094845.1 Planctomycetaceae bacterium | reverse complement strand
ATACTAGCCGGCGTTGCTTTGCGGCGTCTCCAGAGTTCCGGCTGTGTTCTCCATCATCGTTCCGGTCTTCAACCGGGCCAATCACCTCAGACGTTCGCTGGATGCGATATTGGCTGCGGCACCAATCGGGGCGCAGATCGTTGTCGTTGACGATGGGTCAACCGACGACACTTCTCGGATTCTTGCATCGTACGGGGACCGGCTGGTGGTCGCCCGCCAGGATCGCGGCGGCCCTGGAGCGGCTAGGAACCGCGGAATTGAACTCGCAACTCATGAATACATCGCGTTTATGGATAGCGATGACCTGTTCTTTCCCTGGGCGTTCGATGTCTACCGGGCCGTGGTCGAACAGTACGCAAGGCCTTCGCTCGTCATCGCTCACGCCGTCCATTTCCGGTCGGAATCCGAGTTGGTGAGCGTTACGAATCAGACCTGTGACACACAAGCCTTTCCGGATTACATCGCCGCCAGTGGCACGCCGATGTGGCACGGCGCCAGCGTGATCGTCGCAAAGACCGCGGCACTGCGTGAGGCGGGTGGTTTTTTTACGGGCGACGCCAACGCGGAAGACAGCGATATCTTGCTACGGATGGGAACGGCTCCGGGGTTTGTTCGGATTCTTGCACCCGCGACCGTTGCGGATCGGAACCACGACGCTGCGGCGACGTCCGATCTCTCTCGCTCCGCGCGCGGAGTCCATCACATCGTGCGACGAGAGGCTGCCCGGCGCTATCCCGGGGGGGATGCGCGGCAGAAAGAACGGGCGACGATCATCACGCGTCACAGTCGCGCGATGACGCTCAACGGGGCTCGGAACGGCCTGCTTCGTGAGTCCGCCGCCCTGTATGCCGACACCATGATGGCAAACCTCTCGCTCGGCAGGTTGCGATACGTGATCGGATTTCCGTTTGTGTGGCTCTGGCATGCCTTATTCAGCCGCCGCCTCCGATCCCGAAGGAATCCGGCGTGAAGCGGTGGTTCCGCGATACCCTGCGACAGATCTATCGGGGGTCGGCCCAAGATGCTGTCGGGGGTCTTCGCCGCGCATTATGGAAAGGCCGACGCCGGGCGATCATACGCCGTTACCTCGAAACGCATCCGGTGCGACGGCTCCAGCTGGGGGCGGGTTTCCATCGGCCTGATGGCTGGCTCAACTCTGACTTCATGCCGCGGTATGCAGACACGATTTTTCTCGACATCACGGCGCCGTTTCCGTTTTCCGACGACACCTTCGACGCCATTCTCTGCGAGCATCTCATCGAACACGTGCCTTACCCTGCCGCCGACCGTGCCGTCGCGGAGTGTTTGAGGGTGCTCAAGCCGGGCGGCTATCTCCGGATCGCGACGCCGGATCTGCTCAAGCTGCTCTCGCTCTATGAACAGCCGCAGTCGGCGATTGGCAGTCGCTACAGTCGGTGGATCGTCGAGACATTCGTGCCCTTTGCACCCGGGCCCCAGCCCTGTTACGTCGTGAACAATGCCTTTCGCAACTGGGGCCATGAATTTTTGTTCGACGAGGCCGCCCTCATGGCCATGCTGACCCGGCACCGCTTCGTCGATCTGAAGCGGCAGTCGCCGCAGTCGTCATCATCTCGCGAACTTGCGGGCGTCGATTTTCACGGCCGCTGCATCGGCGACGCGGACTTCAACGACTTTGAGTCGATGATCGTCGAGGCCCGCAAGCCCGGGGGCGCCGACACGTTCGTCGCTGCCGAATAGACTGTCGGCCTGTGAATCGCTCGGCACTCATACTAACCCAGGTCTATCCGCCGGATCCGGCCGCCGTCGGCCAGCATATTGCGGACGTTGCCGAAGAACTGGTCCGACGTGGCTGGACCGTGAAGGTGTATTGCGCCAGCCGGGGCTACGATGACCCGTCGGTGCGGTACGCGGCCCGTGAGACTCGCGCTGGCGTCAAGGTGCGACGCCTGCCCCTGTCGAGTTTCGGAAAGGGCGGAATTGCAATTCGCCTGCTCGCACAAGGGCTCTTCATGGCCCAGGCAATGCTGTGGGGGATGGTGGCTCGACGGCCCGACGTGGTTTTGGTCAGCACCAGCCCCCCGTTCGCCGGGTTTGGCGGCGCACTCCTAGGATGGATTCGCCGCTCGCCGCTGGTGTGGTGGGTGATGGACATCAATCCCGATCAGATGGTGCGGTCCGGCAAGCTTCCGGCAACATCGATCGTGGCGAGAATCTTCGACTGGATGAATCGCCGTACGATGCGCGGCGCACAAGCCGTGATCGTGCTCGACCGCTTCATGCGGACCACGATGCTGAGCAAGGAGTACCTGCCAGACAAGATGCACGTGATCCCGCCATGGGCGCACGACACCCATCTTCAGCCTGTTGCCCATGACGCCAATCCGTTTCGGGCAAAGCACGGACTCGATGGAAAGTTCGTGGTCATGTATTCAGGCAATGCCGGCTATTCGACACCCCTCGATACGCTCCTTGCCGCGGCCAAGCGGCTCGAGGATGACCCACGACTCGTGTTCATGATTATTGGCGGTGGGGTGGTCAAAAAGCAGATCGACGAGATGGTGGCTCGGGAACATCCGCCCAACATCCGCACGCTGCCGTATCAGCCGTTGGAGGAGATCCGCT
>JBJTIE010000329.1:0-2631 GCA_046094845.1 Planctomycetaceae bacterium | reverse complement strand
GAGGACGTGGTGGGCCAGCGGGTGAAGGTGAAGGTGGTGAAGAACAAAGTGGCGCCGCCCTTCCGGGTGGCGGAGTTCGACATGATGCACGCCAACGGCTTCAGCGTCGAAGGCGACATCCTCGACCTCGCCATCGCCGCCAAGCTCGTCGACAAGACGGGCACGTGGCTGCGGTATGGCGACGTGCACCTCGGCCAGGGCCGGGAGACGGCCCGGCTCTTCCTCAAGGAAAACCCGAAGGTGGCCCAGGAGCTTCGCGAGAAGATCCTGGCCGCCAAGGACACAGTGATCGCCATGGCGAGCGATTCCTCCGGCGAGTAGTCGCGTGCATCGCTTGCCGGCTGGGCTGGCCCGCCCGCCTGCTGGCATGCGCACCAGCATCCTCCCCCCGCCCATGTGCGACCGACCCAAGCGGCCGCCGTGGGCGGTGCTGTTTATGGGCGGGGAATCTCCGCGATGCCTGTTGCGTCGACCGTGCTGGGGGCGGTGAGGGGGACTCAAGTCGCCCCCCCTGGCGTGTCGATGCGCCCGCTCATTGGCGGGGCGTGTTTTCGGAGTTGGCGGAATGTCGAAGCGACTCAAGCACCCTACGAGGCGATTGCCGAGCCTCGCATTCGAGGCGTTGGAGCCACGAGCACTCCTGGCCGCGGTCGCCGACTGGTGGGAAGATGTCGGCCAGTGGGCAGCACCAGCCTGGTGGTCGGAAGAGAGCTGGTGGGACGACTCCTCGTGGTGGAGCGACCCGGCCTCTGCCAGCGATTGGTCAGCAGACGAGCCAATCGAACTCGGGGATGAAGTTGAGCTCGACGACGCAGTCGATCTGGTTTCGGACGTATCGCAGGTAGGAATTTCCGAGGCCGAAGGGTCTGGCGCATCCTCGTCGACCCCGATTGCCGTTGACGATGCCGCAGAGATCTTGAGTGACGTCGAGGCGATCACCCAAGTCCAAGGCGATGGACCGCCTGAGCAGGAGCAGGCGATCATCTCGGAAGAGCCTTGCGAGCACGGAAACGATTCGTCGTATGCCGAGCCTGCCGAAGACGATCCTGTCGTCGCCGTGGTGGCAATCGATGTCGAAAGCTCGGCAAGCGAGGCCGACGAATCCGCACTCGTGGCACTCGTGGTCGAGGAAGTCGAGGAAGTCGAGGAAGTCGAGGAAGGAGACGTCACGGTCGTAGAGGCTGTTGGCGTCGTCGAAGACATCGCCGTGACGGTGCCTCTCTCGGCGCCCATCCATCCAGAACCTGTCGCCAGTCATGTGGCTAAGCCTGTATCTGGAAGAATCGGCGACGAGGGGGACGGCCACGTTGTGCCGCACCCGGACGAACCAGGAAGTGGGCCCGCCGTGCCGGTGGCTGCGATCGGAACGCCGGTCATCGCCGTGGCTGGGATTCCGGTGTCAGCTATTCCGGTGTCGGCTGTGGCCGCAATCGAGCCTGTGTTGCCTCGAGTCGGTGGTATGTCCTCGGCTGCCATCGCGGCGCGGCGACTCGCGATGTGGGCTGGCTTGATGGGGCCTGTCGCCATATCGGGGCTCGGTGGGGCTGCTGGCGAATCGAGCATCGGCGCGAGTGGCCTCACGACCGCCCTGCCCGTGGCCGGTCGGCCGCGCGGCCGCCTGCCGGTGCGGCGGGTGGGCTGAGCGGCGCTTCGTGCGGCGAAACCCGCATCCCGCGCCGGGGGCGGGGGCGTGTATAGTTCGGCTTTTCCACAGCCGAAAGATCCCCCGGAGCCCTGCAGCAGATGAAGGCCGACGATCTCCGCGAAGCCTACCTTGCGTTCTTCGAGTCGAAGGGCTGCGTCCGCCGCCCGAGCGACGTGCTCGTGCCGCGCTGGGATCCGTCGGTGCTGTTCACGCCCGCGGGCATGAATCAGTTCAAGGATCACTTCCTCGGCAAGTGCAAGTTGGAGTTCACGCGGGCCACCCCCTGCCAGACGGGCCTGCGGACGGGTGACATCGACAACGTGGGCCGCACGCCGCGGCACCACACGTTTTTCGAGATGCTCGGCAACTTCAGCTTCGGCGACTACTTCAAGCGGGAGGCGATCCACTGGGCCTGGGAGTTCCTCACGGCCCGGAACTGGCTCAACATCTCCCCTGAGAAGCTCTCCATCACCGTCTACCACGACGACAACGACGCCTTCGCCATCTGGGCCGACGAGATCGGCGTGCCGGCCACACGGATCACGCGGATGGGCGAGGACGACAACTTCTGGCCGGCGAGTTCGCCGTCCCAGGGGCCCGACGGCGTGTGCGGGCCGTGCAGCGAGATCTTCTACCGGATGCCCGATGGCAGCGACGTGGAGATCTGGAACCTCGTGTTCACGCAGTTCAATCGTGTGGGCCCGCCCCCCGACAATCTCCATCCGCTTCCCAGTCGCAACATCGACACCGGGATGGGGTTGGAGCGGACCTGCGCCATGCTCCAGGGCGTGGACTCCAATTTCCACATCGACATCCTCCGGCCGGTGGTCGAGGCGGTGGCCGACGTGTGCGGCCGACGGTACGAGCCGGCCACCGACGACGGGCGGCGGATGCGGCGGATCGCCGACCACGTGCGGGCCTGCACGTTCGCGATCCACGAGAACGTGCTGCCGGGCAACAACGAGGAGAAGTACGTCGTCAAACGG
>JBJTIE010000328.1:0-12039 GCA_046094845.1 Planctomycetaceae bacterium | reverse complement strand
CTTCTATCGTTCGATCGCACGTCGCGGGCCGCCTGGCCGTTTCGGCTCCATGGATGGGGACTTGTTTCCTCACCTTACCGGAGAGCACACCGATGTTTCTGACCGCCGAGCATGAATACGAGCACGTGGGCGAGACTGCGGGCATCGCCGATCACGACCACGACCTGATCGCCGAGTTGCACCGCCGGCTCGACGCCCTCTGGCGGTATGACCAGTACATCGCCAATGCGGAGTGGCGGACCGAGCTTCGCGACTTCTGGCAGGACGCGAAGGCCCAGGAGCAACAGGCCGTCTCGCGGCTGCGGCAACTGATCTGCAACGAAGTGCGGAACAACTGCTTTTGAATCGACGTGGGAGCGGCCGTCCACGGCCCGCTCCTACGTGGTCGGCCCGTCATGACACGGTCAGCGGGCCGGCGCGAGTGCCGCATGGAGGATCTCGACGGGATGCAGGGCCGTGCGGCCGGTGCCGTCCTTGATCTGATGGCGGCAACTCGTGCCAGGGGCGGCGCAGAGCGTGTCGGCAGCGGCCGCCCGCACGGCGGGAAAGAGCACCAGTTCGCCGATCTGCATCGAGAGGTCGAAGTGCTCCGCCTCGTAGCCGAACGAGCCGGCCATGCCGCAGCAGCCGCTCGGGATCACCTCCACCGCATGGCCGCGGGGCAGGCCGAGGATCATCGTCGTGGGAGCGAGCGACGAAAGCGCTTTCTGGTGGCAGTGGCCGTGCACGAGGATCCGCCGCGGCACGGCGTCGAAGCGATCCGACGTGATCCTCCCAGCCTCGATTTCACGGGCCAGAAACTCGTCGATCAGGAACGTGTGTCGGGCGATCGCGGCCGCCTGCGCGGCGAGCGACGCGGGCACGAGATCGGGATACTCGTCACGGAACGAGAGAATCGCCGAGGGCTCGATGCCGACGAGCGGCGCGTCGGCCGTGACGACGTCGGCGAGCAGCTCGACGTTGCGGGCAGCCAGGTCGCGGGCCCGACGGACGAGCCCCTTCGACAGGCTGGCCCGGCCGCTTTCCCCATGTCGCGGGATCACGACCTCGTAGCCGAGCGCCTCGAGGAGCTCTACGGCCTTGATGCCGATCGGTGCGTCGAGCGTGTCGGTGAACTCGTCGCAGAAGAGATGCACTCGGCCGCGACTGCCGGCCGTGGCCACCGGCACGTGTCGGCGAAACCAGCGGGAGAGCGTGTCGCCCGACAGTGTCGGCAGCGAACGTCGCGCCGCGAAGCCGGCCGCGCGCTTCATGATCCCGGCGAGGGCCGGCGTCCGCACGACGAGGTTGTAGAGCCACGGCGCCCGGCTCGCGAGCCGCATCGCGCGGCCCGTGCCGGCGATCAGCCGGGCGCGGAACGACGTGCCTTCCCGATCCTGCCGTTGCTGCTCCCACTCCGCCTTGAGCCGGGCCATGTCGACGTTCGACGGGCACTCGCTCTTGCAGGCCTTGCAGGAGAGGCAGAGGTCCATCACCTCGGCCAGTTCCGGCCGCGTCCACGGGTCGGCCACGGCGGGGTCGGCGAGCGCCTGCCGGAGCACGTTGGCCCGGGCTCGCGTGGTGTGTCGCTCGTCGCGGGTGGCCATGTAGCTGGGGCACATCGTGCCGCCGATCAGATGCGTCTTGCGACACTGCCCCACGCCCGTGCACTTCTCGGCGGCCTTCAGCACGCCGCCGGTGTCGGCGAACCGAAACACCGTCTCGCGGTGCGGCTCGGCCACGCCCGGCAGGATCCGGAGGCTCGTGTCCATCGGGGGCGTGGCCACGATCTTGCCTGGATTGAAGATGCCCTGCGGGTCGAAGGCCCGCTTCACCCGCTCGAAGAGCCGGTAGCAGTCGTCGCCCACCATCAGCCTGATGAACACGCCACGAAGCCGGCCGTCGCCATGCTCGCCGCTTAACGAGCCGCGATACTTCTTGACGAGCCGGGCCACGTCGGTCGCGACGTCGCGGAACAGCTTCAGGCCGGCCGGCGAATGGAGATCGAAGAGCGGCCGCAGGTGCAGTTCCCCCGCCCCCGCGTGGGCGTAGTGCACGCAGTCGATGCCGTATCGCTCGGCCAGCAGCCGGTCGAACTCGGCGATGTAGGCCGGGAGGTCGTCCACCGCGACGGCCGTGTCTTCCACGATCTCCCGCGGCTTGGCGTCGCCCGGCAGATTGTTCACGAGGCCCTGGCCGGCCCGCCGCAGCTCCCACACCGCGTGCCCCTCGGCGCCGAGGAGCGTGGGGTATGCGTAGCCGAGGCCGTGTGACTTCAGTTCCGAAGCCACGGTGTCGAGCGCCTGCCGCAGGGCGGCGGGATCGGCGTCACGCAGCTCGACGACGAGCACCGCCCCGGGGTCGCCCACGACGAAGCGGCGGTTGCGGGACTGCTCCAGGTTGTCCTTCGTGCAGTCGAGGATCTTCTTGTCGATCAGCTCGCAGGCGGTGGGTGCGAGGCCGGCGCGGGCCCGCATGCCCATCACCACGACCGTGGCCCGCAGGGCCTCGTCCACGGTGTGGCAGTGCACGCAGAGCAGGCCACCCGGCGGCGGCAGCGGAAGCACGCCGAGCTCGAACTCGATTCCGAAAAACAGCGTGCCCTCCGAGCCCGCGAGCAGGCGGCACATGTTGAAGGAGGCGTCGCAGGCGGCGTCGAAGCACGAAGCCTGCATCAGGGCGTCGAGCGCGTAGCCCGTGTTGCGGCGGGTGACCTCGGGCCGCGGGAACGAGTCATGGATCAGCTGCCGCGTGGCGGGCACGGCGAGCATGTCGCGGAGTTCACGGTGGATTCGTGCGGCGTGCGAATCGCCCGTGCAGGCGGCGGCGAACTCGGCGGGCTCGAGCGGGCCGAACGTCGCGGTCGAGCCGTCGGCCAGGAAGCCACGGGCGGAGAGCAGGTGGTCGCGGGTGGTGCCCCAGGCGATCGAGTTCGAGCCGCAGGAGTTGTTGCCCACCATGCCGCCGATCATAGCCCAGCCGGCGGTGGAGGTCTCGGGGGCGAAGAACAGGCCGTGGGGCTCGAGGAACCGGTTGAGTTCGTTGCGAACCACGCCCGGCTGCACCCGCACCCGCCGCCGCTTCACGTCGAGGGAGACGATGCGGTTCAGGTGTCGGCCGACGTCCACCACGATGCCGCCGCCGACGACCTGGCCGGCGAGCGACGTGCCGGCCGCCCGCGGAATCAGGCCCGTGCCGGTGGCCGCGGCGAACCGCACGAGTTCGCCGACGTCGGCCTCCGAGCGCGGCAGGGCGACGGCGAGGGGCCGCTCCTGATATTCGGAGGCGTCGGTCGAATAGGCCGTGCGGGCGAGGCCGTCGAACAGCAGCTCACCCTCGAGCCGCGCGGCCAACGAGTTCAGTTCAGTGGTGCTCACGACAGGGAGTCTCGGGCCGGTGCCGGCGTCTGCAGGGCAGTGGGGCCCGAGAGTCTAATCAATGGGGGATCGGGGGCGGGGTGGCGGAACGACCGGTCGGGCGGCGGTGGTGGTGGTGCTCGCCGACAGCCGGCAGCCACAGCGCCCGGGCGCGTGGCCCGCTCATCGCGGGCTGCACGTTGAAAAGAGCCTGCGTCCGACTAGGCTGAAGGAGTGACCCGTTCGCCTGCCGCCCGGCCCCGCTCATGCCCCACGCGCTTCCCGACCAGCGGTTTCTCGCTATCCGCAGCCTGATCGTCGAATTGGCGGCGGCACTCGATCGATCGGAGCGGCATGCCGACGCCTGCGATGGCGTGCTGGATTCTGACCCGCGGTGGCGGCAGCTCGTCGAGGCGGTCGAGCGGCTGACTCGGCCCGGCCACCGGGTGGACGACATCCAGCAGCTCTTCTCCGATGCCTACGAGCCGCACTGGCGGCAGGACGGCGGTCCGCGGCTGGCCGGCTCCCCGAATTGCTGCGGCCAGTGAGTTCCGCACCATGAACTACGTCGATCCCCACATTCACATGGTCTCGCGGGTGACCGACGACTATGAGGCCCTCGCGCGGATGGGCTGCGTGGCCGTGAGCGAGCCGGCCTTCTGGGCCGGCTTCGACCGCCGCAGCGCCGACGGCTTTCGCGACTACTTCCGACAGATCACGGAGGTGGAGCCGAAGCGGGCCGCCGGCTACGGCATCGCCCACTACTCGTGGCTGTGCATCAATGCCAAGGAAGCGGAGGACGTGAAGCTCGCCCGTGAGGTGATCGCGGCGATCCCGCAGTTCCTCGGGGCGTCGAACGTGCTCGGCATCGGCGAGATCGGGCTCAACAAGAACACGCGGAACGAGGCCACCGTGTTCCTCGAGCAGGTGGAGCTTGCGGTGACGCACGACGAGACGATCCTGATTCACACGCCGCACCTCGCCGACAAGCTCCGCGGCACGCGGATGATCCTCGACATGCTGGCCGACTTCCCGCGGCTCGACCGGGGCCGCGTGGTGATCGACCACGTGGAGGAACACACGATCCGCCACGCTCTCGACGCCGGCTATTGGGCGGGCATGACGCTTTATCCCGTCACGAAGTGCTCCCCCGAGCGGGCCTGCGACATGGTGGAGCGGTATGGGAGCGAGCGGCTGCTCGTGAACTCCGCCGGCGACTGGGGGCCGTCGCGGCCGGTGGCGGTGCCCGACTTCATCATGGCGATGCGGGCCCGGGGGCACGCCGAGTCGCTCATCGAAAGGCTCGTGCTCGACAACCCGCTCGCGCTCTTCTCGCGTTGCCGGCGATACACGCCGCCGCCGCGGGCGGCCGGGCGTGCGTAGCGCTCGAGCAGGAACAGGCCGAGCTGTGGTGCAAGCTGGCGTGGCGGGCGAAAGATCCCCCGATGCAGCAGGCCCTTGCCCGCGTCTACCAATTCAGCGATACGCTGGCGGGCCCCATTGCGGCGCGGCGGGCTGCGACTGGTAGCCCGGCTGTTGATACGCCGGCTGCCCCTGCCACGATGTCGGCTGGGCCTGGCCCCACTGGGATTGTGAACTCGCCGGCTGCGCTGCGACCGGCTGCATTCCGGCAGTCTGCGGCCCGGTGATGCCCTGCCGCTCGCGGACTTCCTGCGCGACCCGCACGGCCTCCTGCTGCACACGCTCGCCAACCTGCTGCCCCACGAGCAAGGCCTTGGCGCGGTCGAAGCTCACGGTCGGGATCCCGTTGCTCCAGCTGATCGTCAGCACGCCGGTGGCGAGAAGAAACGGCAGGAGCAGGATCAGCAGTCGCGATCCCCAGCGAGTGCCCGCCACCTTTGCCACCGGTGCCGGCAGCATCGGCGCCGCGAGGCCCACTGCCTGCTGAACCATCGTTTTCTTTGTCTTCGCCATCGAAGGAACATCCGCGGGGGTCGTACCGGATCGGCGCGACTCGATCGAGAGGGAAATCGGCACGGCGCGGCGGCGGCGTTCAGCGGCATGAGCCCGACCGGATGTCGATCGGCTCAGAGTGCCCAAGTTGCGTAGGCGGTCGGGGCGGTTCCCTCGCTTGCGCTACGGGCTTCTAAGCGGGGTTTCGGTGAGGGGTGGCGGGATTCTTCTCGTGGGCAGGTTTTTCAGGCACCGATAAGGCACGGGGGACGGTTGACGTGTGAGGGACGACGCCGATGAGTGATGCCGCCGCTTCCGATGCGAACACCCTGGCCGCGCAGCTCGGCTATGGCGATGCGGGCGTGCGTAGCGCAGCTGCCGAACGCCTCGCCCGCATGGGAGAGGACGCCGCGCCGGCTGCGGCTGCGCTCGTTTTGGCATGTGGCGATGCAGACGAACGGGTGCGCGAGCAGGCCGTTGCGGCGCTCGAGGATCTCGGGCCGCCACCCGCGGAGGCACTCGGCCAGCTCATCGGTCTCGTGGCTCACCGCGATCCGCTCGTCGCCTACTGGGCAACGACGCTGCTTGGGCGAGCCGGGGAGGATGCGGCGAGTGCGGTGCCGGCGTTGGCGGGATGCCTGGCGTCGCCGGCCGACCTGTCGGTGAGGCAACGGGCTGCATGGGCCCTGGGAAAGATCGGTGCTCCGGCCGCAGCGGCTCGCGAGGCCCTCGCGCGGGCCGCAAACGACGCCGATCCGCGGCTGGCCCGGCTCGCGACCGAGGCACTTGCGGCGATCGGCGCATGAGGCCGCGGGACACGGAGGGGGCGATGGCGGTGCTGCATCCACGACGAGCGTCGCCTCGGCTCGCCGTTAGCTGGCGATGGATCGCCGTCGCGCTTGTGTGCGGCGTGATCAGCGCAGCGCGGGCCGGCGACCTCGTGCCGATCCGCATCCCGGGCACCGCGGCCGCAACGGTGGCCGACATGCCTCCGCTCGTGCCGATCGTCAGGACGCCGCCGGCACCTGCGCCAGTTGCGATCCGCTCGCTGCCCGTGGCGCCCGTTGCGGTGCAACGCCCCGTGCTTGCGCCGCCTCCGCCGCAGGTGGCCGTCGCGCCGCAGATTGTTCCGCCGCCCCAGCCGCCAGCGCCCGTTGCTGCCGCTGCCCCGGCACCGCCGCCATCTGGCAAACCGACCGACTCGATCCTTGTCGCGAGCTTCAACATCCAGGTGTTCGGCGAAGCGAAGCTCGCGAAGCCGCAGGTGGTGGACGTGCTCACGCGGGTCGTGCGGCGGTTCGACGTCGTCGCCGTGCAGGAGGTGCGGGCCAAGTCCGACAGCGTCGTGCCCACGTTCGTGAACGCCATCAATGCCGACGGCAGCCGCTACCAATACGTCATCGGGCCACGGCTGGGCCGCACGGCGAGCAAGGAGCAATACACGTTCATCTACGACTCCACCCGCATCGAGATCGACCCGTCGTCGGTGGCGACCCTGCCCAATCCCGGCGACAAGCTTCATCGTCCGCCGCTGCGGGCGCGGTTTCGCGTGCGGACGAACCCGCCCGAGGCGGGCTTCAGTTTCTGGCTCGTCGATATTCACACCGATCCCGACGAGGTGCCGCAGGAAGTGGACGCACTCGCGGATGCGTTCGTGTCGATGCGGTCGGTGATTCCCGACGAGGACGACGTGATTCTGCTCGGCGACCTCAACGCCGGCCCGCCGCAATTTGGCCGCATCAAGCAGATCCCTGGCATCAACTGGGCCGTGTCGGGCACGACCACCAACACGCGGCGATCGAAGACCTACGACAACCTGATCTTCGACCGCACCGTGACCACCGAATACACCGGCCGCTGGGGCGTACTCGATCTCCAGCAGACGTTCGGCCTCCCGCTCGACAAGGCGCTCGAGGTCTCCGACCACAACCCCGTGTGGGCCGCCTTCAGCCCCTGGGAAACGCAGCGCGTTGCCGGCCGCTGAGCCGTGGTGCTGAATCGTCGCCCCGCCGCTCCTCCCGCTCCGCGATCGGCAGCTGCCGGGAAGCCCGAGCACTGAATTGAGGCAATCCGTGCGGGGGAGCGTGTGACCGCTACACTTGAGGTGTCGGCCGAGTACGTAGAGGAGGTCAGCGGTGTCGATCATGCCGTCACGAACCAGCGTGGCTCGCCGTGCGATGATCGTCGCCTGTGCCGCACTGTGCGGCGGGGCATCACTCGCCGTATCCCCGCAGCCGGATCAGCCGGCGCCGCGGGGCGTGCTCGAACTGCGCGGCGGGGGCTTCGTCACCGGCGAACTGGTGCCCGCCCCAGAGGCGACCGGCGGTCGCGAGACGCTGCTCTGGCAATCCCCAGTCTTCGCGGCGCCATTCGAGTTTCGTCTGGCCGACGTGACGGGTGTCCGGTGTGGAACACGGCCGGACGCGGCACCGATGCCGGCCGAGTCCTTGCGCCTGCGGCTGCGCGATGGAGACGTCATCGCCGGAGTGATCGAGGCGATCGACGCCGACACCATCACAATCGATGCCGCCGGCGGGGCCGGCCGCCAGGCGCTGCGAATCCGTCGTGACGAGGTGGAGAGCATCTCCCGGCCGGCCGAGGCGGTCAACTCGTTCGAAGGGCCGGGGGGCCTGGCTGGCTGGACGCAGCGTCCGGCGGATACCTGGCGCGAAGAGGCGGGGCGGCTGCTGTCGTCGCAGCGCGGAGCCTCGGTCTCGCGGGATCTCGCCGCGCCGGCGCGGGCGCGATACGACATCGCGGTGTCATGGGTGAATGCGGCGGAGTTTCGGCTGTCCCTGACGTCCGCCGGAGGGGGCGACGACGACGGGTTTTGGCTGGAACTGCTACGGCCGGTGGCTGGAGAGCCGACCCTTGCGGTGGTGCGACGGCAGACCGGACGGGCTCTGCTCGAGCCGATCCCCCTGGATCGAGACGTCGAGTCGGTGCGGCTCTCCCTGTTCGTCGATCAGTCGCAGGGCCGGATGGCGGTCGTGCTGCCGACGACGGCGGATCGACCCGTGGTGGACATCACGTTGGCTCGGGGAGACAAGCCCGAGCCGTTGCCGGGTGTGCGGCTCGCGGTGACGAGCGGCGGCATCTGCCTGGAGAGCCTGCGGGTGACGCCGTGGACCGCGGCCGAACCGACGCTCGAGGAGGGCGAGGGGACGACGATCGCAGTGCGGGCCGGCGCCGCGCGGAGGTGCGAGCTCGAAGGCTTCGACGCCCAGGCGAAGGCGTTCATCGTGCGCGAGGCCGGGCAGGTGGTGCGGATCCCGGTCGCCGACGCAACGGCCATCTCGCTGCCGCGGCCCGCCGCGACAGGGCCGGTGCCGCCGCCGCAGGTGCGGGCGATCGACGTAGACGGAGCTGCGGTGTCGGGCTCGCTCCTGAAGATCGATGCCGAAGGCGTGTGGATTCGGCGTGCGGGCGTCACGGAGCCCATCGGTATGTCGTTCGCCCGGCTGGCGGCGATGCAGTCGCTGATGCCAGCGGCGACGGCGGCCGATGTGGCGGGCAGGGAAGGGTATCTGCAGGGAGAGGGCCTCGCGATGCGCGGGGCGCTGGCGCAGGTCGACGGCCGCGCGGGCTGGCGGCCCGTCGGCAGCGTCGTGGCGGCCCCATTCGCCGCGACCACGGTGCCGTTCTCCGGTCGGCTCGATTACGTGGCACCGCAGGCCGAGAACGAACAGGAGGCCGTGGGCGGAATCGGCGGCATGGTGGGACGGGCCGCCGATGATGCCGGGTTCGTCGTCACGATGCTCGCGGAGGACGGTGCTGCCGCAGAGGATGGCCGCATGCAGCCGGGGGATCGGATCGTGGCGATCGCCCCGACGGAAAAGTCGCGGTTCGTGCCCGCCAAGAACCTCGATCCCGACGAGGTGACCGACCTGCTGCGGGGTCCGGTCGGCTCGCAGGTGCGGATCCAGGTGACCGATCACGCCGGCGAGAATCCGCGGCAGATCGACCTGGTGCGGAAGCGGCTGGCCATCGTCGCCGGGCCGCTCCTGCGGCAGGCCTTGCAGACACACGCGAAGCTGGCGGCTCCCCAGTCGATCGGGGAAGGGGCGGCGTTTCCGGCGGTGGTCGTGCTCACGAGCGGCGAGAGCACGCCCTGCCGCGTCGTGGCGATCGACGCGGAGCGACTGCGGTTGGCGACGCCGCTGGCCGGCACCGAGGAGCAACCGGTCGATGTGCCGGCGGCCCTGGTGAAAGCGGTCGAACTGACGCCCACGTCGCCGGCGCGGCCTCTCGACCGGGTGCGATTCGAGCGGCTGCTGACGATCCCCCGGGTGCAGCGGTCACGCCCGCCGACCCATGTGCTGCGGATGAAGAACGGCGACTATGTACGCGGCCGGCTCGTCGCGGTGGATGAAGCGAACGTGCGGATCGAATTGCCCGGCAAGGAGCAGGTGTTTCCACGCGACACGGTGACGCGGGTGATCTGGTTGCATCCGGAGGAGGTCGAGCCGCGATTCGACGCGGTGGTCGCCGACCCGCCGCCGCCGGACGGCCTCGCCGTGACGGGTGTCTGGCCGGGGGGGCGGCGGATGGTGCTGTCTGTCGCGGCGGTCGAGGACCGCCTGCTTCTCGGAACGAGTCCGGCGCTCGGGGCGGCCCGCATCGACACCGACACGGTCGATCGACTGCTGTTCGGGGCCGAGGCGGAACATGCGGCAGGCCGGCGGCCCTACTCGCAGTGGACGCCGCGGCCGGCCCCCGGGCCGCGGGCGCTGCAGGAGCAGGAAGCAGCCCAGGGAGCCGCCGGGGGCTGAACCGGGCAGCCGGTCATCGATCGCCCGCGGGGCGGGCCGGCCCCGCGACTCGCGTGGATCAGCGGGCGGCGGTGTACGTCGGCAGGTGGCGGTAGGGCACTTCGAGCGCGAGCAGGTGCAGGGCCGTCACGTAGAGACGGCCGCCGAATGGGCCCCAGCGGTCGGGCTGCGGGCCGAGAGGATCCCAACTGCCCGACTTCGCGCCCGCCGTGTCTTGCGTCGAAGCGAGCGTGCCCACGAGGCCGCGATACCAGCGGTCCCAGTCGGGCCCGCCGGTATGCACGAGCACCTGCGAGGCGTAGTACCAGAGATAGGCATCGCGGGTTTTGTCGGTGGCCGAGCCGTAGGCGGCGGGCACGGATGTGAGCGCTCTCGCCGCTGCCATGACCTTCGGGTCCGCAGGCTGCGCGCCGGTGTGCAGCCGCATGACCGCGCCGACCGCCGTCATGCAGGCAGATGACAATCGCGACGGACGCTGCTGGGGATTGCGGGGGTTGTAGAGAGAGCGGGCCGGATCGCCGGGCACGACCGCGGCGTCGAGCAGCGTGCGGACGCCCGAGAGCGCCCGAGGCTCGGTGTCGAGGCCCGCAAGCGAGCCGGCCCGAAGAGCGACCAGCATCCAGCCGCTCACGGACAGATCGGCATCGCTCCGGGGCGTGTATCGCCAGCCGCCGCGGTCGGGATGCTGGCTCGCGGCGATGAACCGGCAGGCCTGCGTGGCCGCAGGCTTCACGCGGGCGTCGCCCGTCATCCCGACGGCTTCGCAGAGCGCCATCGCCGCGATGCCGTGGCTGTAGAGCCAGGCGCAGCTGTTGGAAAGCTCGTCGGCCGGCACGTAGAGATCGCCATCGGGCTTCTGTGCGGCGATGAGAGACTCGAGGCCACGGCGGACGGTGTCGCGATACGGGCCGTCGAAGTGATCGTGCCCCGCGCCGAGGAAGCAGAGGAGCGCGAGGCCGGTCGCGGCCGTCTCGCTTTCGAGTTTCGGCACGTCGGCCGCCGTGCCACCGGCGAACCGGCCGAGGCTCCAGCGGCCGTCCGCCTGCTGCGACCGCACGAGGAACTCGAGCCCGCGGGCCACGATGGCGTCGGCCCGCTCGGCCGTCGCGGCGGCCTCGTCACCGGGTGAGCCGGCCCGGCGGTCGGCTCGCTTGTCGGGCGCGCGGCGGGCGAACGCTTCGGACACGTCGCGAACCCGCCCTTCCGCCGGCAGCGACACGGAGGCTACGCGATCGAGCGGGACAGCCGCGGGGCCGAGCGGTGCGGCGGCGGCAGCGTCGGCGGGCTCGGCGGCCGAGAGTTCTTCGTCGCCGTCGGCGGGCACTGCCGTGCCGCCACGGGTGACGCCGCTCTCTGCATCGCGGGCCGCTGCGAGCCCGCCGGCACCGCGGCCGACGGCGGCTGGAGCGAGAGCGGCAAGGCCATCAGCCACGGCTGACTGCGTGGAACCGGTGGCAGCGGCCGCGCCGGCCGCTGCCACGCCGATGCTGGGAGCGATCGCCGCGACTGAGGCATCAATGCCCGCGGTCGCTGGTGCCGCAGCCCGACCGAGCGGCGCTGCCGGGGCTGCGGCAAGCGGATCGGCAGCACTGCGGCCGCCACCGACGGCCGACTCGGTGGCCGCGTCGCCGGCCTGGACCGCGGCCGCTGCCCGGCCCATCACGGGGGCTGCAAGCGGCTGCGTCGCCAGCGGGCGGGCGAGCGGCCGAGCCGTTGGCTGCGGGGAGACTGTCTCCGCGACCGTCGCCGGCGCGGCCTCGCTTGTCGCCACCTGCCCGGTAATCCCCGAAGCCACGGTGGTGGATCGTGCCGGAGCGGAGGCGGCCACGGCGAGCGGCGCGATACTGTCGGTCGAGCGGCGCGGCTGGGATGAGCTCGCCAGCCGTTCGAGGAGCGCGACCTCGCGCGGCCGCGGCGCGGCGACGACGGCCGATGCATCGGCCCGTGGCTCACTGCGGCGGTCGGCAGGCGTGGGCGGCGTCCGTGGCGGCGCAAGCTGCACGTCGAGCGGCCGCTCG
>JBJTIE010000327.1:0-2074 GCA_046094845.1 Planctomycetaceae bacterium | reverse complement strand
ATCCCCACGGCGCCGTCCGTCGCGAAGGCGACGGTCGTGGCCGGCGGCGCGGTCGGGGCCGGCCTGCTAGGGCGGGCGTTCGGGGGGCTGGCGCCGCCGGCCCTGAACGCCGGGCTCACCGCCAATCTGCGGGTCGGCGAGCTCTTCGCGGGCAACGGCGTCGCCACGCTCCTGACGGTCTGCTTCGCCGCGGCCGGCATCGCGGGCGTGGCGTGCCTCGTGGCCGGCATCCTCGCGTTCGTGCGTCTGCGGGCCCCCTGGTGGCTCCTGTTCGCGGCGCTCTGCACGGTGCACGTGGCGGCGGCCGCCATCGTCGGCGTCGCCTGGCACGCGCTCGCCACGCTCCTTGCCGCCGGCCTGCCGATCGACGGGGCCGATCAAGACCGCGTCACCACGTCGTTCCTCTGGTGGCGGCTCTCGTGGCCGGAGCTGGCGAAGATGCTCGCCGCCCTCTGGCTGCAGACGATGCTCCGCAGCCGGTCGGTCTATGCCGCCTTCACCCGCGAGGCCGGCGGCCCGCTGCGGGGCGACGAGGTGCTCGAGGATCTCCGCACCGGCGGCCGCGATCCGCTCCACCGCAGGAGCGTCTACGCCAGCGGTCTCGCGCACCTCGTCGTCATCGTGCTCATCCCGTGGCTCATGCAGCTCGACGGCTGCGTCGAGCCCTATCGCGTGCCGAAGGGGAGCGGCAATCCCGTCGTGGCGATGGTGAAGATGGTGAAGCCCAAGAAGCAGAAGAAAAAGAAGTCGCTCACGCTGCGGCCCAACTCGGCGGTCGTGTTCGAGGTGCCCGACCTCGACAACAGCGAGGCCGACGAGGAGATGAAGGAGATGACCGAGCTCACCTACCAGGCCACGGTCACGACGGGCGGCGTCGGCAAGCTCGGCAAGGGGGGCGGCACCCAGGGGGGCTGGCCCGAGGGCATCGAGAACTACAAGATCCGCTTCATCCGTCTCGACCACGGCGGCGCCGGCTGGGACGACGGCATGGACGAGAGCAACGCCGACGTCAACTTCCTCCGCGAGTTCGCCCAGGCCACCGGCTTCCGCAAGATCGCCCGGGCCGGCGAGAGCCACTCGATCGCCCTGTTGCGGAAGTATCCGCCCGACGGCTTCCCGCCGTTCGTGTATCTCACGGGCAACGGCGGGATGGGCCGCGTGTCGTCCAACGACGTGAAGATTCTCCGCGACTACTGCCTCGGCGGCGGCCTGCTCGTCGCCGACGCCGGCAGCGCGGCCTTCCACGACTCGTTCCTCCACTTCATCAAACAGGTGTTCCCCGACAAACCGCTCGTGGATATCGCTGACGACGACGAGATCTACAAGCTGCCATTCACGTTTCCCGACGGTGCCCCCGCCTTCTGGCACCACGGCGGCCGGCGGGCGCTGGGGATCAAGCACGAGGGCCGGTGGGTCGTCTTCTACCACCCCGGCGACATGAACGACGCCTGGAAGTCGGCGGCCTACACCGACGTCACGCCGGAGATGCGGGCCAGCGCCATGCATCTCGGCATCAACCTCGTCCGCTATGCGTTCGACCAGTGGAACGACGCCGTCACCAAGGCCAAGAAATGACCGCTCGACGCACCGAATCATGACCTGGAACTGGAACTCCTTCGGCGTCCTCGGCTACGTGGCCATCGCGATCGCGCTGGCCGTGCCGCTCCTGCTCGCCCTCGCCCTCCTGCGGCGGTCGTCGCCGCGGATGCTGCACCTCGCCGTGATCCTGGCGGCCGTGGCGCTCGCCTGCGCCGAGATCAACTCCCCTTCCACGTCGACCGGCTGGAGCCCGACCGCGCGGCCGAGGTGGCCGCCCAGGAAGCGGCCGCCGAGGCTCGCAAGCAGGAACGGCTGGCGACGCTCGAGGAGGGGCGTGAATCACAGACGGCGAAGATCCGCTTCGCCGAGGATGCCAAGGGCGACGCCCTCGACCGGGCGGGCCTCGAGGAGTCGGATCTCAAGTATCTCGACAAGATCGAGAAGGAGGCCGCCGAGGAGAAGACGCCCGAGTGGAAGCGGGAGAAGAAAACCCGCGGCGCCGCCGGCGACGACGAAGGCCTGGAGGACCGGCTCG
>JBJTIE010000326.1:0-5917 GCA_046094845.1 Planctomycetaceae bacterium | reverse complement strand
TTCAATCTCGCCTTGCTCTTCGGACATCTGGCCGCTGCCGCGACCTTCTATTTCGTTGCCACACGCTGGCTCCGCGCGACTCCCGCATGGGCATTCGTCGGCGGCCTCGCCTTCGGCCTCGCCCCCTACCTGTTTGCCGAGTCACCCCACCACATCAATTGTGTGTATGCCTGGCACATCCCGCTGTTTCCGATCGTGTGGACGCAGGTCGTCAGCGGCCAGGGGCTCCTGTGGCGGTCGAAATCCTGGTGGCAGGCGCTGGCTATCGCCTTCGTGACGGGGCTCTTTTTCCCCTACTACACATTCGTTTTCTGCCAACTCACGCTCCTTGGTGGGGCGGTGCTCGCCTGGAAACAGCGGGCTCGCACAACGCTGCTGTCAGCCGCTGCGGTCGTCGCCGCCGCCGCCGCCGGTTTTTTCGTCGGCAACCTCGACACGCTCACGTACCGCATGGTCCACGGGGCGGGCGACGGACCCATCGTCGCCGAGCGGCAATACAAGTGGATGGATATCTACGGATTCAAGGTCGTGGACATGTTCATCCCGTCGGTCACGCACCACTCCGAGACACTCGCAAAATTCGGTCTCGCCCATCGGCAGGCGTCGGTGCTCAACGATGAAGAGGGCTGCGCCTATCTCGGCCTGCTCGGGATTTGCTGCCTGTTAGCGCTCGTAGCCGCAACCGTCAGGGCATTTCTCGATGGCAAGCTCGCCGCCGTGCCCATCCAGGCGTGGTGGGTGCTCTGGATCGTGCTTTTCTTCAACACTGGGGGACTCAATTCCCTTTTTGCCGCCTTCACGGGTTTCACACTGTTTCGCACCGCCTGTCGCTACAGCGTCGTGATCCTCGTGATCTCGCTGCTCTACGCGGTGCAGAGACTGTCGGACTGGCAGCGACAAGCGGCCGGACGTTATCCGGCCGATATGCTGCGGATCGGCACGATCACTGCCGCAATCGCAGCCTGCCTGCTCGTGATCTGGGACCAGGTGCCCCGGGCACCCGCGGCCGAGCAAACGACCCTGGTTGCGAAGCTCGTCGAGTCAGACCGGGCGTTCGTCGGCAAGCTGCAAGCCACCCTGCCCGACAAAGGGATGATCTTCCAGCTTCCGGTCATGGACGGCACGCCGCTGCCTGGCGTGCCGGCATCCGATCATTATCGGCCCTATGTCTACAGCGCGAGCCTCCACTGGTCGAACGGAGCCCTACCGGGCAGCAAAACGCTCCAGTGGCAGCAATCGGTTCAACAAAAACTCGTCACGGGCGCGACCGTCGATCAGCATGCCCAGCAGGTGCGATTCAACATCGGCAACGTCAGGCAAGCCGTCGATGAGATGCGCCAGAAAGGGTTCGCCGCGATCTACGTCAACCGCAACGGCTTTCCCGACCGCGGCAAGGGGCTTTTCGACGCCCTGCTCGAAATCGGCTACGACACGCCGCCGATCTACAGCCCGGCAGGCGATCTGGCCTGCGTCGTGCTCGGTGATTCCCGCAGCAATTGACGAGGGGCCACCGACGGCACTTCGTCTCACCGAGACGGATCCGCAACGGATTCGATCTCGATCCCGGCGATGAAGAGTGGGCTCTGTGATTCGGCCCAACGAGGGTCCGTCAAAGAGAGCGTGTTCGAGCCGGGCTGGAGTACAACGGGCCCGATGAACCAGTCCTGAAGTTGGCCGGCGCGGAATTCCTTTTGCTCTTCACCCGGGCCGATGACCAGCTTCGTTCCGCCGGGGGCCACGCCCCGTAGCTTCACGAACGCCCGCTGCTCCTTGTCGGTGAGATTGAAGACGTCGAACGTTCCGGCCTCCGCCAACACCCGCCAGTCCATGAACTGCTGGGTTTGCACGCGAAAGATGCCCATCGGACCGGACTTTTCATACCGCAACGTTTCGTCAAAGAATACCACGAACCGTTCGCCGGCGGCCCGCTTCCTGGCCATGACATCCGAGCGTAGGTCGTAAAAGATCTCTGTCTTCAACTGATGGGCCGAAGACGAGGTCGAAAAGGGCTGGAGCACGTCGTATCCATTTCGACGCAGCCATACTGCGGCCTCGTTGACCACGACGGCATGTCGTGCGAAGTGCTTCTCCGGCCACGTCCACAAGCCTGCTCGCTGCTCGTGATTGCGCGTCAGGCGGATGAACGCCTGGGCCCCTCCCTGCTCGATGGACTGCTCGGTGACATCTCGCCAACGGAACTGAACATAGCTGTCGTACGGGTCATCCGGCACCGTGAACGTGACGAACACCTTGGCCGGAGCATACTGGGCCATTTCATTCCAGGGTTCGAACCAACGATCGACCAGCACGACCGACCCCGGGTCGAGATTGGTGTCCAGCCAGTCGCGAATCAGCTTGTAGGGGCTTGGTTTGCCATCGAGACGCGTGGTCATCCAGGCGGGCATGGCGAGGACTGAAAAAACAAGGCACGGCAGCGCCGCTCTTGCGATCTTTGGCCACCTGTCGGGCAGGCTGGCCGCGACGATGTCCAGCGTGGAGGCAGCCCAGGCGAGGAACGCCGGCAAAACCGCGCTGAAGTACGTCACTTTGCCCTTGCCGCCTCCCACGGCGCCGACGAACGCAAACTCGGATGCCAATCCCACGAAGGTGACGAGCGTGAGCGCGTCGTACCAAGGATCCCTGCGGTTCTGAGGCCGCCTCATCTCCGCCGTCAAGGCGTACCAGCCGGCGGCCACCAGGGCGACCACGGCCGCAACCCCGTACAGATTGGCACCGACCGTGAAATACAAGATGACGCGCGATGCAATCCAGCCAAATGGCTCGCCAATGTGGCCCAGGCCCTGCATTGGATTTTTGACTTCCTCGATCGCCCGGAACACCCAACGCTCCATGAGCAGACCAAGCACAGCCGCCGCCGCGATCATGAACATGATGTGCTGGCGACGACGAGCCTCCGGCCCGTATCGGACTCCGGCAGCCAACAGGAGCGCCCAGCACGCCAGCACAACCACCCACGTGGACATATGGGTGAGGCACGTGGGGAATGCCCAGGCCGTCCAAGCCGCGTAGGTCCGCCACGACAATGACTCTCCCTGGCGGCATCGCGCCAGCATGTCCACCGTCTGCAGCGTCATGCCTGCGGCGAACGCCATGGCCACGACGTAGTAATAGGCTTCACGCGACTGATAGACGTGATAGGGCAGAAGGCTCATCCAGATGCCGACCAACACGCCGGCAGCGATGCCCCGGCGACGAGTGAGCCACCATGTCACGCCGACGACCGTCAAGGTGCCGATCAAGGCGTATGGCTCCCGCAACGTCTGCTCGTCCGGAGGCCCCGGCCTGATGCCGTTCCACGTCATCGTGAAGATGTCGGCGAATGGAATCTGGTTCAGCCAGGGGGGGTTTTGCCACAGGTCACTCACTGACTGCCCGCGGGCGACCTGCTGGAGAAAATTGATTTCATCAGCCCGCACGGTCGCTCGGCCCAAATCGACGAAACGCAAGCATGCCGCGAGCGGCAGCACCGCCAGTGTCACGATCCATGGAGCGGACAGTCTCATGATGATTTCCTGGAGCCGCGCTGCATCCGTTGCGCGGACGAGACCTTTCCTGCGGGGGCGGCCCGTTCGAGCCGGAAGCAATCAAGTCTAGCCGCGTTCCCGTCCGCCCAAAGACGTGGATTCCAGCAGGCTCGATCGCATAACCCGAATCGGGGCGCGGGTTTGGGGCGACTCATTTGAGAAACCCCTCGGCCGTGGGCTATCCTTGCCCATGGCGGTGCCCGACATGCCATCTCGCCCATCCGAAAATCGACCCGGGCAGGACGGGGCCCTCGTTCGGCAATCATGCTGCGTCGCACCTGAGATGGGCGGCATCGTCTTCGACCGAAGGCCCATGCCCGGTTGGCGGGCCTATCCTCTTTTCGCTCTCACGACATGAAGACCATCTCCGTCGTCATTCCGTTCTTCAACGAGGGCCATAACGTCGATCGCATCTACCAGGAACTGGTCGCCATGCACCAGCGCGACCTGCCTGGATACGCACTGCAGGTGGTCTTGATGGACAACCACAGTGCCGATGATTCGTTCGAGCGCGCCCGGGCGATCGCAGCGCGGGATACGCGAGTCACGGTCATTCGCTTGAGCAGGAACTTCGGATACCAGGCCAACATCCTGACCGGATTATTCGCGGCGACTGGAGATGCGGTCGTCCAGTTGGACGCTGATGGCGAGGATGACCCAACGTTGATTCCCCGCATGGTCGAGTTGTGGGAAGCGGGCAACCGGGTCGTCTACGGTGTGCGGCGGCGGCGTGCGGAGTCGTGGGTGTTGTCTCTGCAGCGCAAGGCGTTTTACCGCCTGTTGAACATGGCCACCGACCTCGAACTGCCCGTGGATGCGGGTGATTTCCGGTTGCTGGACCGGCAGGTCGTGGAGGCGCTCCGAGCCTGTCCGGAATCGCACCTCTATGTGCGCGGACTGGTCTCGTTCGCAGGATTCCAGCAAGCCGGATTTGAATACGACCGGCGTCCGCGATACAGCGGCGACAGCAGATTCAGCTACCTCGGCTACTGGCGATTGGCGTGGGATGCCATCACATCCTTCAGCGACCTGCCGCTGCGGCTGGCGACCTGGTGCGGTGTCCTGCTCGCCGGCGGCAGCCTCATCGCGATGATGTTCTACCTGTGCTACCACTTCGTCTTCGGCACCCGGGCCCCCGGATTCACGACGATCGTGTTGGTGCTGTTTTTTCTCGCCGGCGCCCAGTTCCTGTTCCTCGGCCTGTTGGGCACCTACATCGGACGAATCTTTATCGAGGTCAAGCGACGACCGAGAAGCATCGTCGAGACGATAATTTCTTCGCCTCCAGAGGACTCTTCACACAAGGGGTCCGTCAGCGCGGTCGGACTCCTGAAATGAAGCGCATTCTGGTGACAGGCGGGGCGGGGTTTATTGGCCGGCATCTGTGTCGCCATCTCCGTGATCGCGGGCATGAAGTGCATGCGACCTCGAGGCAGCCGCGACGCGAGCCCGAAGACCCCACACTCACATGGCATCGATGGGACGGGGGCATCGAAGAGTTCGCGGCCGTGCTGCGAACGAGTCGTCCACACGTCGTGGTTCATGCCGCCGCTCGCGCCACGCCGCGTCGGGATCTCGAGGAGATGTCGCTCCAGTTGGAGGGCACGGTGATGCCGAGCCTCAACGTGGCGACAGCGGTGACACCCGACGTCGAACTCACTCTGTTTTTGGGATCGTGCGAGGAGTACGGAAACGGCGCCGCTCCCGCCGATGAAACCCAGGCCTTGGCGGCGATGTCGCCTTATGGATGGGCGAAGATTTCCGCGTACCACGGCACGAGACTGATCGCCGAGAACCGCGGCGTCAATTGGTGTTGGCTGCGACCATACCTGGCGTTCGGCCCGGGACAGTTGGGGGACAGACTCGTTCCTACGGTGATCAGGAAGTGCCTCGATTCGGACGCCGTGCTGCTCACGGCGGGAAATCAGACCAGGGATTTCGTTTACGTCGCCGACATGTGCCGCATGATTCGGCGAATCGTGGAGAATCCGTCGCGAGCCGTCGGGCAGGTGTTCAACCTTTGCTCGGGACAGCCGCGGAGCATTCGCGACGTGGCAGCCATGATTCGCGGAATCATCGGCAGGGGCGAGATTCGTCTCGGTGAATTGCCCTATCGCGCCAACGAGGCCATGTTGTTTTACGGGTCACCCTCGAAGTTCGAGGCGGCCTTCGGGCAGATCGAGCCTACTTCTTTCGAGGCCGCATTGAGAGAAACGATCGCCTGGCACGTCGATCAACGCCGCGAAGCGGCCATCGAAGAGGGTGGACAATGACGAGCGTCGCCTCTGCGGGCCCACCCCCGAGGCCGATCCTGACGAACCTGGGCCCCTGGGGCATACTCTAGCGCATGAATGCCCCCACGCAGCATGCCG
>JBJTIE010000325.1:0-9983 GCA_046094845.1 Planctomycetaceae bacterium | reverse complement strand
GTCGGTCACGGAAGGCTCCGCGGCCTGGCAGTTCAACGCCGACACCGGGCTCCAAAACCGCGGCCAGTCCGCCGGGCTCGCCCAGTGGTATGGCATCTCGCAGTACTTCTACCGCGGCCTCACAGACACGCTCTCCGCCGGCCTGCGGCTCGAGTGGTATCGCGATAACAACGGCTTCCGCATCGCCTACCCCGCCCGCAATGCAGCCACGAACACGAAGCCTGTCGCCTCCGGGTTTGCCGGCAACCTGTGGGGCGCGACGGTCGGCTGCAACTGGACGCCGACGGCCAACTGGATCGTCCGCCCGGAAGTGCGATACGACTGGTACACGCCTTCGGCCTATGGCACCGGCGCGCTCCCTTTCGGCTCGATCAGCACGCGTTCCAACGGTCTCGTGACCGGTGACGCGTTCGGCCAGTGGTACCTCGGCTGCGACGCCATCGTCCAGTTTTGATCGACAGCCCGATGTCAGTGGCAAGCCTACTTTTTGAGGTATTCGGCCAGCGTGTCGGTATGGTGGCCGATCACCTTCCACTGGCCATCCTCCTTGCGGAATGTGGTCGTCGCACGGATCGACACGGGCTGCGGTTTGCCGTCGAAAACGTGCTCGCCAACCTCGTGGTAGCAGGCAACCGCCAACGTCTGGCCGGCAAAGACATGCACCTTGTCGGGATCGACCTTGCCCGCAAGCTTCTTCGCCGCCTGCCTGTCCCAATACTGCTCTATCTGTGGCCAGCCGTGCAGCGTGCCGCCCGCTGGGCCCATGTAGGTCACGTCATCGGCATGCGACCATACGGTCTTCATGGGCGCTGCATCGCCCGTGAAGAGTGTGTTGAGCGCCTCGTGATACGCGGCCAGAGCTGCCCGGACCCCCTGCGTGTCGGGATCGGCAGCATGCAGGGAAGGTGCAGGAATCAGAGATGTCGCCGCAGACACGACCAGAACCGACAGGACTTGGAAACGCATCGTATTTCCTCGCATGAGAACGATTCGATAAGACAGGAGACGTCTTCGCAGTCAGGGAGCGCGGAAGTCTAGCAGGGCGGCTTGCGATCCGTCTTTCGCTGGCGGTCCTGTCGTCCGGACCATCGCTTCCACCCTTGCGATTCGTTTGTTGCCCGGGCACGCCAAATCCTTTGCCCGCAAGGGCGTGTGGGTTCAAGTCCCACCTCCGGCATTGCTGAAACCTCGGGGAAGAGTGGGGTTCGCGATCGCGGGCGGTTCGAGCGGTTCGCCCAGATGCGTCAGGATCTTCCGGATCGGCACCGGCTTGGGTCGACAAAAGCCCGGCGGCGCGTCAGCGGCGTGTCTTCGGCGTGTAGTGGCTGCAGCCGCCGGAGGTCACCCGATTCCAGCCGTCGTCGATGCCGATCATCGTTTCGGCGCCGCCCAGGAAGAGAGCTCCGTCCTGGCGGAGCGTGCGCCGGACCCGTTGCACCAGGGCAGCGCGGGTCGGGACGTCGAAATAAAGCATCACGTTTCGCAGGAAAACGACGTCGCAGAGGGGCATCATCGGCCAGGTGCCGTTGAGGTTCATGCTGCGAAACTCGATCAACTGGCGACACTCCTGCACCACGCTCCACTTTCCCTGGAGCGGCCGGAAATACTTCTTGAGCAGCGGACCGGCCAGGCCGCGATTCGTCTCGAGCTCGCTGTAGAGTCCCTCTCGGGCACGGGCGAGCACCGGCTCGGAGAAATCGGTCGCGATGATCCTGATCCGCCAGGTGGCCAGGAGATCCCGAAAGTGCTCGTTGAACATCATCGCCATGCTGAGCGGCTCCTGGCCGGTCGAGCAAGCGGCCGACCAGAGCGTGAGCTGCCGCTCGGCCGACCGCTTCGTCACGAGGTCGGCGATGATGCCCCGCAGAGCCTCGAACGGCGCCTTGTCGCGAAAGAACGAGGTCTCGTGCGTCATCATCGCGCAGAGCACGTCCTTCTCGAGCGACGGATCCACTCCCTGCCGGACGCGGTCGATGAGCGTCTCGAGGCTCGGGATCTTCCGCTGCTTGACGATCGGCATCAGGCGGGCCACGACGAGGTATTGCTTCGATTCGTCGATGCACACGCCCGTCCGCTTTCTCAGCAGGCCGCACAGGTAGTCGAACTGCGGGGGAGCGACCTTCATGGGGCGGCGGTTCGTCGCGGCGTCAGCCGCCACGCCTCTTGAGCCGCAGGCCGATCTCGACGCCCACCTGCGAGAGCGGCAGCACGGCGTCGGCGAGCCCCGCCCGCACGACCTCCCCCGGCATGCCCCAGACCACGCTCGAAAACTCGTCCTGGGCGATCACGCCCCCGCCGGCGGCGACGATCGCCCGCGAGCCGGCGAGTCCGTCGCGGCCCATGCCCGTGAGCACCACACCGAGCGTGCCTCCTCCCCAGAGCCGGACCGCGGAGCGGAAGAGCACGTCCGCCGAGGGTCGGCAGGAGTTTTCCGGCGGATCATCGGTCAGGCGGATCCGCGGTTGGGCCGCATCGCCCACGAGTTCGACGTGCCGGCCGCCGGGGGCCAAGAGGACCTCACCCGGTTTCACGCTCTCCCCCTCGGTCGCCTCACGAACGGGCAGACCGCTCACCTTCGCGAGCCGTTCCGCCAGGGCTGCGGTGAAGAACGCCGGCATGTGCTGGACGATGATGATCGGCACCCTCGCCTCGGGCACGAAGGCCGGCAGCACCTCGGCGAGCGCCGTCGGCCCGCCGGTCGAGACCGCCACCACGACACCCTCGATCCTGGAGTTCCGCGCCGGCCGCGAGACCTTCGAACCACCGCTGGTCGGCCCCGCCGCAGCCCCGCGGACCGGCATCGAGGCAGTCCCTCGCGGCACGAGCGACTTGATCCGGCCGATGACGTCGCTGCGGATGCGGGCGGCCACGTCGTCCGCGTTCAAGCCAGCGGGCTTGGCAACGTAGTCGTTGGCCCCGGCAAGGAGGGCATCGACCGTGGCCTTCGCCCCCCGCTCCGTCAGGCTCGAAAACATGACCACGGGAAGTTTCCCGAATCGCTTGCGGATTTCACGGAGCGCCGTGAGGCCATCCATGACCGGCATCTCGACGTCGAGCAGGACGACATCGGGCCGTGTGGCGGCGATCGTGTCGAGACAGACGGCGCCGTTGACGGCTGTGCCCACGATTTTCAGATCGGGGTCGGCGGCGAGCGTCGCCGTGAGGATGCCGCGGATCGTCGCCGAATCATCGCAGATCAATACGCCAATCGGGCCGCGACCACCCACCGTCGCCAGTTCCCGTGCGACAACACCGAGATCGACGAGTTTGCGGGCGAGTGCCGCCGCGGTGAAGGGCTTGGCGAGGTAGTCGTTGATGCCCGCCGCCCGGGCCAGGGCGATCCGCCCCTGGTCATGCTCGGTCGCAATCATCAGGACCGGCACGGTCCGATAGGCGGGATCGGCCCTGAGCCGCCGCACAAGTTCCACGCCGTCCATCACGGGCATGTGCCAGTTGACGGTCACGAGATCCGGCCGGCCGCCAGAGGCGAGCGCGGCGAGGGCCTCGGCGCCGTTGCCAGCCTCGCTGCAGGAGAAGTTCAACTCCTGCAACGCCCGCGCAATGATGCTCCGACTCGGCTTGGAATCGTCGACGACGAGCGCACGCACCGCTGGGATCCTCCTTGACCCGTCCGGCGATCCGGCCAGCGGTCACGAACCGCCGCTACTTTCGCCTGTATTCTTCCACGAGTTGCTGCAGGGCCTGCGCCATGCGGGAGAGTTCCTGCGACGACACCTGCGTGTTGGAAGCCCCCTCGGCCGTGCTCTGCGCGGCCTGGGCGACCTGCACGATATTCTCCGCGATCTCCGACGAACCCGTTGTGGCCTCGGCAATATTGCGGCTGATCTCGCTCGTCGTCACCGACTGCTCCTCGACCGCCGCGGCGATCTTGGCCTGCAGGTTGTCGATCTCCTCGATCACCTTGCCGATTTCCGCGATCTCGTCAACGGCCCGGCGCGTGTCACCCTGCATCGATTCGATCCGACCGCCGATGTCTTCGGTGGCCTTCGCAGTGTCGCGGGCAAGCTCCTTCACCTCGCTGGCGACGACGGCGAAGCCCTTGCCGGCCTCGCCGGCCCGAGCGGCCTCGATCGTGGCGTTGAGGGCGAGCAGATTGGTCTGCTCTGCGATCGACGTGATCACCTTGATGACGGCCCCGATCTCGTTGCTCGACCGGCCGAGGGCCGCCATGGTCGAGGATGTCGCCGACGCCATTTCCACGGCCCGGCGGGCGGTGATGGCGGCATCCTGGGCGTTCCTCGTGATCTCGTGGATGCTGGCGACGAGGTTGTCGATCGAGCCTGAAACGGTCCGGGCGTTGCCACTCACCTGCTCCGCGGCCGCGGAAACGAGGTTGGCCTGGGCGGTCGTCTGCTCGGCGGCCGCGCTCATCTGCTGGCTGACGCTCGTGAGCTCTTCGGATGAACTGGCCAGAGCGTGCGTGTTGTCCACGATGCCGCCGACCAGCGCCGCCTGGCGCCGCGTCTCGCGGGTCAGCCGGCGGGCGATCAGCGTCGAGATGCCGAGCACCGCGGCACTCGTCAGACCGAAGACCGTCAGGCCGAGCCGCAGCAGCCGGTTGACGGGCTCAAACACCTCGGCCGAATCCACTTCCGAAATGAGCGCCCAGCGGACATCGCCGCGGCTTCCCGAGGGATCCCGGTGCACGACGATCGGCCGCCACGACACCAGCGACAGAACGCCCCGATAGTCGGACGCCTCGGCCGTCCCAGTCTTGCCCTCATCCAGCGCCGCCCGCACAGCCGGCGTATCGACCTTGAAGTCGGGATTGATGATCATGGTTTTCGCGCCGAGCTCCTTGGCAAACCGCGAGTTGCTGCGAAACAGCCGGTCGGCGCCCACGGCAAAGGTCTCGCCCGTTTTCCCCATGCCGGTCGTCTCACCGATGATCGCATCGGCCTTCTCGATGGGAATCTGAAAGGCGACCACGCCCATGACCTGCCGGCCGTCGAGAATCGGCGCGGCGATGAAGCTGGCCGGTTCATCGCACGACGGTAGATATCGGGCAAACTCGCCGAAGGCGACGGCGTCGCGGCGACCGCTCGCCGCCGCCTGCTGGAAGGCCACACCGAGGCTCGTCGCCGCCAGCGGACCCTCCCGCAGCGACGCCCCGAGATCGGTCTCTTTCGCCACGGTGTACACGATCTTGCCCGACACGGCGTCGATGAGAAACACGTCGGCCACGCCATATCGTTCGCACAGGCTGCGAAAGAAAGGATGAAACGTGCCGTGGGCTTTCGTATAGGCCGACGCATCGGGGGCGGCGTCGAGCAGGCCCTTCGCACCGATGGCGTTTTCGTTTCGGCGGATGTAGAGGTATTGCAGGTAGGTCGAGTCGTCATCGAGCGACTCGGCGAGCGGTTCGAGGTTGACCGAATCGTCGGCCCGCCGGCGATACTCCGCCGCGAACTCGCCCGTGTAGAAGGTCGCGAGTTCCCGCCGTGCCGTGGTCAGCGCCTTGTCGTCCACGTTGTCGTCACTGCGGATGGTAGCGAGGCCCTCCCGGAACTTCTCGAGTGACTCGCGCACGACCCGTCCCTCGGCGAGCACGCCGAGCTGCTGCCGCAGCGAGTGGAAATACCGCTCCACCGACTTGGCGGTGACGGCGTTGACGGTGTCGAGTTGCTTGAAGGCCTGCTCCCGCAGGGCGGCCGACGAACTGCGATAGCTGGTCACTCCCATGAAGGCCATGGGAATCAGCGACACGCCGAGCAGGGCGAGGAGGAGTGGATTGGTGAGGAACGCACGCCAGCCGCCGGCGGCGGCGCCGGAGGGATCACGGTCTGCCATGGGAAATCGCCTGCCTTTCGAGGTTCTGCGGCCGCGGCCGCATGAATGACTGAATCATGCGCTGGGGATCGAGAAGATGCACCAGCCGGTCCGGTGCCGCGAACACGCCCATCAAGGCCTCGCCCGGACCCTCGGCCGGCGAACTCGTCGGCTGCTCGATCCGATCCTGCGGAAGCTCCACCACGTCGAGCATCTCGTCGATCACGAGGCCGTACCAGTCGTCCTGCAGCGCGATCACTAGATGCGTGGGTTGCTCGGGCGTCTTCCGCGATACCCCGAGATGGAGTGCTGGGTCGATGACGGGCACGATCCGGCCGCGGAGGTGGAGCAGGCCGAGGATGGCATCGGAGGCAAGCGGCACTCGTGTGAGGCGGCCGCCTCGCAGCACCTCGACCACGCCGGCGGCGGGCACCGCGAAGCAGGCGTCGCCGATGCGGAACGTGCAGAAATTTCGAATGGGTTGTTCGTTCATCGCTCGCCGCCCACTGCCGTGTCGAGATCGATGACTTCGGTGGCGACGCCGCCGAGCGCGAGGATCCCGGCCACGCCGGGCGATGTCGCCGGCTGAAGCCGTGACTCGGCGGCCAAGACGTCGATGATCGAGCCGACGGCAAGGCCGAATCCGCCCTCTGAACCACCGACGACCACCACGCTCACCGTCGGCGGTGGTGCGGTCGACACACACCCCAGAAGTTCGTCGGCATCCTCGAGCGTCGTAAATCGGTCGCCGCGGCGGACGACGCGCCGGTGACCGACGACCTCGACCTCGTTACGATGAAACTTCTCGAGCCGCACCACGTCGGCCAGCGGCACGGCCACCCTTCGACCGCCGAGAGTCCCGCAGACGAGATACCGATCCTTGATCTCGACGACGGGAATCGGGGCGGCGCCTGGCTCGCGGTCGACCGGAGGCAGTCTCAGAATTCTCAGCAGACCGCGGAGGTCGAGGATCAAGACGACGCCACCGTCACCGAGCACGGTGGCGCCGGTGTAGAGCCCCAGGGCGGTCAGCAGTCCACCGATCGGCTTGACCACGATCGTGGAGAGGCTCGCGGCGTCGAGCAGTTCGCGGCACCGCAGATGCCCCGCGCTCGACTGCATGCCGTCGACCACCAGGCCGAACTCCCGGTCGTCCACCCGCACGAGCACGACCGTCCCGTCCTCGCGACAGGCCGTGGTCTCGCGGATGCCCAGAAACTGGTCGAGAAACACGATCGGCACGAGCCGCCCACGAACCCGCATCACGGGCGCCTCGGCGAGCCCTTCGATCCGCGGCCCGGAGCGGTCCCGCTTGAGCGGCACCAACTCCCCCACGGCCGACTGCGGGATCGCAAACCGCTCGCTCCCACAGCGGACGACGAGGGCCGGCATGATCGCAAGTGTGAGCGGAACGTGGACGCTGACGACGGTGCCAATGCCCGCGGTGCTCTGGATGTCGACGGTGCCGCCGATCGCCTCGATGTTGGTCCGCACCACGTCCATGCCCACGCCGCGGCCCGAAACGCTGGTGACCGTCGCCGCCGTGGAAAACCCAGGCTCGAAGATGAACTGCAGCATGCGATCGGGGGGCATGGCGGCGGCCTCGGCCGCGGAGACAAGCCCCCGTGCCACCGCCTTTTCCCGCACCTTCTCGAAGGCGATGCCGCCGCCGTCGTCGGCCACCTCGATCGTCACCCGGCCGCTCTCGTTGAAGGCCCGCAGCGAGAGTCGGCCCACACGGGGCTTGCCGCTGGCGACACGGACGCCCGGTGGCTCGATGCCGTGATCGACGGAGTTGCGGATCAGATGGGTGAGCGGATCGCGGATGCTCTCGATCAGCGTGCGGTCGAGTTCGGTGTCGGCACCGTCGATGACCAGCTCCACTTCCTTGCCGCAGGAGGCGGCGACGTCGCGGACGGTCCGCGGGAAGCGGTTGAAGACATGCTCGACCGGCTGCATCCGCGTCTTGACCGCGGTCTCCTGCAGCGCATTGGTGACGGTGTTGATCCGCTGCGCAACCGCCTGCACCGCAGGATCGTCGCTGTCGAGGCTCCGCAGCTGGTTGCGGGCCAGCACGAGTTCACCGACCAGGTCGAGGATCGATGCGAGAAGATCGACGTCGACGCGAACCGTGGTCTCGGCCGCAGCCACGGCAGCGACCGCAGTCGGCTGGACGGGCGGAATTGGCTGCGCCGGTGGAGGCGTGGCCGCTGGTGGAGCCGCAGCCGGCGTGGCGACCAGTGCCTCGGGAATGGCCGGGGGCTTCTGCGCCACTGGTGCAGGTGCGGTGGAGGTCGCGGTCTGCTCGGCCGCGGCGGCGAGCGCCCGGGACAGATCGCGATAATCCTGATCGCCCTCGTTGCCCGTGGTTTCGATCGCCTGCAGGATCGACCGCACCGCATCGACCATCGAGTAGAGCGAGCCCGTGACACGGTCATCGAGTGTCAGCTTGCCGTCCCGCAGGCGGCCGAGAAGATGCTCCCCGCTGTGGGCCAGCGCGCCGAGCTTCGAGAATCCGAAGAAGCCGCTGTTGCCCTTGATCGTGTGCACCGTCCGGAAGATGCTCGCAACCCGTTGGGCATCATCGGGCTGCTTCTCCAGCGCGATGAGGTCCTGGTCGAGTTGGTCGAGGTTTTCGCTCGACTCGACCAGAAAATCCTCGATAAACTCGCTGTTGTCAGTCATCCGTGTCAGGCAGGGGACCGGCGGCAGGGAAGACGCTCGATCGGGGGTGTGGCGACGGGGCAGTTTGCGGCGACTTTGCCGGCGCAGTTCCCGACTTCCAAGCATACACCTCAAACCGACCGGCCCGGGTCAGCCGATTCGGCGTGAATCAGCCGTTATTCCCGGCATAGACCGCACCGTCGGCACCATCTCCCCGGCGCTCATCGACTGGTCAATACGGGGCCAGAGGCGTTCCCGTCAGGCACACTTCCGCCGCCGCCACATCGAGAACCCTCCGCACGCCAGGCCGGCGAGGGCCATGCAATAGGTGGAGGGTTCGGGCACAGGTGTGACTGCCGTGATCGCCACGAATGTGCTCGACGGCAGGTAGTCGCCCGTGAAGTTGTCGAGGCCAGCCGACGACGTGAGGTCATAGTCGATCGTCCACTGCTGGCTGCCAACCGTGAACATGCCGCCATTGGCCAGGACATTGCCGGCATAGGTGAAGAGGCCGCCGTTCCAATTCCCGGAGTAGTTGATGAGGGCGAACTTCGTCGTGTCGCCCTCGAAGGGATTGGGCGAACCAGCGAGGTCCGTCATCGGGAGCAACGAGCCGTTGCCTGTGTCGAGGTTCAGGTCGCCGCTGACGACGAGCAGATCAGCCGCACTGCCGAGCGAGAGCGGGTTCGTCGAATCGACCTCGTACGCGAACGTCGCACCCGCGGCGAATGTGGCCGTGCCCGTGGCCAGCGACTCGATGCTGTTGCCCGGCGAAAGCGTACCGCCGGTGGCCACGCTCACCGGACCGCCGATCGAACCCGAGCCGCCGAGTTCGGCGGCGACGAGAACCATCACGGGTGAATCCCCCAAGGCGCCGTTCACCGCCAGCCGGCCCGTCGAGACGGTCGTGACGCCGGTGTAGGTGCTGGTGCCGGTAAGCGTGAGCCGCCCAGCGCCGAGCTTCGTCAGACCGCCATTGCTGATCGTGCCGCTGAGCGTCGTGTCGGCCACCGTCGTGAGCGACCGCGTGCCGCCCCCGAGATCGACCCCGCCGCTGAAGGTCATCGCCCCCGGACCCGTCCCGTCGCCGATCGCAACGTCGCCGCCGAAGGCGACAGGGTTCGAGAGTACGCGGGCCGAGGCATCGGCCGACGCGAGCGTGCCGCCGTTGAGCGCGAGCGAGCCGCTGCCACGGGCCCCGTCGGCGCCCACGCGGATCGTCCCGGCCGCGAGCGTCGCACCGCCCGTCCAGTCGTTGGCGCTCGTGAACACCGCCACGCCGGCGCCGCTCTTCGTGAGCGTGCCCGACCCGGAGATCAGGTTTCCGGCACTGCCGCTGAAGGTGTAGGTGCCGGCGGTTGCCGAGACCGCGAGCGAGGCGGGGGCGAGCGATCCCGAGAGGGTCAGGGTGCCGCCGGCGGTGCCGCTGAAGGTGGCCGTGTCGCCGGCCATGAACACGGTCGCACCACCGCTGCTCGTGGTCCAGGTGGCGGCCGATGCGCTCCAGGTGCCATTGGTCGCGGTCCAGA
>JBJTIE010000324.1:0-2234 GCA_046094845.1 Planctomycetaceae bacterium | reverse complement strand
CCAGCAGGTGGCGGGCGTGACGGCGGAGACCGTCGTGCCCCGAGCATGGTTGGCGGGAATCACGCGGGCAAGCGGCCCGTCTCTGGCTCGGGGGGGAAGGGGGTCCGGAGCGGGAAACATCGTCAAAAAGTGGCATGGTGGGGCTGTGGGCGGCGCCGCTATGCTCCCGCCGCGTGGTCCGGGTATGCCGTTCATCCGGCCTGCGTCTGCCGCCGCTCATGCGAGGCTGTTCGCGGGGCGATAGAGATTCGAGAGACGGCACGGCGCCGGGCGGGATGCCCGGCACCGGAGGCCCGGATGCGATCCATGGAGGGATGGCGATGCGTTTCGTGCGGATGACGGGCCTCGTGCTCGCGGCGATGGTGATGATGCTGGGGCTGGAGACGGCCCGTGGTCAGCAGGCGCCGGTCCAGCCGGCTGCCCCCCAGGGCCCCGGGCTGATGCCCCACGGCGACGTTGCGCAGGGCAACGCGAATGCCGGCGACGCCGGAGCCGCCGCCGTCGGCGTGCACCCCTTGCAGCCCGCGCTCGAGCTGGCCCAGAAGGGCCTCGGCGAGCTGCGATCCAAGATCAAGGACTACACCTGCACGGTGGTCAAGCGCGAGCGGATCGACGGCAAGCTCGGCGAGCATGAATACATGTTCGCGAAGATCCGCCATGAGCCCTTCAGCGTCTACCTCTACTTCTTGGCGCCGGAGGCGGTGAAGGGGCAGGAGGTGATCTACGTCGACGGTCAAAACGACGGCCTCATGCTCGCCCACGCCGGCAGCGGTGTGCGGGCGATGGTGGGCACGGTGTCGCTAAAGCCGCAGAGCATGCTCGCGATGCAGGGCAATCGCTACGCCATCACCGAGATCGGCGTGGAGAATCTCGCCCGGCGGCTGGTCGAGGTGGCGGAGCACGACAAGCAGTTCGGCGAGTGCGACGTCAACTTCTTCCCCAACGCGAAGGTGAACGGCCGGATCTGCACCTGCATCCAGGTGACCCATCCCGTGCCGCGGCGGAACTTCCGCTTCCATCTGGCCCGCGTGTTCATCGACGACGAGTCCACCATCCCGATCCGTTACGAGGCCTACGACTGGCCGCAGGAAGCGGGCGGGCAGCCCGTGCTCATGGAGGAATACACCTACATGAACGTGAAGGTGAACAACGGCCTCACCGACGCCGACTTCGATCCGAAGAACACGGCGTACAAGTTCGGCGTGAAGTGAGCCCGGCCAGGCCGTCGGAACCCGGTGCCGGCCGCCGCCACGTCACGCAGCGTGGCGTGCTGCATTCCGCAAAGTGCCACTCCGCGGCTACTGGCTGCATGCCGCGCCGCTTGTAGGTGCAGACTGGCAGTCTGCACACGGTGACACGCCAGCCGGCATCGCGACGGCCGAACGACGTGGCGAGCCGCATTCCGCAGAGTGCCACTCCGCGGCTACTGGCTGCATGCGATCAAGATCGCAGGTTCACGGCATCCGCGGAGGCATGAGTTTTGGCCACGCCGCTTCGAGCTTCGGCAGCGACGGAATCTCCAAGACCGTGCCCGGCGCGAGCGCCACCCGCGGGTCGAGCACTCGATTCCAGGCGAAGAGCGCCCGGTAGAGCCGGCCATCGCCATAGGCCTGTTCCGCGAGCGACCACCACGAGTCGCCGGGCCGCACGCTGTGGCGGCTGCCCGCCACGACAGGTGGACCGGCCGGTGCTGCGGGCGGGGCGTCGAGAGGGACGGCGGCAACGGGCTCCTCCCACGCAGTGCGCGCCACAAAGGGATCCCGCGCGGGGGGTGGCTCCGCCGGCTCGAGGGCTGCCACGGGTTGCACCGCGAACCGAGACCGCGGTGGCTCGGCCGTGAGGGCCTCGGGCTGGGGCCCGAGCAGGTCGTCGCTGACGGCGGGCTGCGGCGCGGGTTCCTGATCGGGAGCCCGGGCTGCCGTCGCAGTTGGCGACGGTTCTTCGGCGGCCACGGGGGCAACGGCCGCGATGGTTGCGGTGTGGTCGGACACCAGCGGCGGCGCCGCCGCGAAATCCCAGGCGCGTGGGGCGAGCGCCGGCGGCTCCACGACCTGCTGCGTCTCGACGAACTCGTGGCTGGAGTGAATGTCGGGGCCGGCGCCGTCGGGCGGCCGCGGCACGAACAGCTTCATCGACAGCACGCCGCCGAACACGCCCGCCAGCAGGCCGAGCAGCCCGAGCAGAATTTTCGTTTCTCGTCCCATGGCGTGCGGGCGGAGGAGGGGCGCACCAGG
>JBJTIE010000323.1:0-8046 GCA_046094845.1 Planctomycetaceae bacterium | reverse complement strand
GGACTCCGGCGCCGGCTATGGACTCCGCCGCCACCCACTCCGCCGTGTGGGGCGGCCGGGGCCCCGGGCGCGGGCGTATGCCGCCGCGCGCTGGAAGGAGGCCGAAGCGAAGGCGGCATCCGAGCGAGCGAAGAACAGGATGTTCGGAGCGAGCGTCCGGCTCCCGGGGTGTGGGCAACCCCGGGAGCCACCATGACGCGTGCAAGCCCTCGGTCAGCTGGCTCAGTCAGCCGTCTCAGTCAGCGCACTCGGCAACGGCCTTGTAGACGAGGCCCCCCACGATGCCGCCCACGATCGGCGCCACCCAGAAGAGCCAGAGCTGCTGGAGGGCCCAGCCACCGGCGAACACGGCCGTCGCGGTGCTGCGGGCCGGATTCACGCTCGTGTTGGTGACCGGGATGCTCACGAGGTGGATGAGCGTGAGGCAGAGGCCGATCGCGATCGGGGCGATCACGCTGCCCGCCTTCTTGTCGGTGGCGCCGTGGATCACGAACAGGAACACGGCCGTGAGCACCGCCTCGATGATGAAGCAGCTCTGCCAGGGATAGCCCCCCGGCGAGTGGTCGGCGAAGCCGTTGGAGGCGAAGCCGCTGTCGGCGGCGCTGAAGCCCGGGAGGCCCTTGGCCACGAGATAGAGCACGCCGGCGCCGGCGAGGCCCCCCACGACCTGGGCGATCCAGTAGCCGATCAGATCCTTCGCCGGAAAGCGGCCGCTGGCCACGAGGCCCGCGGTCACGGCGGGGTTGAGATGGCAGCCCGAGATGTGGCCGATGGCGACGGCCATCGAGAGCACGGTGAGACCGAACGCGAGGGCGACACCCGCGAAGCCGATCCCCAGATCCGGGTAGGCGGCCGCCAGCACGGCACTGCCGCAGCCTCCGAGCACGAGCCAGAACGTTCCGATCGCCTCTGCCAACAGTTTGCCCATGACCATCTCCTTGCATGGTTCCAGAAGGTCTGCCCGACGGTGCGGAACGCCGCCCCCGCCCGCGAGCGAACACACTAGGCTGGCTGCGGCCCGGCGGTCAATTCCAGTCGCCGAGTCCAAACAGGGCGAGGAGCCGCGGCCCGAACACGACGACGCCCACGACCGCCGCCGTCGCGACCGCCACGAGCACCGCGGCGCTGGCCATGTCGAGCGCGTCCCGCAGCCGGGGGTGCCGGCGGCTTCCGGGGCCACGGGCCAGCGACTCGATCGCCGTGTTGAACACCTCCGCCCCGAGCACGCCGCCCATCGCCAGCGCCAGCAGGCACCACTCGACCGCCGTCACACGAAACCAGGCCGCCGCCGCGACCACGACGACCGCGACGGTCACATGAACTGCGAAGCTCGACTGGCTGCGGAAGGCCCGCGAGCAGCCGCGGAACGCGTCGGCGAACTTCCGCTGCCAGGTCCGCCGACCGTGCCGCACGGGCTCACCCGACCTTCACGTAGGGATCGCCCTTCTTCCAGTTGCACGGGCAGAGCTCGTCGCTCTGCAGGGCGTCGAGCACGCGGAGCACTTCGGTCACGTTGCGACCGACGCGGCCCTGGTTGACGTCGACCCACTGGATCACGCCGTGCGGATCGACGATGAACGTGGCCCGCAGGCAATAGCCCTCGGTCTTCTCCAGGATGCCGAGCTCCGGGGCGAGCTTCTGGGCGGCGATGAGCGGGTAGCCGAGGTTCGTGAGGTCGGAGTGGGCCCGCCGCCAGGCGAGATGCGACCACTCGTTGTCGGTGCTCCCGCCCACGACGCTCGTGTCGCGATCGGCGAAGGCCTTGAGCTGCTTGTTGAACTCGGCCAGCTCCGTCGGGCAGACGAAGGTGAAATCCTTCGGATAGAAGAAGTAGACGACCCACTTGCCCGCGTAGTCGGCGTTGGTGAGCAGCTTCATGTCGTCCTTGCCGGTGCCGACGCAGGCCTGACACGAAAACTGGGGAAATGAGTCGCCGACGGTGAGCATGCTGCCTTCTCCGGGGATATGGACACGAAGTGTTCTCGTGGAAGCAGAGTCTACGAACCCCCCGCAGGCGGTTCAACAGTCGCGGACGCCCCCGGTGGCGCATACTGACGGCAATGCCTGCCTCCTCGTCCGCCGCTGATCCGCCCGCACATGCCCCGCGGCTCCACCACGACCCCGTGAGTGGCCGCGCGGTGTTCGTCGCGCCCATGCGGGCCGCACGGCCGCACGACGCCGACCGGCCCGCCGACGCCGACACCACCGCCACCCCTCGCGACTGGTGTCCGTTCTGCGTAGGCAGCGAACACCGCACGCCCCCGGCCTGGCTCCGTACGCCCGCCGATGCCGCAGAGCCATGGCGAGCCAGAATCGTGCCCAACCTCTATCCATTCACGATCGAGCGGCCGGATGCCGGCGAGGCGGCCGGCGGACAGGGCCCGCGGCCGCCCCGCGCGGCCCACGGCGTGCACGACGTCGTGATCGAAGCGGCCAGGCACGAACGGACGGTCACGGCAGTCGCGGCGGATGCCTGGCGAGACGTCTGGGAACTGTGCCGGCAACGGCTCGACACGCTGGCCGGCCGCAGCGACCTCGCCTGGGCGACCGTCTTCAAGAACTCCGGGCCGCAGGCCGGCGCATCACTCGAGCATCTGCATAGTCAGCTCGTGGCGCTCGACTTCGTGCCCGGAGTGGTGCAAGCGGAGATGGCCGCCGTCACCCGCTCCCCCGGACTGTTTGCCGACGTGATCAGCTCCGCCGACCGCGCCGGCCGGGTCGTCGCGGAGCGTGCCGACCTGGTGATGCTCGTTCCCGACGCGCCCCGGCAGCCCTTCGAAACCTGGATTCTCCCGCGGACGCCCGAGCCGTTCTTCCACGCCACGACGCCGGCCCGCGTGGCCGCCGTCGCCGACCTCACGCAACTCTACGTCGCCCGGCTCGAGCGGCTCCTGCCCGGCAGCCACTTCAATTGGTGGCTGCATCAACTGCCATTCAGCACCCGCGTGCCCGCCGCTGCCCGAGCCGCCTGGCACTGGCACCTCGAAATTCTCCCTCGCTTGAGCGCCTTCGCCGGCTTCGAACTCGCCACCGGCTGCCACATCACCCCGCTCTCTCCCGCCGAATCGGCGGCGCGGCTTCGTAGTCCCGTCACTCCGTGATGGTTCGTCTCTCTGGATCACCCAATGCACCCCGCCATCCGCTTCGTCTTCGTCCTCCATGATCACCAGCCGGTCGGCAACTTCGACGGCGTCTTCGAGCAGGCGTATCTCGACAGCTACCGGCCATTCATCGATCTCCTCGAGCGCCATTCCGGTATCCGCCTCGCCCTTCACACGAGCGGCCCGCTGGCCGAGTGGCTCGACCGTCATCACCCCGACTACCTCGATCGGCTCGCCGGCCTCGCCGCCGGGGGCCAGATTGAGATCGTCGGTGGCGGCTTCTACGAGCCGGTGCTCGCGATGCTGCCGGCCCGCGACCGGATCGCCCAGATCACGAGCTACACCCGATGGCTCGAACGTCGCCTCCACACGAAGGTGTCGGGCATGTGGATCGCCGAGCGGGTTTGGGATCCGGGCATGACCCGCGACGTCGCGGCGGCCAGCGTGGAGTGGACCATCCTCGACGACTCGCACTTCAAGGCCGCGGGCCTCGCGGACGAGCAGCTCGACCGCCACTGGCTCACGGAGGGGGACGGCGCGACGCTCGCGGTGTTTCCGGTGAGCGAGCGGCTGCGGTACGTGATCCCGTTCGCGGACCCCGAGCACACGCTCGACCACCTGCGGTATCTGGCCACCCGCCGCCATGGCGCCCTGGCCGTGTTTGGCGACGACGGCGAGAAGTTCGGCGTCTGGCCCGACACCCACCGCACCTGCTTCAGCGAAGGCTGGCTCGCGCGATTCTTCGAAATGCTCGAGGCCAACCGCGACTGGATCGAGATGTGCCTGCCGTCGGAGATCGTCCGCGACACACCGCCGGCCGGCACGGTGTGGCTGCCCGAGTGCAGCTACCGGGAGATGACGGAGTGGGTGCTGCCCCCGGAGGCGCAGCTCGCCTGCGTGGCGGCCCGCACGCTCGCGGCCGGCGACGAGCGGCTCGCAACCGTGGCCCGGTTCATCCGCGGCGGCAGCTGGCGGAACTTCCGGATGCGGTATCCGGAGGCGAACGAGATGTACGCCCGGATGATGGCCGTGAGCGCCCGGCTCGACGGTCTCCGCGCCGCGCCGGGCATCGATCGGATGGGTCTGGCCGAGGCCGAGCAGGCCCTGCATCGAGGCCAGTGCAACTGTGCCTACTGGCACGGCGCCTTCGGCGGCATCTACCTGCCGCATCTCCGCAACGCGATCTACACGGAACTGATCGCGGCCGACGCGGCCCTCGACCGGGCCGAGGGCCGCACGAGCCCGCGGCTCGACGCCACCCAGGGCGACTTCGACTTCGACGGCCGCGACGAGATCCGCGTGACGAGCGACATGCTCGACTGCTGGCTCGCGCCGGCCCGCGGCGGCATCGTCTACGAGCTCGACCTCCGCGGCCCGCGGCACAACCTGCTCGCCACGCTCGACCGGCGGCCCGAGGCCTACCATGCCCAGGTGCTCGCTGGACCAGGGGCGGCCCGCAGCATCGTCGATGCCTCGCAGGTGGCGAAGTTCAAGCAGGAGGGGCTCGAGCGGATGGTCCGCTACGACCGCACGCGACGAAAGAGTCTGGTCGATCACTTCTGGGACGTCGATGTGGCCGTGGCGGCGATCGTCGACGGATCGGCTGCAGAGCGCGGCGACTTCGCCGAAGGGGTTTATACGCATGAGCTGCACCGGACCGCCGACCGCATCGAGGTGCGCCTGGCCCGCGCCGGCAACGCGTGGGGCATTCCCTTCACGCTCTCGAAAACACTCTGCGTGCGGCCCGGCTCACCGACGATCGAGATCGCCTACGAACTCTCTGGTCTGCCTGCCGACTTCCGACAGCACCTCGCCGTCGAACTCAACTTCGCCGGGATGCCGGCCCAGGCGGATGGCCGGTTTTTTTATGACGCCTCCGGTGAGTCGCTCGGCGAACTGGGCACGTGCCTCGACCTGCCGGTCGCCAGCAGGCTTGGGCTGGTGGATGACTGGCTGGGCATCGACGCGGCGGTTTCGATCGGGCCGGCGAGCGACGGGGGCGCCGCCGGCATCTGGACGTTTCCAATCCAAACGGTGAGCCAGTCGGAAGGGGGCTTCGAGCTCGTCCACCAGTCGGTGGTCGTGATGCCCCACTGGATCGTGACGCCCGACCCGCACGGCAACTGGCGGGTGGCCTTCTCGCTCACGCTCGGCAGCCGACGCTCCGCGCCAGCGTGAACCAGTCGATGTCCGGGGCGACCCGCTCCGCGGCGTGAGCGAGCACACCCACCGGCATGCTCCCGAGCCGAGCCGCCAGCTCGAGGGCATTGTCGGCGGCGATCCGCCGTTCGCTCGCCGGATCGTCGTCGGCTCCGCCGAGTGGATGCGTGTGGGAGAGCACGACCGCGGCGACGGCCAGCCCTTCCGCACGGGCCGCCGTCATCGCCATCAAGGTTCGGCCGATCGCGCCCAGCCGTGCAGCATCGACGATGACGAGAGGCAGCCCGAGATCACGGGCGAGATCGACGTTGAGCGACTTTTCGCCGGCCGGCGAAAAGAGACCGCCGGCTCCTTCGACGATCACGGCGTCGCTCGCACCCCGCCAGGGCTCGATGCCTTGCCGCAGCAGCCGCTCGTCCACGCTCCGCCCCTCGGCCCGCGCGGCCCACGGCGGCGCGAGCGGTGCGGTGAACGCCTGCGGACAGACCTGCTCGTTCGTGAGCGGCTCGCCGGCGGCCTCCCAGAGGCGACGGGCATCGCTGACAGCCGTCGTCACGCCGCTGGCGACCGGCTTGTAGACGCCCACACGCCGCCCCTCGGCCACGAGGTGACGGGCAATCGCGGCGGCCACCGCCGTCTTGCCGACGTCGGTATCGGTGCCGGTCACGAAAAGTCCGGGATGTGCCATCGGCGTGCTACACTTTCAACGCAGTTGAGACGGAATCTCACATCTCCGCAACGGGGCCTGTGTTGGCCGCGTGTTCCGACGATCGCACGGAGCCCGTTTCGCCGCGGGCATGCAGGCATGGTGGCTGGTATGTCGGTATCACTGGAGTCGATCGCCGTGGGTCACACGGCCACGGTGGCCGATGTCCACGGCGATTACGCGGTCGCTCTTCGGCTACTGGAAATTGGACTCACGCCCGGCATCGTCGTGCGGCTCGTTGGTCGGGCCCCGCTCGGCGATCCGCTGGAACTGGAGCTCCGCGGCTATCGGCTGTCGATCCGGCGGGCCGAGGCGGCCCGCATCACCCTGACCGCCGGCTGATCTTCGTTCTCCTTCACTGTTTGTCCTCGCGGCCCACGCATGCCCCAGCCCTCCGCTCTCCCGTCGCACCTCACGGTCGCCCTGCTCGGCAATCCCAACACCGGCAAGAGCACGCTCTTCTCCGCGCTCGCAGGGATTCCCACACGGATCGGCAACTATCCGGGCGTGACCGTCGAGGAGAAGGTTGGGCGGTTCACGCACCGGGGCACGACGATCGACCTGATCGATCTGCCCGGCATCTACAGCTTCACCCCCCAGAGCCCCGACGAGCAGGTGGCCATCGACGTGCTCCGCGGCCGCATGGCCGACGTGTCGAAGCCCGACTGCGTCGTCGTCGCCGTCGATGCGACGAACCTCGAACGCAACCTCTATCTGGCCAGCCAGGCGATGGAACTCGGCCTGCCGACGGTGATCGCGCTGACGCTCTCCGACGTCGCCGCCGCGAAGGGAATCACGATCGACGATTCACTGCTCGCCAGCCGGCTCGGCTGCCCGGTCGTTCGCGTCGTTGCACCGAGCGGAGACGGCGTCGCCACCCTCCGCGATCGAATCGTCGCTGCTCCGGACACGCCCTTTCCGCGGCCGCCAGATCTCTCCCCTCATCTTTCCGCCATCGACGGCTCACGGCCACAGGCCGCCCGTGAAGCGATCGCCCGCTACGCCTGGATCGACCGCGCGACCGCGGGCATCGTGCGACGCTCGGCGCCGGCCCGCCGGCCGCTCGACGAGCGGATCGACGGCTGGCTTACGCATCGCCTCTGGGGCACGCTCGTGTTCATCGCCGTGATGCTGGCCCTGTTCACGTCGATTTTCCAGCTGGCGGCGCCGCTCATGGATCTCATCTCCGCGGGGATGGACGGCGTTTCCGCCTGGGCCGAGTCGCAGCTGCCCGAAGGGGCGATCCGCTCACTGATCATCGACGGCGTGCTCGCCGGCGTCGGCGGCGTGGTGGTGTTCGTGCCGCAGATCGCCCTGCTGTTCCTGTTCATCGCGATCCTGGAAGGCTGCGGCTACCTCTCGCGGGCCGCATTCCTCATGGACCGGCTGCTCGTCTGGGCCGGTCTGAGCGGCAAGTCATTCATCCCACTCCTCTCGAGTTTTGCCTGTGCGATCCCTGGGATCATGGCCGCCCGCACGATCGAGAACCGCCGCGATCGGCTGCTGACGATCCTCGTGGCGCCGCTGATGAGTTGCTCGGCCCGGCTGCCGGTCTACCTGCTGCTCTGCGGCGCCTTCATTCCCAACGTGGCCGTCGGCGTCTCGTGGCTGCGGCTGCCGGCCGTCGTGCTCGTCTGCATGTACGCCGTCGGCGTGATCGTCGCGGCCCTGGTCGCGAGCGTCCTCTCGCGGACGGTCTTTCGCGGCCCGCCGCAGCCATTCGTGATGGAGCTGCCGGGCTGGCGGTGGCCGCAGCCGGCGGTGGTCCTCGAGCGGGTGCGCGAGGCCTCCTGGTCGTTCCTCAAAAACGCGGGCACGCTCATCCTCGCGATGAGCGTGGTGATCTGGGCCCTCGGCAGCTACCCGAAGCCCGTCCTGCCCGCCGGGGCCGACCTGACGGAGGCCGAGCAGCAGGGCGAGGCCCTGCGGCAGAGCTTTTTGGGGCAGGCAGGACGGCTGATCGAGCCGGTCGTCAGGCCGCTCGGCAGGGACTGGCGGCTCGGCTGTGCGTCGGTGGCGATGGCGATGGCGTCTTGCATGTTCACCAGCCCAGGGCGGTGCCGAGCTGATAGGTGGCGA
>JBJTIE010000322.1:0-3946 GCA_046094845.1 Planctomycetaceae bacterium | reverse complement strand
CGGCCCTGCTGTCGCTGCATCGTCACGACGGTTGCCGACAGCACGAGCGCGATCAGGACACCTAAGCAGGCAGCCGTGCTGCCGAGCAGAGCGAGCCGGCGATCGATCCGCTTTCGTCCGGCGCGGGCCCGGGTGGATGCTTCAGCCAACTCGACGGACAACCCCGATGCATCTGATTCCGCGGACGCGCCGGACGGCGAGACGGCGGTCCCGAGAAGCAGTTGCCGAGCCGCCGAGTCGATGCGAGAGCGACGCTGCATCAACTCCGCGGGTGACCACGAAAGCGGGGAGTCACACGCCTCTTGGAGTGCATCGGACGCCGCGGCCCGGGCCTTGGCAGCAACCCGCACTGCAAACTGATCGTCCACCCAGCGGCGGCTGCGGTCGAAGGCCTGCCGACGCTCATCGTCCGCTCGCATGGCCGGGTCGTGGCACAGGGGCTCCAGTTCGGCGACCAGATCCCGGGCCTGCTCCCATTCACCTCGGTCGCGGGCGACGTCGAGCTGGGCCAGAGCCGCATCGATCGTCGCGAGCGTTCGTGCCCGACGGAGGTCATCGAGCGTCCGCTGAACCACCTGGATGTCGTCGCCCCGCAGCGGCTCCAGCCACATGGGAGCAGAGAGTGCTGCAGCGACCTCCTCTGCGCGGGTCACGTCGGCGGGGGTGATCGCCGGAACGCGAGCCGCGATCCCACGCAGTTCGTTGAACAACATGGCGACGTGCGTCTGCTCTCCAGCGGCGAGTTCCTCAGTCCACCGGGGCGTGCGCCAATCCAGGGCCCGAAGCCGGCGGAGCAGATCGATCCGCAGCGGCAATTCTGCCGGCCCAGCGGCCAGGGATTTATAGGCGGCGAGCAATTCAGCCAACTCCGCCGTCTTGGACGGCGCGGCGCCAGGGCCGGCCACAGTGTCCTGTGCGTCTTTCGGATTCTTCACATAAAACCTCGCGTCCCCGGCCCGGCTGCGTCGCCAGGCCTGCCGGTCGATCCCGAAATAGCCCACTGACGCACCTACCCATGTGAGGGCCGCCGATAGTTGATCATAATCCAGTTACTCATCCCCGGACGATCGAAATCCTGTCGCGCGACGACGGCCCCTCCACCGAACTTGCTGGCATGCCCGACGCCGAAACGATTCAGCGCCACGTGCCGCGACGGATCGCGGTCGATCGCCCACTCTTGGTGGGCCGTGCCGCCGGGATGGTGGACGTGCAGCTTGAGCACCCAACCGTGAGCCTCCGCCATGCCAAACTGTTCCCGCATGGCGGTCGGGCATGGGTGAAGGATCTGCACAGCAGCGCGGGCACCTTCATCGACGGGGAGCGAGTCCGACACGACACCGTGTTGCCAACCGGCTGCCGCTTGTCCATCGGACCCTACCAGTTCACCTTCGACGGCCTGCATCTCAACGCCGTCGATGCCGTATCGGCCACGCTGGCCCTAGGCTGCCTCGACGTATCGCGGTATGCGACCCATCGGGTAACAGGTGAAAAGCTCACGCTGCTACACCAGCTTTCGCTGGCCGTCACGCCCCGCGAACTCATCTGCCTGATCGGGCCCAGCGGCTGCGGAAAATCCACGCTGCTCTCGACGCTCGCAGGCCGCACCCTCCCGGATCGTGGCCGCGTGCTCTACGGCGGAGTGAATCTCCACTCCGCGTTCGACGCCGTCAAACACGACATCGCCGTCGTGCCGCAGCGGGAGGCGTTGCACGGCGGACTGACCGTCCGCCAGACGCTCTGGTACGCGGCCGGCCTGCGGCTTCCGGCCGACACCTCGGCCGATGAACTCGACCGCCGCGTCGAGAGCCTGCTGGACGAGGTCGGCTTGGCGAACAAGTCGGCCGTACGGGTCCGCAACCTCAGTGGGGGCCAGCGGAAGCGGCTCTGCCTGGCCATCGAGATCTGCCACACGCCCCGGATGATTTTCATCGACGAGGTCACGAGCGGCCTCGACGAACGGGCCGACGCCGACATGATGCGTCTGTTCCGCGGACTCGCCGAGCGGGGGCGGTCGCTGGTGTGCATCACGCATAACACGCTCAACATCGAGCGGAGCGCCCACCGCGTCGTCGTACTCGCGGCGGGCGGGCGACTCGCCTGCGTCGGAACGCCCGCCGAGACGTGCGGGTATTTCGGCATCTCGCGGCTTGGTGACGTCTATGCCGCTCTGGAGCGACGGCAGCCGCAGGAGTGGGCGGCGGCGTTTCGCGGCCACCCGCTCGAACTGCAGCACGTCGCCGCTCCGCTGCGTCGCCTACCGACGGCGGAGCAGCCCGCCGGGCGTCGCCTGCGGTTCAAGGCGGTGACACCCCGCGAGCCCAGTCCGCTGTCACGGCAAATGCATCTGCTCACGGGCCGTCTGCTGACGATGCTCTCGATGAACCCCAAGGCGCTGCTGGCCGCCCTGGGACAGGCGTTGTTCGTGGGCTTGATGTTGGTGGCCTTTTTTGGCGATCTGCAGGCTACCGCCGATCCGGCGACGAGACTGTCGAACTGCCGGACGGCGGCATTCCTTGCGGTCGTCACGGCCTTCTGGCTGGGCTGCAACAATGCCGCCCCCGAGATCGCCAGGGAGCGGCTGTTGTTCGAGCGCGAGCGATCCGTGGCCATTTCGGCCACCGCCTACTACGCTTCCAAGATTCTCGTCCTCGGCGGCATCTCCGTCGCGCAGGCAGCCATCGTGTTCGGCCTGATGGCGACCTGGTGCAACTTTCCCGGTCACGACGGCCTCGCTGGAGTCATCGTCCAGGGAGGCGTCACGCTCGCGACGGGGTTCGTGGGTACGCTGGTCGGTCTGGCCATCTCCGCCGTGGCCCGCACCGAGGAGATCGCCATCCGGACCGTGCCGCTCGTGCTCATCCCGCAAATCGTGCTCGCCGACGTGGTCGCGGACCTGCACGGGTGGCTCGAGCATCTCGGGACGACGGGCATCTCCACCTACTGGGCCTTTCGCGGGTTCACGAGCGGCGTGGCTGCCTACAGCATGCCCGGAGAGAACGCCCCGCTCCTGCTGCCCGCTCTCGCGATGCTGGCGGCCCACGGGCTCGTCGCGATGGCAATCACCTGCATCGGCCTGCGGCGACGGCCGCAGGAACCGGACTGACCGCAGCAGCTGACACGCGGCGAGCAGAACTCGGGATCAACGCATCGAACCGAACTGCTCCAGCTCTTCAGCGGTGGCCTTCTGCCCGGGAACGACTTGGATGTCATAGAACCCCGACATGTCGAACCGATGCCGAGTTTTTCGCCCGGTGGCTTTCCAGTAGACGGCGATGAACCCGCTACGTCCGTCTCGCTCCGCGAGGACGATGCCCGGATACTTGGTTGTGCCCTCCTCGACGGCGTCCTTGAGTGTCCCGAACGGGTGTGCGCCGCCATCAGCGTGCCCCTCACACCAGTCGGGGCCACGAACCACGACATCGCCCGGCTGGGGGCGAAGGCGACCGACAAGATGCATAGGATAGCGAACGGTCGTGGCCTTCTCGGTGCGGTCGACGATCAGGCCGACCTCGTTTTCCTCGACGGGCTGACCGTTGCGCTCCCGCGTGACCGTTGATTCAGTCGACTCTACGCTAATACCGCCCAGAGATTCATTCCGAATTCGCTTTTGGCCCGTCGTCGTCGAAACCACCTCCCGGCCAAACTCAAACTCATGCGCGGTCCAACCAGGCGAGTCGTTGGGCGATCCGTCGTAGCGAACGAAGAGTTTAGCGAGTTGCGGTCTATTAGGGACCTCCTCCACGCGAGCCACTTTCACTATCGATTTTTCGTCAAGGGTCCAATACCGCTTATTTACGATGTAGCCCGCATCTTCAATTACGATTCCCGACTTTTGAAACACTGGCTGGCCGACCCAGGCGGCTTCGGGGTCACGGAGCGAAAGCGGTTCGTCCCATTCGTCGAGTTCATACGCAGTGAACCGGCTGACAATCGGCACTGGCTCACC
>JBJTIE010000321.1:0-14747 GCA_046094845.1 Planctomycetaceae bacterium | reverse complement strand
GGCAAGGGTGAGCAGGGCAAGGGTGAGCAGGGCAAGGGTGAGCAGGGCAAGGGGGAGCAGGGCAAGGGGGCGAACGGCGGTGCGGAGCAGCAGCGCGAGAAGAGCACCGTGGCCCACGATGGCACCGATGACGGCGAAGCGATGGAGCGACTGCTCGACCATCGTCGGCAGGAACGTGGTGAGCAGCAGGATCAGCAGGAAGGGCAGCAGTCTGGTGAATCAAACAAACAAGGGGGCCAGTCGGAGCAACATGAGCATGCCGACTGTCGCAACGCCGATGGCAAGCCGTGCGGAAAGCAGGGCTGTCCGTCATGCAAGGGCGGCGCGGGACAGGGGCAGGGTAGTGCGAGTGGGAATGGAAATGGGAATGGGAATGGTGATGCCGCGGAAGGCGGTGCGTCTGGCCAAAAACAAGGCGGTGATCAGGGCGACGCCGGCAATGAAGCGGCTGATGGCAAGGCAGCATCCAAGGGACAGGCTGTCGGCGACGGAAAAGGCTCCGGGCAGTCCGCGCAGCAGCAACCTGGGAATCAGCAACCTGGCGGCGGCGGGGAGGGGCAGCAGGCCCAGAACGGCAAGGCTGACGGAAACAAAGAGGGAAGTGCGGGGCAGCGTGGCGATGCGGGCGCGGCCCAAGCCGGCGGGGGCCAGATGCCACCAAACAATGCCGTGGGAGCGGGAGGCAAGGGGGGTGGCGATCAGGGAGCAAGCCCCGACGCCCCCGACGCAGCACCGCCGCGCAAGAAAATGGAGTGGACGGATCAGGACCTGGCCCATGCCCGGAATGCCGCCGACCTCGCGCTCGAGCACCTTCGCGATGCCGTGAAGGGCGGGAAGCGTGACGTGCTCGACGCGCTCGGCTGGACACCGGAGCAGGCGCGGGCGTTCCTCGACCGCTGGGAGGCGATGCGGCGGCAGGCCGACACGGGGGACGCGACCGCGAAGGGGCGGTTCGAGCGGACGCTCCAAAGCCTGGGGCTGCGGCCCGACGGCGTGCAAAGTTCCCGCGACGTGCCCGCGGATGCCAAGGGGGGCCAGGCGGAAGGGCGGCGCAGCCGGCCGCCGGCCGACTACCGCGACCAGTTCCGGGCATTCCTCCAGGGCACGAGCGTGGGGACGGGCGCCGAATGAGCGAGGCCTTCGAAGGACCGCGGTATCTCGTCTCGTTCGGGCCCAAGCGGGTGCCGCACTGCTTCACAGACGTGCTCATCCTCGGGGGAGGCCTCGCCGGCCTGCGGGCGGCGCTGGCCGTCGATCCCCGGCTCTCGGTGACGGTCGTGACGAAGGACGATCTCCGCAATTCCTCGAGCCAGTGGGCCCAGGGGGGCATCGCGGGCGTGGTCGATCCTGAAGATCGGTTCGACAACCACGTCGCCGACACGCTCGTCGCCGGTGGCGGACTCTGCCACGAGGACGTGGTCGATGCCGTCGTCCGCGAGGCGCCGGCACGGATCGCCGAGCTGATCGCCTGGGGCACGCGGTTCGACGCCCGTAACGGCGCGCTCGAGCTCGGCCGTGAAGGGGGCCACAGCCACCACCGGATCGTGCACGCGCTCGGCGACGCGACCGGCCGGGAGGTGATGCGGGCCGTGATCGAGCAGACTCGGAAGCTCCGCAATCTCTCTGTCTGGCCCGACACGTTCACCATCGATCTCGTGACCGACGGCGGCGTCTGCCGCGGCGCGATCGTCTGGAACCCGGCCCACGGCAAGACGATCGTCTGGGCCCGCCGAACGATCCTGGCGACCGGCGGGGCGGGGCAGCTCTACCGCGAATCGACGAATCCTCCCGGCGCGAGCGGCGACGGCATGGCGGTGGCCTGGCGGGCCGGGGCCCAGCTCCGCGACATGGAGTTCATGCAGTTTCACCCGACCGTGCTCTACATCGCCGGCGGCGCGCGGAGCCTGATCACCGAGGCGGTGCGGGGCGCGGGCGCGCACCTCGTTGATCGCGACGGCCGGCGGTTCATGCCCGAGTTCGATCCGCGGGCCGAGCTCGCGCCGCGGGACGTCGTCTCGCGGGCGATCACGGTCGTGATGCACCGCACCCATCATGCGAGTGTCTACCTCGATCTCTCGCATCTCGACCCGGCGATGGTGCGCGAGAGGTTTCCGGGCATGGCCGAGTTGTGCGCGAAGTTCGGGCTCGACCTCGCCCGCGATCGGATCCCGGTGCGGCCCGGCGCGCATTACATGATCGGCGGTGTGTCGGTCGATGCGGACGGCCGCACGAGCGTGCCCGGCCTCTTTGCGGCGGGCGAAGTCACGTCGAGCGGACTCCACGGCGCCAATCGCCTGGCGAGCAACAGCCTGCTCGAAGGGCTCGTGTATGGCGCCCGCGCCGGCGAGGCCGCGGCGGCGGAGGTGCTCGCGGCAGGAGGCGACGACTTCCGCATCCCGCCCCTCGCTCATCCGCGGCAGCCCGAGGCCAATGGCGAGGAGGCCGCGGCCCTCGACCTCGGTGACATCCGCAACTCGCTCCAGTCGCTCATGTGGCGGCACGTGGGCGTGGAACGCTCCGGCGAGTCGCTCGCCGAGGCTCTCGACCTCGTCGAAGGCTGGTGCCGCTACGTGCTCCCGCGGCAGTTCGCCGCACCGGAGGGCTGGCAGCTCCAGAACATGCTCGAGGTCGCCCGCCTCATGATCCGCTCGGCCCTCGAGCGGCAGGAGACCCGCGGCGTCCACTTCCGCGCCGACTTCCCGGAGGCTGATCCCCGCTGGAAGAGCCACCTCACCTGGCACCGCGGCACGCCCGGCCCCAGCGTCGAGCCACTGATGGGCGGCTAGCGACGCAGCCTCGTGGAAATAGAGCCGGCTTCGGGGGCGGTACAAGTCTCGTCGCGGGACCTCGAAGACTCGGTCCAAATGCTCCTCGAGCTTGCACCGACCCCCTCGCCTCCCGCTCCCCTTCTCATGCTGACAATACGCCGTGAGGGGCTGCCCGTGCCCCGTCGCCGGCGTGTGGCGGCAAGCGAAGGCAGGATGCCGAGAGCGCAGCCGCCACCGAGCGAGCGGAGGGCATGGATGCCCGAAGCGAGCGTCCGGCGACGGGGCATGGGCAGCCCCGAACTTTCAACTCAGGAGGCCGACCTGCGGAAGAATAGCTCGGGCCTGCGGTTTTTCGGCGGTGGGCCGCACACGGTGTGTGCGGACTACGGGTCGGCGGCCCCCGGGATTGCCGGGATCGGGGCATGCGGAAACAATGGCGGCGTCGAGGAACAGAGGCGACGACCCCATGCAGCATGCAGCGAACGCAGCCGGACCGGCCATGATCGAGGCCGACGGGCTCACCAAGTACTACGGCGACTTCATCGCGATCAACGACGTCTCGTTCAGTGTGCCCCGGGGCGAGATCGTCGCCTTTCTCGGGCCGAACGGTGCCGGCAAGAGCACGACGATGAAGATCCTCACGGGCTACCTCGCGCCATCGGCCGGGCGGGCCCGGATCGCGGGGCACGACATGGCCACCGACCGGCTGGCCGGCGCCGAGCGGCTCGGCTACCTGCCCGAGAACGGGCCGCTCTATCCCGACATGACCCCCCGCAGCCTGCTCGAGTTCTTCGCCGACGCCCGCGGGCTCACGGGTGATCGCAAGCGGGAGCGGATCGAGGCGGTCGTGAAGCAGTGCGAGCTCGGCAGCGTGATCGGCAAGGCGATCGGCAAGCTCTCGAAGGGCTATCGGCAGCGGGTCGGCATGGCGCAGGTGCTCCTGCACGAGCCCGACGTGCTGATCCTCGACGAGCCCACCAGCGGCCTCGACCCCAACCAGATCCGCGAGGTGCGGGAGACGATCCGGCGGCTCGGCGAACGGAAGACGATCCTGCTCTCCACCCACATCCTCCAGGAGGTCGAGGCGCTCGCCGATCGCGTGCTCCTCATTTCCGAGGGGCGGCTGCGGTTCGACGGGCCGCCGGCCGAACTGCGGCGCGAGGGCCGCAGCCTCGACGAGCGGTTCCACGAACTCACCCGCTCTGCCTGACCGCCGCCATCCCGCCGCCGTCATCCCCTCGGCGGCGCCGTTCACCCAACCACGCCAGATATCCCCGCCCGCAGGACCGACCCGATGAAATGGCACGTGCTCGACGCCGTCTTCAAGCGGAACTTCATCGCCTACTTCTCGAATCCCACCGGCTACGTCTTCATTTGCGTGTTCGTGCTCCTCGGGTCGCTGGCCGCCTTCTGGCCCCCCGAGTTCTTCAACGCCAACCTCGCGAACCTCGACCAACTCAATCGCTATCTGCCGTTCATCCTGCTCGTGTTCGTGCCCGCGATCACGATGAGCGTGTGGGCCGACGAGCGGCGGCAGGGCACCGACGAGCTCTTGCTCACCATTCCTGCGAGCGATTGGGAGGTGGTGTTCGGCAAGTATCTGGCCGCCGTCGGCATCTTCACCGTGGCGCTCTTGTTCTCGTGCATCTGCAACCTGGTCATCTTGCTGCGCTGGGGCACGCCTGACGCCGGTCTGTTTCTCACCAACTATCTCGGCTTCTGGTTCACGGGCCTGGCGATGCTCGCGGTCGGCGTGGTGGCCAGCTTTCTGACGAGCAACCTCACAGTGGGATTCATTCTCGGCGTGCTCTTCAATGCGCCGCTGGCCCTGGCAGACAAGGCGGGCAGCGTGATGGGGCCCAAGGCGGCGGCCGCGGTGCGGAGTTGGAGCATCGGCGAGCAGTTCTCCGATTTTGGCCGCGGTGTCGTGAGCCTCTCGTCGGTCGCCTACTTCCTCGGGATCGTGGCCGTCTGCCTCTACCTCGCGATGGTGCTGATCGGCCGGCGGCATTGGACGGGGTCGCGGGAGGGGGGCCGCATGGGCCTCCACTTCCTCGGGCGGGCGGTCGGCCTCGCGGCCGCGGTGGCGGGCCTGACGATGCTCTGCCGGGCCGTGGACGTGCGGGCCGACTTCTCGGCCGAGAAGATCAGCTCGCTCTCGCCCGACACGCGACGGCTGCTGACCGGCCTCGACGCCACGCGGCCGATCGAGATCAAGGCCTACGTGAGCCCGACGGTGCCGGAAGACTACGCCCAGACCCGGCTCAACCTCCTCAACACCCTGCGGCAGTTTCAGCGGCTGGGCCGGGGCAAGGTGAACGTGGAGGTGATCGCCACGGAGCCGAAGACCGAGGCCGCCTCCCTCGCCCGGCAGCAGTTCGGGATCGAGCCGGTGAACGTGCTCTCGCGGGTGCGGGGCGCCTACCGCGACGAAGAGATCTTCCTCGGCTGCGCCTTCACCAGCGGTCTGGAGAAGGTGGTCGTGCCGTTCTTCGACAAGGGCACGCCGGTAGAATACGAGCTGATCCGCTCGGTCTGCACGGCCGCCCAGCAGAAGCGGAAGCGACTGGGCGTGCTCACGACCGACGCCGAGATGTTCGGTGGCTTCGACATGATGAGCGGCCAGGCGCGGCCGCGGCAGCCGATCGTCGAGGAGCTGGAAAAGCAGTACGACGTCGTGCAGGTCGATGCCTCGGCGCCGATCACGGAGGCCTACGACGTGCTGCTCGCGGTGCAGCCCTCGGCGCTCGGGCCGGAGCAGATGACGAATTTCGTGGCGGCGGTGAAGGCCGGCCAGCCGGTGGCGATCTTCGAGGATCCGCTGCCGGCGCTGATGACCGAGGTGCCGGGCACGTCGCAGCCACGGCGGAGCCCGATGGGGCCGATGGCGATGTTCGGCGGCGGCGGAGCCCAGCCCAAGGGCGACATCAACCAGCTCTGGGACGCGCTCGGGGTGCGACTGGCGGCCGCCGGAGGACGACCGGCGATGGGGCAACTCGGCGGCGGCGGGCCGTTCATCGTGTGCCAGGACTACAACCCGCATCTCAAGCTCGAGCTGCCGAGCGAGTTCGTGTTCATCGACGCCAACCTCGAAGGGGGCGGTGGCGACGGGGGCCCGCCGGGATTCAACCAGCAGCAGCCGATCGTGGCGGGCCTGCAGGAGGTGCTCTTCCCGTTCCCCGGGGCGATCACCCGCGACGAGTCGGCCGACGTCACCTTCACGCCGCTGGTCCGCACGGTGGCCAACCGCACGGGCACGATCGAAGTCGACCAGGTGATGGGCAACCGCGGCGACATGCGGCAGCTGCGGATCTTCGAGCGGCGGGCCGATCAGTCGCTGGTGCTGGCCGCCGCCATCGAGCGGGCGGCCAAGGCCGCGCCGGCCGATGGGAGCGAGCCGAAGGAGGGAGAGAAGCCGGTGGCGTCGAAGCCGATTCGCGCGGTGGTCGTGGCTGACATCGACCTGCTCGACGGGCGGATCTTCGGCCTGCGGAGCCGCCCCGATGAGGTGTTCGGTCTGGACTTCGACAACGTCGAGTTCGCCCTGAACGTGCTCGACTCGCTCGCCGGCGACGACCGGTTCACCGACATCCGCAAGCGGAAGCCGAAGCATCGCACGCTGGAGCGGATCGAGGACGCGGTCGCCGCGGCGCGGGAGGATGCCGAACGGCAGCGGGCGAAGTTCATCGCCGAGTTCGACCAGGCCGAGCGGGAGGCCAACGACGGCATGCAGAAGGAGATCGGTGAATTCGAGAAGAAGATCCGCGACATGGAGTCGCAGGGGGATGCCAACCCGCAGGCCGCGATGCAGGCGATCCAGCAACTTGCCAGCCGTCAGCGGCTCGCCCAGCGGCGGCTCGACACCAAGATCGAGCAGTTGAAGCGGAAGCGGGATGCGGAGGTGGACGCGGTGGAGCGGAAGCTCGAGTCGCAGATCCGCAGGGAGCAGGATCGGCAGAAGTGGCTGGCCGTGCTCCTGCCCCCGATCCTGCCGCTCGTGCTGGCATTCTTCGTGTTCTTCAAGCGTCGCGCGCAGGAGCGCGAAGGCGTCGCACAATCGAGGCTCCGGTGAGTGGGAGGCAGAGCATGACGGGCGGATACGACACGACCGATACACCAGCGGGCGGGCTGTCGCCGGCGGCCCGGCGGACTGCCGTGTTTCTCGCGGCGGGCGGACTGCTCCTCGCGGCGGGCTGGCTCGCGCAGCCGCGGTTTCGACCCGCAGCGATCGAACCGGAATCGCAGCGGGTGCTGTTTCCGGAACTGTCGGATGCGGCGAAGGCGGCGAGCCTGGAAATTCTGACGTACGACGACGAACTGGCCACGCTCAAGCCCTTCAAGGTGGTGCAGTCGGGGGGTGTCTGGGTGCTGCCCTCGCACGACAACTATCCCGCCGATGCCAAGGATCAGCTGGCCTCGGCCGCGACGGAACTGGTCGATCGGCCGGTGCTCGACGTGGTGAGCACGTCGCCCGGTGACCACGAGACCTACGGGGTCATCGAGCCAGATCCGGAGAAGATCAAGGTGGGCATGACCGGCGTGGGCCAGCTGATCGAGATTCGCGATGCGTCCGGCAATCGCCTGGCGCGGCTGATCGTCGGCAAGGAAGACAAGCGGCCCGCCGGGGGACAAGGGGGGGAACGCCCGCTCCGATTCGTCCGCAAGTCGGGGCAGGATCCCGTCTACCGCGTGGAACTCGACACGTCGAAGTTCACGTCGAGGTTCGACGACTGGATCGAAAAGGATCTGCTGAAGCTCTCCCCGTGGGACGTGCGGAAGCTCGTGATCGACGACTCGACCGCGTCCTTCGGCATCGACGAGGCGAGCGGCCGGATCATGGTGTCGCAGGATCGCAAGGCTCGGATCGATCTGGCCTACGACGACAAGGACGCGACGTGGTCGCTGGTGAAGCTCGAAGGCTTCGGCAAGGACAAGAAGCCCGCCGAGCAGAAGCTCGGCACCGACGAGGAACTGGCGTCGGCGAAGCTCAACGCGCTGCGCGACGCGCTGGGTGACCTCAAGATCATCGACGTGGCCCGCAAGCCGTCGGGATTGAGCGCCGACCTCAAGGCCGAGGAGAAGTTCACTGGCGACCGCGAGGCCGTCGCCTCGCTCGCCGAGCGGGGCTTCTTCCCATTCCAGTCGGGCGAGATCCTGTCGAGCAACGGCGAGACCGTGGTGGGCATGAAGGATGGCGTGGAGTATCTGCTCCGGTTCGGCAACGGCACGAGCGTGGCCGGCGAGGCGGCGGAGGGGGCGAAGGACGCCTCGGCGGCGGCCGAGACGACCGGCCGCTATCTCTTCGTGATGGCTCGGTTCAACGAGAGCCTGCTCGAGAGGCCGACGCTCGCCCCGCTGCCCGAGGGGCCGGAAGGAGACGAGAAGACCGAGGCCGCCGACGGCCAAAAGGAGGCCGACGAGGCGGAGTCGAAGGCTCAGGCGGCTCTCGAGGAGCGGCGGCAGGTCGAGCGTGAGAATCGCCGCAAGGAAGAAGAGTATGACGGGAAGGTGAAGGCGGCCCAGAAACGGGTGCGGGAGCTCAACTATCGCTTCGCCGACTGGTACTACGTCGTCTCCGATGCCGAGTATGCGAAGATCCACCTCGATCGAGCGGGCGTGATCCAGGCCAAGGCAGCCGATGCCGCGGCGAAGACCGAGCCCCAGTAAACCGGCGTTTCCAGATGTCCGACATCCTCACCTCGCCGCGGCCGTCCCGGTTCGGCCGTGCCGTGGGGTTTCGCCTGGCGGGCATCGGCAGTCACGTGCCGCCCGGGGTGGTCACCAACGCCGATCTCGCCCGGCTGGGCTGTGATCCGGAGTGGATCGTGGCCCGCTCGGGGATCCACGAGCGGCGGCATGCGCCGCCGGAGACCGCCACGAGCGACCTCGCCGCGGCCGCCGGCCGGGCGGCGCTCGAGCACGGCGGCGTGCAGCCGTCCGACGTCGATCTGCTGGTGCTCGGCACGTTCACGCCCGACATGTGCATCCCATCGGCCTCCTGCATCGTGCAGGAGAAACTCGGCCTCGACGCCCCGGCGATGGACGTGACGGCCGCCTGCGCGGGCTTTGCCTACGCGCTCGTGACGGCATCGCAATTTCTCACCGGCGGCACGAGCCGGCTCGCCCTCGTGATCGGGGCCGACACGAACTCGCGGGTCGTCGATCCGGAGGACATCAAGACCTGGCCTCTCTTTGGCGACGGCGCGGGGGCGGTGCTGCTCGAGCCGGTCGAGCCGCAGCCCGCCGGCCGGGAGCAGGGGCTGCTCGCCTTTTCGCTCGGCTCCGACGGCCGTGGCGCCGGCCTGCTCGCCTGCCCGATGAGCGGCTCGCGGCAGCCGCCCAACGCCGAGGGCTTCGCCCGCCGGGAGCAGTTCATGCAGATGGATGGACGGGCCGTCTTCAAGTGGGCCATCCGGCTCGCCGAGGAGAACATCCGGGCGATCGTCGAACGGTCAGGGGTGCTTCTCGAGCACGTCGATCTGTTCGTGCTCCACCAGGCCAATGCCCGGATCATCGAAGGGGTGCGGGAGTCGCTCGGCCTGCCGCCGCAGAAGGTGTTCATGAACCTCGACCGGTATGGCAACACGTCGAGCGGCTCGATCCCGCTGGCGCTCGACGAGGCCTGGCGGACGGGCCGCGTGGGGCCGGGAAGCACGGTCGTCGTGTGCGGCTTCGGGGGCGGCCTCGCGTGGGGCAGCGCCGTCTGGAGGCTGTAAGCGACATGCGTTTGTGCGTTGATTCCGGCGCCGGGCTGCCCATGCCCCATCGCCGGACGCTCGCTGCGAACATCCTGTTCTGCGCTCGCTCGATGCTGACTGCGCTCCGCCATCCGGGCCCCGCTGGTCAGCAACGCCGGCTCTCGGGGCACGGGCAGCCCGTCGCCTCGCCCTTTCTGTCGAGGCGACCGACGGCGCTTGCCCTTGGCCTTATAAACATGGGGAGGCGAAGGGATCGGTGGCTCCAGATGTGAATGCCGTCCGGTGTGTAGGTGCAGACTGGTAGTCTGCACACGGTGGCCGATCGGCTGGCGTTGCAGCTGCGCCCCGGATTCCGCAGAGTGCCACTCCGCGGCTACAGTGACTCGATGCCTTGGAAGGAGTCCGCAGTGAAGAAGCTTCCGCCGCGCAAGGATGTCGCACCGGGTGATACATGGGACCTCGCGAGTCTGTTTCGCTCCGATGCGGAGTGGGAGACGGGGCTCGGGGCGTGGGAGCGGCGGATTCCGGAGTTCGCGGCGTTCGCCGGCACGCTCGGCTCCTCGGCGGAGCGGCTCGCCGAGTGCCTCGCCTTCGATCTGGCCTATGACCGCGAGGGGGACCGGCTCGGTACGTATGCCCACCTGCGGGCGGCCGAGGATCAGGCGGCGGCCGAAGCCCAGCGGATGACGGGCCGTTTTCAGCACGTCTCCACGCGGGCCGGCGAGGCGGCGAGCTTCATTCGCCCCGAGATCATGGCGATTCCGGAGGCCACGCTCGCCACCTGGATGGCGGGGCCCGTGCTCGCCCCCTACCGGCTCCTGCTCGAGCGGCTCGTCCGTACGCGGGTCCACACGCTCTCGGAGCCCGAGGAGAAGCTGCTGGCGATGCAGGGCACGTTCGCCGGCACGGCGGGCAAGGTCTTTCGTCAGCTCACCGACGCCGACCTGACGTTCGGCAGCATCACGACGGGCACGGGGGAGCAGGTCGAGCTGTCGAACGCCACGTTCGTCACGCTCCTGCACGACACGGTGCCGGCGGTGCGCAAGGCGGCGTTCCACCAGTACTACGCCCAATACGAGGCCCATGCAAACACGCTCGCGGCCACGCTCTCGGGCTCGAACGAACGCGACGTCTACGCGGCCAAGGTGCGGAGGTATCCGACCGCCGTCGAGGCGGCCCTGTTCGCCGACAACGTGCCGCTGGCCGTCTACGATCAGTTGATCGCAGCCGTGCGGGCCCATCTGCCGGCCGTGCACCGCTACTACGATCTGCGGCGGCGGATCCTCGGCCTCGACGAGATCCACCACTATGACTGCTACGTGCCGCTCGTGCCCGAGCTGGAGCAGCGTCACACCTGGGATCAGGCGGTGGACGTGGTGATCGAGTCGCTCGCCCCGCTCGGCGGCGAGTACTGCGGCCGGCTGGAGCAAGGCCTCCGTGGCCGGTGGTGCGATCGCTACCCCAATGCCGGCAAGCAGTCGGGCGCCTTCAGCTCCGGCACCTACGACTCCGATCCCTACATCCTGATGAACTTTCAGGAGGAGGCGATCGAGCACGTCTTCACGCTCGCCCACGAGGCCGGGCACTCGATGCACACTCGGTATTCCGCCGAGGCCCAGCCCTACCAGTATTCGGGCTACACGATCTTCGTGGCCGAGGTGGCGAGCACGTTCAATGAGCAACTGCTCACGCGGCTCCTGCTCCAGCGGGCCACGTCGAAGAAGGAGCGGGCGGCGATCCTCGCCCGCGAGATCGACTCGATCCGGGCCACGATCGTGCGGCAGACGATGTTCGCCGAGTTCGAGCGGAAGAGCCACGCCTCCGCCGAGGCGGGCGAGCCGCTGACGCTCGACCGCATCCGCTCGCTCTACCGCGAGCTGCTCGACGCCTACTTCGGCCCGACGTTCGTGATCGACAAACAGCTCGAGCTCGAGTGCCTGCGGATCCCGCACTTTTACAATGCCTTCTACGTCTACAAGTACGCCACCGGTCTGGCCGCCGCGATCACGCTCGCCAAGAAGGTGGCCGAGGGGGAGCCGGGCGCCCTCGACCGCTACCTCGGCTTCCTCAAGGGGGGCTCCTCCAAGTGGCCCCTCGACCTGCTGCGGGACGCCGGCGTCGACCTCGAGCAGCCCGAGCCCGTCGCCATCGCCCTCACCCGCTTCGGCGAACTCGTGGATGAACTCGCCACGCTCCTCTAGCGCACGCATCGCGTCGTAGTCTGCACACTCCGTCCGTAGTCCGCACACTCCGTGTGCGGTTGGAGGTGTGAAGGCCGAGGCGTCGGGCTACTCGTGCGGAGGTGTGCGGACCTGCAGGGAAGTAGTTGGGGTCTGCGGTATTTCCACCGTGGGCCACATGCGGAGCATGTGGACTACGGCGCGGCGACGCCCCGTCACCGCATCCCGCGGGCCAACTCGACGAACGGCCTCACCATCGCGCCCGTGCCGCCGCCGTCCGTCCAGGGCTTCGGCTTCTCGGCGAAGGCCGGGCCGGCGATGTCGATATGGGTCCAGGGAATGCCTCCCACGAACCGCTCGAGAAACTTGGCGGCCGTGATCGCGCCCCCCCAGCGGCCGTCGCCCACGTTCTTGATGTCGGCGACGTCGCTCGAGATCTGCTCGTCGTAGTCGGGATACATCGGCAGCTGCCAGACGGGCTCGCCCACGGCGCGGGCCGCGGCGGCGAGGTCGTCACACAGCGGCTGGTCGTTGGCGAACAGGCCGGCGACGTCGTGGCCGAGGGCCACCATGCAGGCGCCGGTGAGCGTGGCGGCGTCGATGATCCGGCGGGGCTTGAGGCCGCGGACGACGTCGAGCACGTCGGCCAGCACGATCCGCCCCTCGGCGTCGGTGTTGTGGACCTCGATCGTCGTGCCGCTGCGGGCGGTGATCACGTCACCGAGCTTGTAGGCAGCCGGGCCGGTCATGTTCTCGACGAGCCCGATGGCGGCGACGATGTCGATCGGCAGCCGGAGGGCGGCGATCGTGGCGGCCGCGGCGAGCACGGCGGCACCGCCGGCCATGTCGCACTTCATCGTGAGCATCGAGTCCGACGGCTTGAGCGAGAGGCCGCCCGAGTCGAAGGTGACCCCCTTGCCGACGAGGGCGAGCGCCGGCTGGGCATCATCGGCGGCCCGCGGCGCACCGCGATACCGGAGGAGCACGAGCCGGGGCGGCCGGATGCTGCCGCGGCCGACGGCCAGGATGGCTTGGCACCGCTCGCGGGCGAGGTGGTCTTCGTCCCAGATCTCGATCTCCATGCCGGTGCGGCCGGCGACGGCGGCGGCCTCGTCGGCGAACGACTGCGGATAGATGTCGTCGGGAGAGGTGTTCACGAGCCGCCGGGCGAGATTCACGCCCGCGGCGATCGTGCCGCCCGTGGTCACGGCCTCCGGGGGCGCCCCGAGCCAGAGCGTGGTGCCGAAGGGCGTGCGGCGCTTCTCGGCCCGGTAGAGATCCTGCCCGACCATGCCCACGGCGGCGCCCGCCACGGCCTGCTCCACCTGCCGGGTCGACCACCAGCCGTCGGCGACGAATGCGACTCGGGAGCGAACCCGGCCGGCGAGCTGGCGGGCGGCCGTCGCAGCGGCACGATAGAGGACGCCGGCATCGACCCCCTCCCGCTTGCCGAGGCCGACGACGAGCAGCTGGCCTGCGGCGATGCCCGACGGGGCGAGCAGCGGCACGCACTCGTTTCGTTTGGCGGTGATGTCACCTGCGGCCACGAGCCTCGTCAGCAGACCGCCCGTCGCGCGGTCGATCTCGGCGGCCACGCCGCTCCCCACGCCCCCTTCGGTGAGGAAGACGACGACGGCATCCGCCGCCACGGCTTCGGGGCGGGCGGCAGGTTCGGCGGTGATCCCGCCGACGGCGGTGCGCGGGGCGAACTCGTGGGTCATGGGTGGCTCCTTCGGGTGTCGGGCTGCAGGTGTCAGAGTGGATCGCCGGCCAGGTGTTGTAGCGGGTCGTGGGCGACGCGGCAGCGCGGAATGATCCAGCGGGCGCAGACCGCCAGCAGCACCGGCAGGACGACGAGGTTGCCCGCAAGGCCGCCGACGAGCGTCAGGCAGGAGAGCCAGCCGAACGACACCGTGGGCATGAATCCGCTCGTTGTGAGGGCCAGGAAGCCGATGACGAGCGCCAGCGTGGAGAAGATCATCGCCCGCCCGGCCGTCTGGTGGGCCGTGTCGAGCGCCGCCGCGCAGGCATGGCCGTCGGCGAGACGGCGGCGGAAGGCCGTGATGTAGTGGATCGAGCTGTCCACCGAGAGGCCGAGCGACACCGCGGCGATCATCGCCGTGCCCATGTTCACCGGCTCGCCGATCCAGCCGAGCAGGCCGAGCACCACGAAGATCGGCAGGGCGTTGGGCACCAGCGCGATCGCCGCGAGGAGCGGGCTGCGGAAGGCGATCGCGAGGAGCAGCGTGATGCCCACCGCGGCGTTGGCGAACGTGAGCCACTGATCGGCGAGCAGCCGATCCACGAGTTGGGCGAGGAGCACGAAGAAGCCGGTGACCTCGCCGGCGGGGAGTCCATCGCGGGCCGGCGCCTCCTCCGCCACGATGCGCTGCACCTGCGTGATGATCGATCGCTTGGCGGCGGCGGGCTGCCGCTCGCGGGCCCGCAGCATCACGCGGAGCCAGGTGGAGCCGTCGGCGGGATCGCGGCCGACGAGCGACGAGCCGAGCTGGGGAAACTGCTCCCGCAACAGATCGATGGCCCGGGCGACCATCCAGTTGCCCATGCTCGTGCTCTCCAGCCGCTCGAGCGACACGGGCGAGACCGCGGCCAGCACGTCGGCCACGCTCATCACCTTGGTGAGCGCGGCCCTGGGCACGCCGTCCGCGCCGGGGGCCGTGACCTCCTCCCGCAGCCGGTTTTCCAGCCGGGAGAGCTTCGCCAGCACGGTGCCGTCGATCGTGGCGGGGGCCGGGATGAGCACGTCCCAGACGCCCGCGCCTCCGAGCCGCGACTCGACCATCTCGTAGGAGGCGACGGTCGGGCTGTCAGGGCGAAAGTTCTTCGTGAAGTCGGTCTCGACGGCGAGCCAGCGCATGCCGGAGACCGCCATGGCGGTGACCACCGCGGCAACGGCGAGAATCGGGAGCGGGTGGCGGACGATCCGCCGGACGAGCGCGTCGAGGCCGCGATCGAGCACGGCCTCCCCCCCGCCCTGCTTCGGGTCGGCGTCGACCCGGCCGGCGTGGGCGCGCAATGGAACGGCGCGGGCCACGGAGAGGAGCACCTTCGCGGCGCCGACCCGACGCTGGCCTGGGGTG
>JBJTIE010000320.1:0-2667 GCA_046094845.1 Planctomycetaceae bacterium | reverse complement strand
TCCACCCGCGGCAGCGGCATGCCCAACGCCCGCCCCACGTCGCGGATCGCGGCCCGGGCCGCCAGCGTGCCGAACGTGCCGATCTGGGCGACGTTGGCCTCGCCGTACTTTTTCTTGACGTACTCGATGACCTCGCCCCGCCGCTCCTTGCAGAAGTCGATGTCGATGTCGGGCGCCTCGCGGCGGTTGACGTCGAGGAACCGCTCGAAGAGCAGGTCGTATTCCAGCGGGCAGACGTGCGAGAGGTAGAGCGAGTAGGCCACGAGCGCTCCCACGCCCGAGCCTCTGGCCGCCGCCGGAATGCCCTTCTCGCGGGCGTGCCGCACGAAGTCCCAGACGATGAGGAAGTAGCTGGCGAAGCCGAGCGTGTCGATCACGCCGAGCTCGCGGTCGAGCCGGTCCATCACGGTCGCATGCAGTTCGCCGCCGATCGCCCCGTCCACCCACCGCTTCGGCACCTGGGCATACCGCTCGCGGAGCCCTTCGAGGCAGAGCCGCCGCAGCTCCTGGCTGGCGGTGAGGCCGCCGGGCACCTCGAAGCCGGGGAAATGCCGCTTGCCGAGGTCGAGCTCGATCGCCACCGAGTCGGCGATCTGCTGGCTGCGGTTCACCGTCTCGCCCACGAACCCGCGGTCGAGCCCGACGAACGCCGCATGCATCTCGGCGGGGCTCTTCAGATAGAACTCGCTCGAGTCCATCTTCATCCGGCTGGCGTCGTTGCGGAACCGGCCGGTGTTGACGCACAAGAGGATGTCCTGCGCCTCGGCGTCCTCGCGGTTGATGTAGTGGCAGTCGCAGGTGGCGACGGGCGGGATGCCGAGCTCCTTCGAGATCTCGAGGGCGGCTTCCGTCACCTGCCGCTGCACGTCGAGGCCGTTGTCCTGGATCTCGATGAAGTAGCGGTCGCCGAACGTCCGCTGGAACCAGCCCGCCACTTCCTTGCCCTGGGCGAGCGACGCCTGCTGCTCCCGCGACGAGCCGATCAGCGACCGGCTGAACTCGCTGGAGAGACAGCCGGAGAGGCAGATGATCCCCTCGCCATACTGCTCGAGCAGCTCACGGTCGATCCGCGGCTTGAAGTAAAAGCCCTCGAGGTAGGCCTTCGTCGCCAGCTGCAGGAGATTGGCGAAGCCGGTGCGATCCTTGGCGAGCAGCGTGAGGTGGGAGCTCGAATCCTTCTGGCTGCCGGCGTCCTTCTGAAACCGCGTGCCCGGAGCGATGTAGGCCTCGTAGCCGATGATCGGGTTGATGCCCGCGGCCTTCGCGGCCTGATAAAACTCGAGCGCCCCGTGGAGATTGCCGTGATCGGTGATCGCCAGGGCATTCATGCCCAGTTCGGCGGCCCGCGACACGAGCCTGTCGATGGGGCTGGCCCCGTCGAGCAGGCTGTAGTGGCTGTGGCAGTGCAGGTGAACGAAAGACGGCGCGGTCATCCATGGGCCTCGCGAAGGAGGCCGGATTGTACCGGATGCCGCCCCTGGCATAGCCGCTTGTCTGTGGGCGCCGGCTCGGGGGCGGTACAAGTCTCGTCGCGGGACCTCGAAGACTCGGTCCAATGCTCCTCGAGCTTGCACCGACCCCCTCGCCTTCCTTTCGAGAGCTGCGAGGGGAGTGGTGGTGGGATTTACCGCGACTCGCCGATCGCGCGGAGCATCTCGGCGAGCCGGGCCTGCAGTTCGAGCACGCCCTGCCAGTCCACGAAATCGACCTCGATCCGCTCCTGGCCCGGCCGCATCACGGCCGACTCGCTCGCTCCCCGCAGCACGCCCTGCACGTATTCGAGGAGTTCGCTCAGCTCCGCGGCCTGCGCGGGGCTGAGCCGGCCGGGCAGCGGCGGTGGGCCGTGCGGCAGGAGCGGCGACCGGACGTCGCTCACGTCCTCGATCACGTCCGACTCGTGTGCGGCCATCCGCTCCATCCGCTCCCGCATCTGGAGCTCGTGGCCGTTGCCGGCGGCCTTCTGCCGCGCCGCGAGTTCTGCGATCCGCTCGTCGATGTCGCTGTGGGAGCCGACGAGCAGGAGCGACCGGCCGAGGGCGATCATGTCGCCGCTGCGGACGATCCGCACGTGGATGTCCTCGCCGTTCACCCGCGTGCCGTTGGTGCTCTCGAGATCGGTGGCCACGATCTTGTCGTGGTCGTCCTGAAGCTTGAGATGGAAGCGGCTGATCCGCTCGTCGTTGAGCTGGATCGAGTTGCCCTCCTCGCGGCCGATCGTCACCGGCGTGGGAAGCCGCTCGAAGACCTTGCCGCGGTCGGCACCGTGCAGCACGCGGAGCGTGATCAAGGCCATGGGAGTGGGCCGGCAGCTGGGGGCGGACTGGATCGGATGCGGGCGCGGCCGGCCGGAGAGAACGGCCGGTGGCGGCGCCCACCCTGAAGGTATGCTCCCGACGCGGGGCCGGTCAAAGGCCCGGGAGACGGCCAACCGCCTCCGCCCCTGCCGCCGGGCTGGTGCAACCGCTACGATTCCTGCACACGCGCCCGTAGCTCAATGGATAGAGCATCGGTCTTCGGAACCGAGGGTTGCAGGTTCGAGTCCTGCCGGGCGTAGTTTCCGGATCTTTTTACGGCCCCGGCCGTAGGCAGTCGCTCGGCACCAGTTCAGGCTCGCCGATCGGCGGCTTCCAGTTGAGCGTCAGTCCCGCGCCGCCACCCCCGTTGTAG
>JBJTIE010000319.1:0-2993 GCA_046094845.1 Planctomycetaceae bacterium | reverse complement strand
CGGTCGATCACCCGCCGCCCCTTGCCCTCGAATCGGGGCAGGCTGCCGATCGGCACGGCCGTCACGTCGACCCGCAGCCCGAGCCGCAACGCGAGCTCGCGGGCCACACGGGCCGGATCCGCGAGCCGGTCTTCGATCTCGAGCGCGATCCTGTCGAGCGCCGCGTCGGTGCTGACGATGAGCCGATATTCGACGACTTCCGGAAAGCTCCGCACGATGTCGTCGATGGCGCCGGGAAACACGTTCACGCCCCGAATCACGAGCATGTCGTCGGTTCGCCCGAGGATCCCTCCGTCGAGCCGCACCCACGGGCAGGCCCCCGCCGCCACGTCGGCCGCGCTCGGCCATGTCGGCCGCACGACGTCGCCGGTGCGGTAGCGGATGACGGGCGCCCCCGCGCGACCGAGCGTCGTGAGCACGAGTTCGGCCAGCTCACCCGCGGCCGCCGGGCCGCCGGTTTCGAGCGCGAGAAACTCCGGGTGGAACCACGGTTCGAGCACGTCGAGCCCCGGGCCACGGAGATCACCGACGCCCCACGGTCCCACCTCCGTCGCGCCCGCATGATCGAGCACCTCGGCCTGCCAGGCGGTGGCGATCCGCCGCCGCACCGCCGGCGCCGAGCCGCCCGGCTCGCCGGCCACGATCACCAGCCGTACCGATTCGGCCGCAGTCTCCAGCTTCTCGTCGATCGCCACTTCGGCCAGGTGCAGGGCGTAGCTGGGCGTGGCGATGAGCACCGTGGGGGCATGCGTCCGCATGAGTTCGAGCCGGGCGAGCGTCGAGAGGCCGCCGGTCGGGATCGTGAGCGCGCCCGCGGCGATGGCCGCATCGAACCCGCTCCAGAATCCGGCATACGGCCCGAACGACGAGGCCACGAGCACGCGATCACCGCCGGCGACGCCGCCGCGGGCCAGGATCGCCCGCCAGCAGTCCATCCACCACTGCCAGTCGGCGGCGGTGTCGAACACGGGTAGCGGCCGGCCGTGCGTGCCGCTCGTCTGATGAAACCGCACATACCGCCCGGAGGGCCAAGTGAGGTTGCCGGGCACGCCGTCGGCTGCGGCGGCCACCAGTTCTTCCTTGAACGTAAACGGCCAGTCGGTCAGCTCGGCAAGCGATGCGATGCCGGCAGGGTCGGCAATCCGCGCGAGCTTCGTCGCGTAGAAGTGGTTGCGGGGCAGGATCTCGCGGATCAGGTCACGGAACCGCGCGAGCTTGACCGCATCGACCGCCGCGCGGCTCCCGCCGCACTGCTCTGCCTCTTCGTGATCACGCATGCCGGAATTATGGCATGCCGAGGCTGGGAATGCCCTGGGACGGAGCGTTCGACGCCGGGGGCTGCAGCCCCTGGAACGGTGCCGGGATGGGCTGCGGAGCCACGGGCTGCGGCAGCGGCGTCACGACCTGCGGCGCGGGAGCCGTGGGCAGGCTGCCGGCCGCCAGCCGCGCCTGCTCGGCCCGGGCCACGACCGATTCCGGCGGCGTCGCCGCGGCCGGCTGCATGGCGAGGTCGATCACCCGCTCGTCGCGAACCTCCCAGGGCAGGATGTTCTCGGTCACGAAGTCGAGCGGAAAGTATTGGTACCAGGGCAGCGGAAACGGCTGCCGCACGGTAAGCGTCTCGTAGCCGTCCTTCACCAGCCTGATCTTGCGCGTGCCGTAGTAGACGAAGTCGTGCGAGACGGGCGTCGTGCCGAGTTGGTAGTCATCGACGTAGACGAGCGCGCCAGGCGGGTTGCTCCGGATCGTCATCCGCCGCTGCACGCAGCCGGCGCACAGGGCCGCACACGCGGCCACGGCCACGAGGCTACCGGGCCAGCCGCGGCGGCCTGCCGGCCCGATGAACGAAGACGGTGCACTCATTGGCCCGACGGTAGAAAAACGCTCGATTTCGATCCAGATCAGCATGGGGCCGGCCGGGTCCGGCTGCTAGACTCCCCAAACTCCCTGCCCTCCCCTCCCGAGGCATCCACGCGTGGGATCCGGCACCAGCCTCGAGTACTGCGACCGCACCGACGTCGGCCGACGTCGCGCCAACAACCAAGACGCGAAGGCGGTGCTCGAGCCCTGGAGCCGCGAGCAGTATCGCCGCCGCGGCTGGCTGTTCGTGGTGGCCGACGGGATGGGGGCGCATGCGGCCGGCGAGACGGCCAGTGCGATCGCGGCCGAGCAGGTGCCGCTCGTCTACGAAAAGCACGCCCTCCGCTCACCGCTGCTGGCCCTCCGCAAGAGCATCGAGCAGGCCAACGCCGACATCCATGCGAAGGGGGAGGCCGCGCTCGAGCTCAAGGGGATGGGCACCACCTGCACGGCCCTCGCGATCCTGCCCCGCGGCGCCATCGTCGGCCATGTGGGAGACAGCCGCGCCTACCGCATCCGAGGCGGTTCGATCGAGCAGCTCTCCAGGGATCATTCGCTCGTGTGGGAGCTCGAGGCGGCGCACACCGGTCCGCCGGAAGACATGCCGGTGGCGCCGAAGAACATCATCACGCGGTCGCTCGGCCCGCACCCGCAGGTGGACATCGACCTCGAGGGGCCGTTTCCCGTCGAGGAGAACGACGTCTTCGTGCTCTGCAGCGACGGGCTCTCCGGCCAGGTCGCCGACGATGAGATCGGCCTGCTCGCCGCGGCCCTGCCTCCGAAGGCCGCCGCCGCCGCGCTCGTGGGCCTGGCACTGGTGCGCGGCGCCCCCGACAACGTGACGGTGATCGCGGCGCGGGCCGGCGAACGCGAGGTGTCGCGAACCGCTCCCGGCGACGAGCCCTGGCCGCTGGCGGAGGAGCCGAGCCGACCGGCGGCCGAGGCGGCCGTGCCCTGGACGACGCTCGCCATCGCCGGCGGCGATACTGCTCGCGGCTCCAGGGCTCGAGCACTGCCTTCGCGTCTTGGTTGTTGGCGCGACGTCGGCCGACGTCGGTGCGGTCGCAGTACTCGAGGCTGGTGCCGGATCCCACGCGTGGATGCCTCGGGAGGGGAGGGCAGGGAGTTTGGGG
>JBJTIE010000318.1:0-5721 GCA_046094845.1 Planctomycetaceae bacterium | reverse complement strand
GTGGACGAGCTGCGGAGCTACCTCCGGGACGCGATCGAGCTGGGCGTCGCCGCGATCGTCGCGCTCCGCGGCGACCCGCCCAAGGGCGAGACGGAGTTCAGGCAGGCGGCCGGTGGGCTCCGCTACGCCTCGGAACTGGTGTCGCTCATCCGGGCCGAGTTTGCCGACCTCGGCATCCTCGTGGCCGGATACCCCGAGACCCACCAGGAGGCCACGAGCCCCGAGGCCGACCTGCACAATCTCGTGCGCAAGGTGGAAGCCGGCGGCGACGTGGTGGTGACGCAGCTCTTCTACGACAACGCCGACTTCCTGCGTTTCCGCGAGCAGTGTGATGCCCTCGGGATCACGGCGCCCATCGTACCGGGCGTGATGCCCGTCACCAATTACGCGCAGATTCGCCGCATCGCCAGCCTCTGCAAGGCGCGGCTCCCCGATGACTTCACCCGCGAGTTCGAGGCGGCGGGTGACGACGAGGCAGCGCAATTCGAGGCCGGCGTCGCCCTCGCTGCACGGCAGGTGGAGGGACTGATGGCCGCGGGCGTGCCCGGCATCCACTTCTACGTGCTCAACAAGTCACCCGCGACGAAACGCGTGCTGGAGCACGTCGGCCTCCGGCCGAGGTCGTAGCCCAAAACCCCGAACTCACGCCATAGGAGGTCGACCCGCGGCGGAATAGACGGGCCTGCGGTGTTCAGACCGTGGGCCGCACACGGAGTGTGCGGACTACGGGGGAGTGACGGGCTTATCGGGGCGGCTGGTCGTCGTCCATCGTGCGGATGTAGCTCCGCAGCCGCTCCAGCTCGTCGCTCACGTGGCGGAGCTTGAGCATGTTCTCCACCCGCTTCACGAGCTCCACCTTGTTGACCGGCTTCGAGAGGAAGTCGTCGGTGCCCGCCTCCACGGCCCGCTCGATGTCGCCGAGCTCGCCGAGGGCCGTCACCATCAGGATCATGATCCGGCTCGTGGCAGGATCCGACTTCAGCTGCTGGCAGACCTCGAAGCCGGAGAGCTTCGGCATCATCACGTCGAGCAGGATCACGTCGGGCGCGAAGCTCGCCACCTTGTCGAGGGTGTCGCGGCCATCGACCGCCGTGGCGATCGTGCAGTCGACGTCGGCCAGATAAACCTCGAGCAGCTCGCGGTTCGGCTCGTTGTCGTCGGCAATGAGCACGCGGCTGCGGCGCGGCTCGGCGGGCGGCGGGGAGGCTGCAGGCTTCGGCATGAACGATTCCAGGAAGAAGAAACGGCCCGGTCAGGAAAACTCGAAGAGCGACTGGCTCTTCACGATCGCCCGATCCTCGGGGAACGTGTGGAACGCCTGCAGCAGCAGGCCGCGCGGGCGGGTCTCGATGTCGATGAAGCTCACGGCGCCGAGGGCGAGCCGGCCGCCGTCCTGAAAACGGTGAAGGAGGCCCCGCTTGGTGCCGGCCGCCACCAGCTCCTGCTGAAACGACCAGAGCACGTCGTCGGTCACCTTCTCCAGTTGGAAGCAGGTCTCGTAGGTCGTGCCGCCCCGGCATTCCATCCGATCCCCGCGTTCGCCGACGATCCGGTGTGAGAGCAGCCGCCGCTTGAGCGGCAGCGGCTGGGCGGCGTCGGTGGCCACTTCGGTGAGCGTCATTCCCTCCCGTCGCCACGTCAGCAGGTGGCCGGCGGTCGTGATCGCGATGCTGGCCGAGTAGTCGCCGCGATCGACCGACCGGGCCGCACAGATTTCGAACAACTCGGGGTGGACCACCCGCCCGTAGAGCTGAAAGACGAGATCCGCTGTCTTGGGCCGAACCGAGAGCACGACGATCAAACTCCCTGCCGAGGCGGCGGTCAGCCGCGCGGGCGGCACGAACGACGACGCATGAATCCAGTCTGGAAAGTATAGGAGCGGGCCGCGAAGGCCACCACGCCAGCATCGGTGTCCACACCCGGCCCGACGATCCGGTTCCTACAGCAGTCCCACGAGCAGGTCGTACAAGGCGTGGGTGCCCGCGGCGATGCCGAAGCCGCGCAGGAGAAATACCACGGCGAAGAACACGCCGGCCGCCATCCGGAACGAAAAACTGTAGAGTTCGAAGGCATCGCCGAGCGGGCCGACGTAGTGGGCGAGACTGAAGAGTCCGCTCGTGATCAGGATCGCCCAGACTGCCGCCGTGATCGGCCCGGAGCCGAGCCGGCCGAGCAGCCAGGCCACCGCCGGCAACAGGAGCAGGCGAAACAAGACTTCCTCGTAGAGCCCCGCCCCGCAGTAGCCGACGACGCGGGCAAGTGCCCCGTCCACGAGGTCCGCGGACGGCCCTGGGGCCGCGGCGAGCGGCCAGCATGCCACCGTCTGGAGACCGAGCGGCCAGACCTGTTGCTGCAGCCGGGCGATGCCGACGAGTACCATGGCCCAGAGCACGCATTCGCCGGCCATGCCCATGAGCACGGCCGGGCTGAACTGCCAGCGGTCGTGCTCCACGTGATGCCAGACGAGGAGGCCCACGACCGTGAGCGCCGGGAGCAGAAAATAGGCCCCGAAGCCGCAGGCGTCGAGCAACTGCCGCAGCCAGACGTCGGCGCCGTTGCGGGGCGTGCCGCGGCCCAGCCAGAGCACGCCCCCTTCGTAGGCCAGCACGAGTGGCAGCGAAAACACGAGGCTCGTCAGCGGCGTGCGTGAAACCGCCCAGTAATCGAGCGGTGTCGATGGATCTGCGGCGCACGGGGAATCATCCGCGGCGACATCCGCGTCGTGCGTGAACGTATCGTCATCGAGATCGTCGGCGGGATGATGCGGGGGCAGGCTGGACATCGCTCGATTTTCTCGGCCGCACGGGACCGCACTCCACGGCTCGTTCGCGTCGCGCTCGCGTGCGCCCGCGTTGCCTTGACAACCCTCACTGCATTTACAGAATGCCAATCATCATCGCATCGCGTTGGCCACGTCGGCCAGCGTTGCGACCCACGAATACAGGAATTTCGACGGATAGTTCGGGGGGCGACGACTTGAGGGATCGACTGTCGACGACCTTGGTCGTGGCCTGGATGTCCCCCCCGCTTTTTTTCGAGTGTCACTGAATCCGGTTTTTGTGCCTGATTCCGTCCTGCCCACCCGCCCAGCGTTCGAGGATTTGCCCCGGCGAGCACATCGGCCTGTAGAATGCGGCGTCCGGTTCGCGCGAGGGACGGGAACAGCCATGGCACGATGCCTCATCGGATGCGGCTCCAATCTGGGCAGACGGCGTGAGCACCTCGACAGGGCTGTCGAGCTGCTGCGATTCATGCCGGGAGTGGCGCTGGTCGCCGTCAGTCGGTATCGCGAGACGCTGCCCGTGGGCGGGCCTGCAGGCCAGGATCCGTATCTCAACGGCGCCTGCCTGATCGATACGGAGCTGCCCCCCGAGGACGTGTTGGGGATGCTTGCAGCCGTCGAGAACACGCTGCATCGGGAGCGGCACGACCGCTGGGGCGAGCGGACGATCGATCTCGATCTGCTGCTCTACGACGATCTTGTGGTTGAAACGGAATCACTGACCGTGCCGCATCCGCGGATGACCACCCGCCGGTTCGTGCTCGAGCCGTCCGTCGAGATCGCCGCCGACCTCACCGTGCCGACCGCCGCCTGCACCGTGCGCGACCTGCTGGACAACATCTCCGCATCGCATCCGCTCGTCGCCGTCGTGGGAGTGCCGGGCAGCGGGGCGCACGAGGTGGCCGAGGCGGTGGCCGACGCCACGCTCTCGCGGCTCGTGCGGGCGCCCGTGCCGCTGCCGGCGGCGCTGCCCCCGGGAGCGGCCGCCTGGTCGCAGACACTCGCCGCCTGGGCCCGACCGCTGGCCGCGGCCAGCTGGCACGATGAGCCTCACGGCGCGATCGCCGACTTCTGGCTCGACTCGCTCGCCGTGGCGGCTGCCGACGAACTGCCTCCCGAGTCGCTTGTGCGACTCGAGGCGGAGCTCGACGCCGTGGCCCGCACCACGATCCAGCCGCACGTGGCGATCCTGCTCGTCGCTGATCCGGTGACGCTCGAAGAGCGGGTCGCGTTCAGCCGTCGGCAGGCCGATCGCTGGTCGAACGTGTTCGCCGACGCGGCCCGGGCCGGCACCGCCGTCTGCGCGTCGCCCGAGGCGGCTGTCGCGACGCTCGTGCGGATGCAGGATCGGCTCGTCGACCGCCTGCGGTCGCGAGAGGCCCGCTCGCCCCGGGCCCCGAAGGCCGTGGTGGTGGTCCCTGCCGACGATCTGGGCCGAGCCGCCGTCGCCTCGGCGGCGGTCGAGGCGATGCTCTGATGTCGGCGGCCGTGCAGGGGGCACAGATCCGGGAGCCGGCCCTGATGCGGGCCGCCGTGCTCGAGGCGCGGGCCGCCGGCAGGCGGATCGGCTTCGTGCCCACGATGGGCGGGCTGCATGCGGGGCATGCCCGGCTCGTCGAACAGGCCGCCGCCGAGTGCGACGACGTCGCCGTGTCGATCTTCGTGAACCCCACGCAGTTCGGCCCCGCCGAGGACTTTGCCCGCTATCCACGGACGCTCGCCGCCGACGTGGCGATCCTCGAGCCGCTGGGCGTGCGGTGGATCTTCGTGCCCGAGGCCGCCGACATGTATCCACCCGGTGCCGCCACCCGCGTGGTCGTGGATGGGCCGGCGCGGCGATTCGAGGGGGAGATCCGGCCTGGGCATTTCGCGGGTGTCGCGACGGTCGTCTGTCGGCTTTTTCAGTGTGTTCCCGCAGACGTCGCCTACTTCGGCGCGAAAGACTGGCAGCAGACGCTCGTCGTCAGGCGGATGGTGCACGACCTCGGCCTGCCGATCGAGATCACGGTCTGCCCCACCGTACGCGAGGCCGACGGCCTGGCGATGAGCTCGCGAAACGCCTACCTCGCCGCCGACGAGCGGCAGCGGGCCGTGGCGCTGCACGAGGGGCTCTGCGCCGCCGACCGGCTCTGGCAGGCCGGTGCCGACATCGCCGCGGTGGAGCAGGCCCTCCGCCAGCCGCTCGAAGCCCGGGGCATCGCCATCGACTATGCGGCCGTCGTCTCGGCCGACACACTCGACCCGCTCCCGCCGGCTGGCGCGGAGCCGCCGGCAGTCGCTGTGGTCGCCGGCCGCCTCGGGTCCACCCGTCTGATCGACAACCGTCTGCTGCCTCCGCGACGAAGGCCCGGCTGACCCGATGCGCTCGACGCTCTTTCACGTGCCGATGCAACTGGGCTCGGGCTCCGACGCCTGGCCGCTGTTCGGCTTCGGCATCATGCTCGCCATCTGGGCGGTGGCTGGTGGGGGAGTGTTTCTGCGAGCCGCCCTGCGGCACGGATTCCGCCCTGCGGCAGCGGCGCTCGGCCTGCCTCTGCTCGTGGCGGGGGCGATGATCGCCTGGGGCCTGCCGGCGCTCGACGATGGGCAGGGGGTGCCCGTGCGGGGCTATGGCGTGATGCTGCTGGCGGCGGCGGCGGCCGGCACGTGGCTCTCGATCGTGCGGGGCCGGGCGGCCGGATTCGACGCCGACACGATTCTCGCGCTCGCGATGGAAGTCTTTCTGTGGGGGCTCGTCGGGGCGCGGCTGTTCTACGTGATCGAATACTGGGAACAGTTCTTTCGGCCCGGCATGAGCCTCGGCGAGTCGCTCGGCAGGGTGCTCAATCTCGCGGCCGGCGGGCTCGTCGTCTTTGGTTCGCTGCCGACGGCGGCGTGGGCCGCGTGGCGATTCGCCCGGCGCCGTGGCCTGCCGCTGCTGAAACTCGCCGATTGCATCG
>JBJTIE010000317.1:0-5334 GCA_046094845.1 Planctomycetaceae bacterium | reverse complement strand
TGCTCTTCTTCGCGCGGTCGGTGGCACGCCCCGGGGCCGCGCCACGATTGTCGTGGCTGGCGGCCGCCACGGTTGGTGCCGCGCTGGGCGCGGCCGTGCTCGCCAAGGGGCCGGTGGGCGTCGTGCTGCCACTGGCGGCGTTCCTGACGTGGGGCTGGTGGCAGGCGGTCGCGGCCGGTGTCGAGACGAGCACCACGCCACGGTCACTGCAGTCGCTGTTCATGCGGGCGTGGAAGAGCGTTCCCGCCGGGATCGCCATCGTGCGGCCGTTCACGATTCTCGCCGTGGCCATCGCCGTGGCGGCGCCGTGGTATGGCCTCGTCTGGTTTCGCACGGGCGGCCAGTGGATCCGTGACTTTCTCTTCGTGCACAACGTCCAGCGATTCGCCGGGCCGCTCGAGGGGCACGGTGGCCCGCCGTTCTATTACCTGATCGTGCTGGCCGTCGGTTTTTTCCCCTGGTCGATCGTCGCGGCGCTCACGCTGGCCGATGCCTGGGGAGCGTTGAGGCGGCCGCAGGCAGCGGCGGGCATGCGGCTGCTCGCGGCCTGGGCTGTCGTGTGGCTCGGCTGCTTCACCGTCGCCGGCACGAAACTGCCGGGCTACATCTGGCCTGCCTATCCGGTCCTCGCCATCGCCACGGCGGCCTTCCTTGAACGCTGGCGGCTCGATCCCGCGGTCGTGTCGGCCCGCTGGATGCACGTGGGCTGGACGATCCTCGCGGCGGCCGGTATCGGGATCGCGATCGGTGTGCCAGCGGCTGTCGGTACGCTTGGCTCGGCGAGCCCGCTCCTGGGCCTGATCGGGGTCGTGCCGTGCGTGGCGGCGGTCGTGGCCTGGATCGCCCAGACCCGCGGTCGGCGAGGAGCCTCGCTCGCCGCACTCGCCGCGGCCGGATGTCTCACCGTGATGCTGCTCGCGGCGATCGGCGCCGCTCGGCTCGGTCGGCATGTCGGCGTGCGGCCACTCCTGGCGGCAGCCGGTGCGACGGGCGACATGGAGGCCTGGGCGAGCTACCGCTGCAGTGTGCCCGGCCTCGTCTTCTATTCAGGCGCGGCGTCACGAAACGGCGCCGTGCCCAAATTCGACGGCGTCGCCGCCGTCGCCGCCTTCTTCACCGAACACCCGGACGGCCGAGTCGTCCTGCCCGCAAGCGCCGTCGAGCAGATTCTCGCCGAGGCACCCCCAGGCCATGCAGTGCTCGCCCGGACTGCGAGCCTGACTCGGCACAAGGAGTATGTGCTCATCGGCCCTGCTCTGGCCCTCGGCGCCCCCCGCACGGCCACCCACACCGATCCCATCACCAGCATAAGGGATATTCGTCGATGACCTCCCGCCCGCGCCCTGAGTCCACCGCAGAGCCTGCCTCGATCTCCGTCGTGATTCCCATCCACGACGAGGTCGAGAATCTCGAGCGGCTCGTCGCCGCGCTCGACGCGAGCGTGCCGCCGCTCGGCCGCGAGTACGAGTATGTGCTCGTGGATGACGGCTCGACCGACGGCTCGACCGATCTCCTCGATCAGCTGGCCGTGGGCCGGCCCGACATCGTGCCGGTGCATCTCCGCCGCTGCTTCGGCCAGACCGCGGCGCTCGACGCCGGCATTCGCACCAGCCGTGGCGACGTGATCGTACTCCTCGACGCCGACCTGCAGAACGACCCGGCCGACATCCCGCTCATGCTCACGCGGCTCGACGAGGGATATGACGTCGTGCACGGCTGGCGGGCATCGCGGCAGGACCGCTTCTGGTCGCGCCGGCTGCCATCGGTGGCCGCCAATCGGCTCATCCGCTGGGTCACCGGCGTGAAGGTGCATGACCTCGGCTGCGCCCTGCGGGTGATCCGCCGCGAGCTCGCCGAGGAACTGCCGCTCGAGGGGGACATGCATCGGTTTATCGCGGTGCTGGCCGATGCCCGCGGGGCGCGGTCATGTGAGGTGCCGGTGCGGCACCATGCCCGCACTCACGGCCGTTCGAAATACGGCCTCTCCCGCACGCTCAAGGTCATGGCCGATCTGCTCGTACTCTCGTGGTTCACACGGCTCTCCGTGCCGATGGTGCGCTTCGCGATCGGCGCGGGGCTCGCGCTGCTGGCCACGGCGGCGGTCGCCCCGTTCGCGGCCGGTGTCGCCGCCCTCGCCGGCTGGGGCGTGTCGTGGGGCCTGACGGGGCTCACGACCCTGGCCTGCCTCGCCGGTGGCCTGCAGCTGATCGGTCTCGGCCTCGTCGCAGCAACCGCCTCGTCAGCCTGGTGGCGATCGCGCGGCCTGCGGCCGTGGAGCGTGCGGTCCGACGCGCATGTGGACCAGCCCAGTTCATCCGGCCGAAGGCAGGCGGCCTGATGTTCGCACGGATCGAAAAGCTCGTGCGGGTCACCCGCTGGCGGCTCGCGCCGGCGCACTGCCTGCCGCTCTGGTGGCACGTGGGCCGGCCGAACTTCGGCGACGACATCAATCCCACGTTCTTCGGCATGGTCTCCGGGCAGTGCACCCGGTTTGCCAGTGATCGGCGGCGGCCGCATCTGCTCGGCGCCGGGAGCATCCTCGAGCGGGCCGTACCTGCGTCGGTCGTCTGTGGTTCGGGCCTCCTGCAGCCCCCTCGTGGCCAGATCAGGCCAGAGCCGACGCTCGTCGCCGTTCGCGGTGAACGCTCGCTCGCGGCGTTCGCACCACGGGGTGACGTCTTCCTTGGCGATCCTGTCATCCTCGTCGATGCCTGGGTCGCTCGTGGCGAGATTCGGCATCGATTTGGGCTCGTGCCGCACGTGCGATCGGTGCCCCGCTGGCGGCAGCTCAACAGTCGCAGCTTGCATCTGATCGACCCGGGGCTGCCGCCGTGGCAGGTGGTCGAGGAGATCGCCGCCTGTGAGACCGTTCTCAGTCAGTCGCTCCATGGCCTGATCGTGGCCGACGCGCTCGGCGTGCCGAACGTGTGGGTCGCGCCGAGCAGCGACATGGTTGGCGACCGGTTCAAGTTCGACGACTATTTCAGCACGCTCGACGCGGCGAAGGAGTGCGTGCCCGAGAACCGAGACGTGTTCGACGCGCCGGGCTCGTTCGCGGCCGGAATCGGCTGCTACCGCTACTCGAAGGCCGAGTATCGCGCGGTGCTCGGCCGGGCCTGCGCTGAGTTCGCGGCGAGATCGGCCGCGGCCTGAGCGGCGGTCAGGCGTTGAGGCTGTGCCGCCGACCGTGCAGCAGAAGGGCGGCCGCGGTGGTAGGCGGCCATGTCGAATGTGTCCGCCACAGCATCGAGCGACCCGATCGCCTCGGCATGCAGCAGGACTCGGGCGCACTTGTAGCACCTCCCGCAGTTGAGGGCTGCCCGGTCGCGGCGGAAGCCCCGCATGCAGACCAGCAGCAGCCACCGCAACTGCGCGTCGGCCAGCACCTCGGCCGTCTTGCGAAGGCGGGTGGTGTCGCCGCCGAAGGGGTGCCGCTCCACCGTATCGGTGTTGAAGAGCGGCAGCAGCTGAGGCTCGAGGGTGGCGATGCCTGTGAATCGCGTGCGCGAGGCGTTGCCGCCAAGCGGCTCTGAGGATGCGAAACCTAAATTCGAAAACAGGTGGTCGAGCGTCATCGACGCCGCCACGTTCCGCATCGTCTGGCAGTGGACGTAGCGCATGCTGTCGATGCCGCCGCTCATGGCGGCCGCTCCACCTGCGGCATGCGAGGTCAGTCCGGGCCGACGGGCATTGGCCTCGACAGGCACTCACCGCCAGGCAGGATCGAGAAGGGCGAGCGTGGCCTGGACGGGGCCCTTGAGCGCGAGTAGCAGGCGCTCGTCGAGGGCGACCTCGGCCGACACGTCGCACACGTCGGCCGAAAAGTCGCTCTCGAGATGACGAACGACGATGGCCATGCGGGTGGTGCCTGGGCGACTGTCGGATCGAACCATGGCGTGTTCTCGCACATGCCAGTGGCTCAGGATAAGGCCAGGCAGTACGATGCTCGCGGCGTGGCTCTGCAGTTGCGCGGGAACAGGCACGAGGAGACGACGACATGACGGCAGCACGCGACACTTCGGGCACGGGGAACGGCTCCCTGTCGCGGCGGGCGTTCGTGGCGGGCGTGGGCGCCGCCGTCGCGGTGGTCGGCCGGCCGGCACAGGCTCGGGCCCGCCGGCTGGGCAATGAGACGATCGTCGGCTCCGGCGCCCACACGTTCCGCGTCCGGCACGACTTTCCGCAGCTGCCCGATCGGTTCACCTGGCAGACGACCCACAACGTGGCGGTCGATTCGGCGGGCAACGTCTACGTGATCCACGAGGGCCAGAAGGCCAAGAAGGATCATCCGGCGATCTTCGTCTTCGATCCGCAGGGAACGTTCATCCGCGCCTTCGGCAGCCAGTTCCAAGGGGGTGGCCACGGGATCGAGGTCCGCCGTGAGGGGAACGAGGACTTCCTGTATGTCTGCGGCTATCAGGGCGTGAAGGCGTTCGCGAAACTGACGCCCGACGGTGAAACCGTGTGGTATCGCAAGGCGCCGATCGAGTCGGGCGACTACGAGGCCGGCGAGGATCTCTCGACGAAGCCCAACTGGAGCCGGAAAGGCTTCCTCCCGACCAACTTCGCGTTTCTCGACGACGGCGGCTTCCTGCTCGCCGACGGCTATGGATCCTTCCGCATCCACCGCTACGACAAGGATGCGAAGTGGGTGAGCGCGTTTGGCGGCGCCGGCGAGGGGGAGGGGACGTTCAACACGCCCCACGGGATCTGGATCGATCGCCGACCGGCCGCCGATGGCTCGGCTCGTGAGCCCGTGATCGTGGTCTGTGACCGGGCCCACGGCACGCTCCAGACCTTCGCCCTCGATGGCACCTACAAGGCCACGATCCCCGGCTTCGGTCTGCCCGCGAACGTCGATACTTGGAAGAACCTGCTGGTGGTGCCCGAGCTGAAGGCCTCCGTGACGCTGCTCGACGAGGACTTCAAGGTGGTGGCCCAACTCGGCCGGGCGGTTGAGCGGCTCGACGAAGTCAAGAACCTGCGCGGCCAGCCCGCGGAGTGGCTCCCGGGCCAGTTCGTTCACCCGCACGACGCCTGCTTCACGCCCGAGGGCGACATCATCGTCGCCGAGTGGGTCTCCACCGGTCGGATCACGAAGCTCGAACGCGTCTGAACCGTCGCTCGCGTGCGCCGTAGTCCGCACACTCCGTGTGCGGCCCACGGTCTGAACACCGCAGACCCGTGCTATTCCTCCGCAGGTCGACCTTCTGTGGTGAGAGTTCGGGGCTGCCCATGCCCCGAGAGCCGGACGCTCGCTACGGACATCCTGTCCTTCGCTCGCTCGGATGCCGCCTTCGCTCCGCCATCCTGCCTTCGCTTGCCGCCATACGC
>JBJTIE010000316.1:0-6883 GCA_046094845.1 Planctomycetaceae bacterium | reverse complement strand
GCATCGGGCCGGCCGTAGGCGATGTTTTCCGCGATCGTGCCGAAGAACAGGAACGGCTCCTGGAGCACGCAGCCGAGGTTGTGGCGGTAGTCGGCGATGGCCAGGTCGCGGAGGTCGATGCCATCGACCTTGATCGAGCCGCTCGACGGGTCGTAGAAGCGGCAGACGAGGTTGGCGAGCGTCGACTTGCCGGAGCCGCTCGTCCCAACGAGGCCGATCATCTCCCCCGGCTCGATCACGAGATCGATCCCGTGGAGCACCTCGCGGGCGCCGTACCGGAAGTGCACGCCCGAGATCTCGATGCGGCCCTCGATCCGGCCCGGCTTCACGGGATGGGGGGGCTCGGCGACGGACGGCGTGCAGTCGAGGATCTCGAAGATCCGCTGCGCCCCAGCCGCGGCCCGCTGCGTCGCCGGCACCATGCGGATCATCGACTCCACGCGGCCGTAGAAGCGGGCGATGTAGGCGAGGAACGCCGTCAGGCCGCCCACCGTCACGCCGCCGCCGAACACGAGCCAGGCACCCGCGGCCCACACGCACAAGAGGCCGAGTTCGTTGAAGAGCGTCACGAGCGGACCGCAAAACGACCAGACGACGTTGACGCGGTCGTTGGCGTCGAGCACCCGGTCGTTGGCGGCGACGAACCGATCGATCTCCCGCGACTCCTGGGCGAACGCCTTGACCACGCGGATGCCAGGGATCGTGTCGGCCAACACGCTCGTCATGTCGCCCCAGGCCGCGCTTGCCCGGCCGAAGCCGCGGCGGAGCCGTTCGCGGACGGAATAGACGAGCCAGACGACGAACGGGAAGGGCACGAGCGTGAGCAGTGCCAGCCGGGGATTCAGCCAGATCAGAACCCCGACCGTGAGCACCATCAGCATCACGTTCGAGGCGAATTCGATGAGGTTGACCGACAGGAAGACGTTGATGCGATCGGTGTCGCTGCCGACACGTGAGATCAGGTCGCCCGTGCGCCGCCCTTGGAAGAAGTCGAGCGACAGCCGCTGGATGTGGGCGTAGGTCCGCACCCGGAGTCCGGCGGCGATCCGCTCGCTCACCCAGGCGAGCGTCCATGTCTGGACCCAGGCCAGCAGCCAGGCGATGAAGGCCGCCGCCGTCAGCCCGCCGAGATACCACCACACCGCCGAGAAGGGCACGGGCTGGCCTGACTGCCTGGGAATCAGCACGTCGTCGACCAGGGGCATCGTGAGATAGGGGGGTACGAGCGCGGCGGATGTGCTTGCCAGGGAGAGCACGACACCGAGCGCGGCCATCCGCCAGTGCGGTTTGGCGAAGACGAGCAGCCGTGCGAGCGCCCGCCACGAGGCGAGGCCGCCACCGGGCAAGGGGCCGTCGTCGTCGGCACGGCCGCGGGCGGGAGCACCGGTGACCGGTTCGCTCGCCTCCTCCGGGGCCCTCCGGGGCGGCAGCGGGACCGCGGGCGTGGCGACCTCGCCGCTGCGGGATCCCTGGAGCGCGTCGAACGCGTCTTCGAGCAGGTGCACCCCCTTCGCCTTCGCCGGCGTGAACAGCCAGCGGGCCACCACGCGTCCATGCTCCGCGAGCTCGATCCTTCCCACCGCCGAGCGGAGATGGACGTCGAGCTGCGAGTGGTCACCCAGGATCCAGGAGCGCGGCCCGGGTGTCGTGACGGCGGCGGCGTCGGCGTCGGCGGAGGCGGGGGTGTCGGCGATCAGTCGGCGGTCGGTCAGCGCGATCCAACCGTCGGCAAACCGCAGCCGGCCGTCGAGGTCGAATCGACAGGTGGCAAGCAGCTGTTCGCCGGACTCGAGCCGGACCATGTCGCCCCACGGGAGCCCCGTGCCCCGGCGGGATGTGTCTCCGGGAGGTGAGTTTGCCAAAGGGGCTGTTGCTGCCATGAAATCCGTTGTTTCGCCCGAAAAATGGGGCATTTTCGCCGTGGAACCCGATTGGAAGGGCAATCAGGATTCGGGGCACAGAAAGTTGCGTGGCTTTCCGAAGATACCTAAATTAACGTGTGTTCTGCGGTCAGTTCCCGCACGCTCGGTTTTCAAGCCTGGCGTGCCACTTTGAAAAACATTCCCGCCTCCCGCCCCACCGTGACCGTCCGGTTCGGCTCGTTGTCAATTCTTCAATGATTCCGGCCCGGCTGTTCGGCGTCGAACCTGCGTCTGCAAGCCGTTCCCAGCGGGGTGCGGATTGCCATGCCCAGCGGCACGCGGAATGCACCTCGTCTTGGGTGGCGAAAAAAGTTTCGCTTTCGGCGCACGGAAGCGTAAACTTTTCGCCAGCTGCTGCGAAGCCGAGCTCGCGTGAGCGTGATCGGTGGACTCAGCGGTGTGGTTCGATTCATGGTGCCACGGGAAACGGGCATCGCAAGCGAACGCGCGTCCGTGTGGCGTGCGGCGATGCAATCCGGTCCTGCGGTGTAGGAATCCTTTCTTCCCATGGCCACTGCGGCCGGTCGATTGTTCGACGGGAATCCCTCCCTCACGTTGTCTTCAAGCCTGCCGGCCGACACTCGTGTCGCCGCGGGCACCCCCCCTGCGGCTCCAGATTGCCAGCCGCCGCCCTGACGCCTCCAGACGTCGGGTCAGCACGGATGTCTGCCCTTGCAGACAGGATTGCGTCGGCGACGCGCCGCCGCAGTCCCGCTGTCATACGTGCGGCCTCCCTGCCAGGCACATCCGCCGGAATGTCCGGTGGCTGGTGGAGGCGCACAATCCCAGATTCCTGCACGCGTCTGCATGGAATCGAATAGGCATTCAAATCCTTCCATGGAGATTCTGTCGCTCAAGGCTCTGCGCGGTCCCAATCAGTGGGCGTCGTTTCCCTGCCTCGAGGCCTGGGTCGATCTCGGCCGGCTCGAGGATTTCCCGTCGCACACGCTGCCCGGCTTCAATGACCGCATCATGGCGTGGCTGCCCACCATGATCGAGCACCGCTGCTCGATCGGTGAGCGCGGGGGATTCTTCGAGCGGCTGCGCACGGGCACCTGGATGGGCCATGTGCTCGAGCACGTCACGCTGGAGATCCAGTCGCTCGCGGGCACGCCGGTTGGGTATGGCCGGGCCCGCGAGGCCAACACCCGCGGCGTCTACAAGGTCGTGATCGAATACAAGGAGGAGTCGTTCGCAATCGAGTGTTTCCATGCGGCGCATCGGCTGGTCATGGCCGCGATCGACGACATGCCGTTCGACGTGGCCGGGGAGGTGAAGCGACTGCGGAAGTTTCTGCTCGACGTGCAACTTGGCCCCAGCACGCGGTCGATCGTCGAGGCGGCGGTGGCCCGGGGCATCCCCGTGCGGCGGCTCAACGAGGGCTCGCTCGTGCGGCTCGGCCATGGCGCAAAGCAACGCCGGATCATGGCGAGCGAGACCGACGCCACCAGCGCGGTCGGCGAATCGATCGCTCAAGACAAGGAGCTGACACGGGCATTGCTCGCCGAGTCGGGCATTCCCGTGCCCGAGGGGCGACCCGTGGATGATGCGGCTGATGCCTGGAAGGTCGCCGCGGAGATCGGCACGCCCGTCGTGGTGAAACCGCGGTATGGCAACCAGGGGCGAGGGGTATCGGTGAACCTCTCGGGGCAGGCCGAGGTGGAGAAGGCCTGGCAGATCGCCCGCGCTGAGGATTCGTCGGTCGTCGTGGAGCGGTTCGTGGCCGGTGACGACCATCGGCTGCTCGTGGTCGGCGGCAGGATGGTCGCCGCCGCCCGACGGTATCGGCCCGCCGTGGTGGGCGACGGCGTGCGCACGGTGTGGCAACTCGTGGATGCAGTGAACGAGGATCCGCGGCGGTGCGGCGACCATGCCGACGTGCTCTCGCCGATCCCGATCGACGAGGTGGCCCGCGCCGTGCTCGCCGAGCAGGGGCTCACGCCGGAGAGCGTGCCCGCCTCCGAGCGGGTGGTGTTCCTCCGGCAAAACGCAAACTTGAGCACGGGCGGCACGGCGGAAGACGTGACCGACGCCGTGCATCCGGAGGTGGCCGCCCTGGCCGTTGAGGCGGCCCGGATCGTGGGGCTCGACGTGGCCGGCGTCGACATCGTGACCACCGACATCGCGCGGACGCTCGAGTCGCAGCGGGGCGCGGTGATCGAGGTCAACGCGGCCCCGGGGCTGCGGATGCACCTGCAGCCCACGGTGGGCACGCCGCGAGACGTCGGCCGAGCCATCGTCGACGCGATGTTCGCCGAAGGGGAAAACGGCCGCATCCCCACGGCCGCAGTGACGGGTACCAACGGCAAGACGACGGTGGTCCGGCTTCTGTCTCACATTTCCGCCACCGCCGGCGCCACGGTCGGCACGACCTGCACCGAGGGGGTCTGGATCGGCGGCCGGCAGATCGATGCCGGTGACTGCAGCGGACCGCAGAGCGCGCGACGCGTGCTGGCCAACCCGACGGTGACGACGGCGGTACTCGAGACCGCCCGCGGCGGTATCCTCCGCGAGGGCTGTGGCTTCGATCGCTGCGACGTGGCGGTGGTCACCAACATCGGCCAGGGGGATCACCTCGGCATCGGTGAGATCGACACGCCCGAGAAGCTCGCCTGGGTGAAGGGGGCGATCGTCACAGCGGTGCGGCCCGGCGGCGCCGCCGTGCTCAACGCGGCCGATCCGCTCGTGGTCGACATGAAGAAGTGGTGCAAGGGTGAGGTGGTCTACTTCGCCCTCGATCCGGCCAATCCGCTCGTCGTGGAACACCTTGCCGCCGGCGGCCGCGCGGCCACCGTCCGCGAGGGGTGGGTCGTGCTCTGCGACGGCCCCCGTGAAACGCGGCTGGCACAGCTCGAGAAGGTGCCGTTGGTGCACAAGGGGCGGGTGCCGTTCCAGGTCGAGAATGCGCTGGCCGCCGCCGCCGCCGCATGGCGGCTCGGTGTGCCGCTGGAACTCGTTCGCATCGGCCTCGAGACCTTCGCGAGCAACGCCGACGGCTCACCGGCGCGGTTCAACCTGCTCGACCTCGAGGGGGTTTCGATCGTGGTCGACTACGGCCACAACGTGCCGTCGCTCGAGCAGATCTGTCGGGTGATTCGCGGCCTGCCGCACGGCCGACGGATCGCCGTGTATTCAGCGGCGGGCGACCGCCGCGACGAAGACATGCTCGACCAGGGGCGTTTGCTCGGTGCGGAGTTCGACCGCGTGGTCGTCTATGAAGACGCCTACATCCGCGGCCGGCAGCCGGGGGACATCACCCGGCTCATCGGGCAGGGGGTCGGATCCGCGGCCACGCCGCGGGCCGTGGCCACCGAGGCCGGGGGCACCTGGGCCTGCTCGGTTCAGCTTGTGCTCGAGTCGGCCCGGCCGGGCGACCTCGTGCTGGTGCAGGCCGACGTCGCCCAGGATGCCATGCCCTGGCTGATGGAAAAATACGGCAGCCGCCTCCGGGAAACCACGCTCGACGAGATGGCTGCGACGGTCGTCGCCCGCCGGCTCGCGTAGGCCCGTTGCTTGGAGGTGCAGGCTGGCAGTCTGCACACATCCACCGATCGCAGAGTGCCACTCTGCGGCTACAGGGTGTCACTTCAATCCCGGGCGGCGATCGAGCGCGCCGCGGACGCCGAGCTGCTCGGGATGGCGGGCGATCTTGTCCGTGAACACGCGGACGTCGTCCACGATCGGCCGGAGCTCCCGCGTGAGGTTGTTGACGTTGGCCGCCGCCTGGGCGAGGTCGTCGTAGACCTTCGGATCGCGGACGAGCTTGCCGAGCGTGCCCTCCGACTCATTGAGCGCGCGGGTGAAGAAGGTGGCCTGCTGGAGCACCTCGTCGAGCCGGCCGATCGTCTTGTCGACCTGGGCCACCATGCCCTCGCCCCGCTCGCCGAGCGGCCGGGTGAGCCCTTCGAGGTTCCGCAGATTGCGATCGGCCGTGTCCACCGTCGTGCCGATGCCCTGCACGGTGGTGCGGAGGTCGTTCATCACCGCCGGCAGGCCGTTGAGCGTCTCCTTCAGATTCGCGCGGGCGTTGGCGTCGCCCATCACGTCGTTGATGTTGTCCATCGCCAGGCTGAAGGCGTCGAGGGCCTTCTCCGTCTTCGCCACCATCTTGGCGAAGGTGTCATCCTCACCGAGCAGGAGCCGGTCGAGGTTGGCCGAGAGCTTCGTCACCGACTCGCTCGCCTGCGTGAGTGACTCCAAGGCCGAGCCAAGCTTCGGCTCGAGAGTGGCGAAGACCTCGAACGGATCACGGGAGACGGCCCCCACGAGCACCTCCTCGGGCGCGATCCGCTGCCGCGGCGGCACGACCCGGCCAGGCACGAGTTGGATCTCGGCGTCACCCAGCAGCGTGGTGGCGATCCGCGGTTGCTCGTCCCTGTAGATCGGCACGTACGAGTCGATGTCGGCCACGACGCTCACGCCCCCCCGTTCGTCGAGCATGACGCTCGCCACGCGGCCGACAAGGATGCCGTTCTTGCGGACAGGCGTGCCGTTGGCGATTCCGCGGGCGTCGGCGAAGCTCATCTTCAGCGGGTAGGTGGCCTGCACGAGCGACGGCAGGTCGCCGAAGAGCACCACGAGGATGCCGGCGATGATCGCCGTCGCGAGCACCACGACACCGACGCGGAATTGCATGACCCGATCGTTCATGACGCGTCCTCCTCGGTCTCGGTGTCGACGGGCCGCAGCCCCTGCTCCTCCTGCAGTTCGGTCAGCCGGGCTCCCGCCCGGCCCTCGACGAACTGCCGGATCCGCGGATCCCGCGAGGCGTCGAGGTCGGCGGGCGTGCCATCGAAGACGATCTGCGGCTCGTCGTCAGCGACACGGAAGAGCGGGTAGAGCATCACGATGCGATCGCCGACCTTGCGGGCCGTGTGCATGTCGTGCGTCACGACGACGCTCGTGACCTGGGGCCGCGAGCGGACGCGGAGAATCAGCTCGTTGATGACGTCGCTCATGAT
>JBJTIE010000315.1:0-5029 GCA_046094845.1 Planctomycetaceae bacterium | reverse complement strand
TGCCACAGAGTTTGGACGCGTTCGTAGCCGTTCACTGGGGCTTCTCTCCTGATGGGGCTGGCGAACCGCCGGACGCGGCTGGCACACCGAGCGAGTCGAGCCGCTTGCGGGCCGCCGGCACATGCTCGGACGTGGGATAGCGGTCGACGAGTTCCGTATAGAGTTTTCGCGCCTGGTCGGGCTGGCCGAGCACCTCGAAACAGCGGGCCGCCTCGAACGTGGCCTGCGCCTGCCAGGGGTGGAAGGGGGCGGGCGCGGCCTGCTCGCCGAAGCCGTAGGCGGTCTTGAAGAATGCCTTGATGGCATCCTTGTGCTGCCCCTGTTCGAAGAGCACTTCCCCTTCCATCAGACGAGCCCGCGCGGCGAGGTCGGTTCGTGACCCCTCCGCCACGCCGCGGTAGCCGGTGAGGGCCTCGTCGAGCCTGCCGAGATTCTGGCGGGCCCACGCGGCGGCGTAGCGACCCTGCGCGGCCTGGGGCGATTGCGGCGCAGCGGCCAGGAACTTCTCGGCGATTGCGAGCGACTCGGCCCACTTCTCCTGCGCGGCGGCCGCCTCGGCAGCGCGAATGAAGGTCGCGTCGCGGAGCGCGGCCGACGAGAGCGTCGATGAATCGGCGAGCGCCTTCGCGAAGGCCTGCTCTGCCTCGGCGGAGCGATCGAGGGCGAGGAGCGAGCCACCGAGCATCGCATGCCCGTCGGGGGCGAAGGCGCCCTGCGGTGCGTCGGCGAGTTGAGCTGCGAAGGCCCGCGCGGCTGCGGCGTGGTCGCCGCGCATCACGTGGGTCCAGCCCAGCTTGTGGCGGGCCTGCTCACGCACCAGCGCCGCACGCCCGCCATCCTTTCCCGCGGCGGCGATCGCCGCTGTGTAGGCCGTCGCGGCCTCGTCCCATTTCTTCTCTTCCCACCGCGCCTCGCCCACTTCGAGCCAGGCCTCGGCGGCATGGCGGCTCGTGGGATACTTCGCCACGAGCGACGCGAACGTGGCAGCGGCCTCGGGCCGCTTGCCATCGAGCGTCTGCGCGATGCCGAGCTCGAAGAGGACGCGATCGGCGGCCGGAAACTGCGGATGCTCGCGGAGCAGGGTCGAAAAGGCGGCGCCGGCCTGGGCGTACCTCTTCTCGCCCGCGAGGCAGAGCCCTTCGAGCAGCCGCGCCTCCGCCGCTGCGGCTGCATCGATCTCGAGCCTCTTCTCGCGGGCAGCGGTGAGCAGCCGCTGCGCGTCGGCGAGGCCGCCGGCGAAGTCGCCCGTTCGCTGGCGGGCGTCGCTGCGGGCCACGAGCGCGGAGGCGATGGCCGTCGACTGTGGATGCTGGTCGATGACGGCGGTCCAGGCTGCGATGGCTTTCGGCAGTTGCTTCTCGGCCTCGTGGCACCAGCCCGTGGCGAGCAGCGCCCATGCGGCCCGCGGTCCCTGCGGCGCCGCCTTCACGCACGCCGTGAATGCTTCGATTGCCGCGGCATGCTTGCCGGCGTCTTGCCGTAGCTGGCCCACGCGATACCAGGCCATGTCGGCGTGCGGACCGGAGGGATGGTCGGCGATGAGTTTCTCGGCGAGCGCGAGCGCCGCGGGGCGGTCGCCTGCGTCGCGGAGGGCCCGCACGGCGAGCAGGAGCCAGTCCGGCCGGCGGTCGGACTTCGGATGCGACGCTGCCAGCTCCTGATAGGCCTTCGCCGCATCGGCATGTTTGTCGAGCGCGAGCAGGGCATCGGCCCGATCGGTGGCGAGGTCGAGCAGCGTTTCGGCCGGGATATCGGTGCGGCCCTTGGCGGTGGCGAGCGCCTGACTCACGCGATCAGCCGCGGGCTGCGGCCGCTTCGCGTCGAGGTCGAGCCGGGCGAGGCGGTGGGCGGCGTCGAATGCTTCGGGCCCCTTTCCCGCGGCTGCCTTCTCCAAGAGCGGCCGCGCATCATCGGGGCGGCCTGCCTCGAGCCAGGCGCGGCCGGCGGCGAGCGTGGCTCGTGCCGCGAGCGGCGAAGTGGGATGCGTCGCGACGAGCTGCGCGAAGGCTTCCGCGGCGGGTGCCCATTGTTTTTGGTTCCAGCGGGCCGTGCCGAGCCGGTCGAGCGCCTCGGCCTGCCGGGGGCCGGCGGTCGCAGCCACCGGCGCAAGAAGTGTGTCGGCCGCCGCGGGCTGGTTTGCGGCGAGCGCGAGATCGGCCCGCCAGATTGCCACGTCGGCGGCGAGAGGATGCTGGGGAAACTCCTGGGCGAACCGCGCGAGCGTGGCGGCGGCCTCGGTCTTCTTGCCGGTCTGCGCCTCGCCTACGCCGAGCGCGTAGAGCGCGTCGGGCAGCCGAGGCGACTGCGGCTGTTCGCGAACGAATCGCTGCCAGGCCGCGACCGCCTCGTCGCGTTTGCCGGCCTGCCAAAACGCCTCGCCGAGCAGATGGAGGGCGTCTCCCGCCTGCGGATGCTTCGGGGTTGCGGCGATGAATTCCCCGAGTGTCGTGGCGGCGTCGGCCCACTGCTTTTGCTTGATCCGGCAGAGGCCGAGGTAGTAGCGGGCGTTCGCCGCGAGCGGGTCCTGGGGATGGGCGGCGATGAACGCCTGCCATTCCTCGGCGGCCAGCTCCCAGGCCTCGCGATTCTGGAGCGCCGCGGCGGCCGCGTAGGCGGCCTTCGCTGCATCGCTCGACGGAGGCGGCTCGGCGGCCCGCGCGGCTGTCGCCACGAGGAGCAGACAGCCGCAGAGCACAACGCAGAACCGGAAGCAGGCGGGCATCTGATAAGCCTCCACGAGCCGCAATGTACCGGCTGGCGGAGCCCGACGCGATAATGATTCCGCTGCTTGTCGCGGCGGTCCCCGTAGGCCCGTTGCTCCGCAACGGGCTGCGTCCGACTTTATGGTTGCAACGCTGTTTCTCTGTGGCGACGTGATGACCGGTCGGGGGGTCGACCAGGTGCTGCCACATCCCGGGGATCCGACGCTCCACGAGCCGTGGGTGCGCGACGCGGGGCGCTATGTCGAGCTGGCCGAGGCTGCCCACGGGATGATCACGAGGCCGCTGGAGCCGGCGGCGGTCTGGGGTAACGCACTTGCGGAACTCGATGCCGTGCGGCCGGCCGCGCGGATCGTGAATCTTGAGACGGCGATCACCCGGAGCGACGACTGGTGTCGCGACAAAGAGATTCACTACCGGATGCATCCGGCCAATGTGCGCTGCCTCACGGCCGCGCGGATCGACGTGGCGGCGATCGCCAACAATCACGTGCTCGACTGGGGCGAGACGGGCCTCGTCGAAACGCTCGACACGCTCGAGGCGGCCGGGATCAGGGCCACGGGCGCGGGCCGCGACCATGCGGCGGCGCGACGACCGGCATGCGTGCCACTCGCTGGCGGTGGCCGAGTGGTGGTTGTCGCGTGTGGCTCGGCCACGAGCGGTATGCCACAGAGCTGGGGGGCGACGCCGACGCGGCCGGGCGTCGACCTCCTACCGGATCTCTCGCCGGCGACTGCCCGGAGCGTGTGCGAGCGGATCACCGCCGTGAGGCAGCCGGGAGACATCGCGGTGGTGTCGATTCACTGGGGCACGAACTGGGGACACGGAGTGGCGGAGCCGTTTGTCGATTTCGCCCACGCCCTCGTCGATGGCGGTATCGACATCGTGCATGGCCACTCGTCGCATCACGTGCGACCGATCGAGGTCTATCGAAACCGCCTCATCCTCTACGGCTGCGGCGACTTCATCGACGACTACGAAGGCATCGAGGGATACGAGGCGTTTCGGCCCGACCTCGCCGTGATGGTGTTTCCGACGGTCGATGCGACGGACCGGCTCGTTGACCTGCGCCTCGTGCCGCTCCAGATGCGGAGGTTCCAACTCGCACGGGTGCGAGGAGACGATGTCGTGTGGCTGGCCGACACGCTCACGCGAACCAGCGGCCGATTCGGCTGCAGGGCGGTCGTGGGCTGCGACGACGCGATCACCCTGCGCTGGTAGACGACACCGTCACTGGCGGATCGACTCGCCCCCGGAGCGGGTGCCGAGGGCGGTGTAGGTGGCGAGGTCGATCGTTTCTTCGATCGCTCTCACCGATCCGTCGCACATCGCAAACTGGGCGAGGCCCGGGTGTGCCGACGACACGTCGCGATCGTCGCTGTCGGCATGGTTGGGCGGATGGCCCGTCTGGAAAAGCACCATGTGTCCATGATCGTCGGTCGGATCGTCGAGGTCGCGGACCGCGCCGGCCCATGTGGTTTCATACTCGATGTGCGCGCCATGGACGCCTGCGGTGCGGAAGGGGCCGTTCTGCCGTTCGCCGAGAAGCAGCGTGTGGAAGAGGCCGTCTGTGATGTCGTGAAACCGGGTCGCGCTGTTGCGGCTATAGACGCCCGTCCGCCGCTCCTGCGTCTCGTCGAGGTCGGGTGGGCCGAAGTTCGCGACATAGCAGGCCATCGCATAGCGCTCATCACCCATTCCCACGAATCCCCCGGGGGACGTGCCGTCGGCGGGCCTGCTCGTGGTGCAACTGGGCGAGGGCGAGTTGCCGCAGATGATTGCCACAGGCAGCGCGGCGGGCAGATTCGCGGGCCGAGTGGACGGATGGCAGGGGATCGTATGCAGGCGGTCAAGGTGGCGAGGAAGCCTCTTGCTGCGTCGTTCGGTGGAGGCGCCCGTAGTCCGCACACTCCAACTGTAGTCCGCACACTCCGTGTGCGGTGAGAGGTGTGGAGGCCGAGTGGCCGGGCTATTTGGCAGCGGGTGGGCGGACGTGCAGCGGAGTAGTGTGGGACTGTGGTGTTTTGACCGTGGGCCACATGCGGAGCATATGGACTACGGGGGGACGGATAGCGCGGGTCGGGGTTGCGATAATGAGTGATGGAGGTGCGCGGCATGCTCGTGCGGAAGCGACTCACGATCACGGGCGTCGTGCAGGGCGTCGGGTTTCGGCCGTTCATCTGGCGGCGGGCCACGGCGCTCGGGCTCTCGGGCTGGGTGGAGAACGAGTCGGGGGGCGTGATCGCGGAGGTGCAGGGGGAGAACGACACCGTGGCGGCGTTCATCACCGGCCTTGCCACCGCCGCACC
>JBJTIE010000314.1:0-3640 GCA_046094845.1 Planctomycetaceae bacterium | reverse complement strand
CCACTACCTGTTCATCGAAAACGTGGGGAACCTCGTCTGCCCGACGAGTTGGGACCTCGGTGAATCGGTGCGGCTCGCTCTGGTCGCGGTCACGGAAGGTGAGGCCCAGCCGCGCTCTTACCCGGGCCTCTTCAACACCTGCGACGTGGCCGCCCTGACGAAGCTCGATCTCGCGGCTGCATGCGACTTCGATCGGGCGACAGCGCGATCCAACATCGAGGCCATCCGGCCCGGCATCCGGATCATCGAGACCTCTGCGAAAACCGGCGCTGGCCTCGACGAATGGCTCGCTTACCTGGCCGCCCGCCGCAGCGAACTGATGCGCCGCTAACCGCGGCGCCGTAGTCCACATGCTCCGCATGTGGCCCACGGTCGAAACACCACAGGCCCGCACTACTCCGCCGCAGGTCCGCGAACCTCCGACAAAATAGCCCGGCCCATCGGCCTTCAAACCTCCAACCGCACACGGAGTGTGCGGACTACGGGCGGAGTGTGCGGACTACGGACGGAGTGCCGGGCCTACAATCCTGTCGATTACGACACGGCCAGCGCGACGGCAATCTCAGCCGCGACAGCGGCGTTGTTGATGAGCAGCGCCCGATTGACGGCCACGCTCACACCAGCCGTAGCCGCCCGCATCCGCTCGAGCAGGAAGGGCGTCACGTCGCGCCCCCGGACGCCCGCCTCGTCGGCGGCTGCGAGCGCCGTCGTCAGCGCCGCCTCGTACACGTCCCGCGGCATCTCGTCGGCCAGCGGCACCGGATTGGCGACCACCACACCCGTGGGCGGACCAATCTCGAAGTGCGCCCGAATCGTGGCCGCGATCTCGGCGATCGAGTCGCACCGGCAATCGACCCGCAGGCCGCTCGCCCGCCGATAGAACGCCGGAAACTCGTCGGTGCCGAGCCCGAGAACCGGCACGCCAAGTGTCTCGAGCAGTTCGACGGTGCGCGGCAGGTCGAGCACGGCCTTGGCCCCGGCAGTGACGACGGCGACGCGGTGCCGGGCCAGCGCGAGCAGGTCGGCCGAGACATCTCCCGTGAGCTCGGCCTGCCTGTGCACGCCGCCGATGCCGCCCGTCGCAAACACCCGAATCCCTGCGCGGTCGGCTGCCAGCAGGGTCGCGGCCACCGTCGTCGAGCCGCATCCGCCCGCCGCCACGACGGCCGCGATCGTGCTGGGGTTCACCTTCGCCACACCGGGCGTCTCTGCGAGACGGTCGAGTTCGACGGACGTCATGCCGACGCGGACCACGCCATCGAGGATGCCGATCGTCGCCGGCAGAGCGCCGTGAGCGACGACAATCCGCTCGAGTTCGGCAGCGACCTGCAGGCCGTCGGGCTGCGGCAGCCCATGCGTGATGAGCGTCGTCTCGAGCGCGACGACCGGCTGTCGCGCGGCGATCGCGGCGGCAACTGGGGGAGAGACTAAAGAGCGGTGCATCCGCACAGCGTACCCTGACCGGTCACGCGCACGAACTGCCTGTCACGCCGTATCGACCCCACGCCGCATCCGCCCCAGGACGGCCTGGCCGAGGGCGAGGCCGCCGTCGTTCGGCGGCACGAGCCGATGCAGCACGACCCGAAACCCGGCCGCGGCCAGCCCCGCGGCCGCCCCTTCCGTAAGCAAAGCGTTCTGAAACACGCCTCCTGTGAGGCCCACCGTATCGCCTGCGCCAGCCTGCCGCAGCCGCCCGCACACATCCACGATCATCGCCGCCACCGTGGCATGAAAACCGGCCGCGATCCTGGCCGGCGACACCCCCGCGAGCACGTCGGCGGCGATCGCGGCGATCACCGGCCGCCAGTCGATCCGCAGCGGCAACGCTCCACAGACCACACCGAAGGCATACCGGGTGGGCGTGTCGCCCCGCGCAGCCAGCGCCTCCAGATTCAACGCCGCCTCGGCCTCGTAGGAGATGTCGTGCCGTGCCCCGATGAGCGATGCGACCGCATCGAACAGTCGCCCCATGCTCGTCGTCGGCACGCAGTTGATCTGTCGCTCCAGCTGTCGCCGCAGGATGTCGGCACCGTGGGCCGCTGCCACCGGAGGCAGTCGTTCGTTCCACGGAACACCCGCCGCCTGCAGGACCGCGAGCGCCACCCGCCAAGGCTGGCGAACGCTCGCATCGCCGCCGGGCAGTGGAAACGGCTCGAGATGGGCAGCCCGCTGCATATCGCCTTCCGGCCCACAAACAATCTCGCCCCCCCAGATCTGCGCTGGTTCGCCCACCCCGTAACCCGTGCCGTCGAAGCAGACGCCGATGAATGGCGCGGCCTCATCGATCCGCGCCTCGGCACGCAGGGCCGCCACGTGGGCCTCGTGGTGCTGCACCTGCACGAGCGGGATGCCCCGCTCGGCGGCGAATTGCCGGGCCCACTCCGTCGAGAGATACCTCGGATGCAGATCGGCCACGACCACCGTCGGCTCGACGCGAAACAGCCGCAGCAGGTGCTCGGCCGTGTGGGCGAGCGCGTCGAGCGTCTCGAGGTTGCCCATGTCGCCGATGTGCTGGCTCATGAAGGCTTGGTCGTCTCGCGTGACGCAGAGTGCGGCCTTGAGTTCACCGCCGACCGCCAGCACGCTCGGCCCCGGCCCAACCAGTGCGATCGGCAGCGGCGCATAGCCCCGCGACCGCCGAATCGGCACGACGCCCCCGGCCATCCGCCGCACCACCGAGTCGTCGCAGGCCAGGTGAATGTCGCGGTCGTGGAGCAGCAGCGCATCGGCGAGCGGGGCGAGCACCCGGGCCGCGGTCGCATTGTCGTACACGATCGGCTCCTCGCTCACGTTGCCCGATGTCATCACGAGCGGGGGCATCTCGCGGCAGAGCAGCTCTTGCAGCGGCGCATACGGCAGCAGCACGCCGATGAAATCGTTGCCGGGCGAAACGGCCCGAGCCAGTGCGTTGCCGTTCGCTGCTGCCTCCGTCGGACGCAGTAGCACGATCGGCCGCTCGCGACTCGTGAGCAGCTGCGCCTCGTCGGGCCCGACCTCCGCAACCGCCCGGGCCGCGGCGACGTCAGCCACCATCACCGCCAGCGGCTTGCCGACCCGCTGCTTCCGGTCGCGCAGCCGGGCGACGGCCGCTGGGTTCGTCGCATCACATGCCAGATGAAAGCCCCCCAGGCCTTTCACCGCGAGAATCTCACCGTCGCGGAGCAGATCGCGGGCCGCCTCGATCGCGGCATCGCCCACGAGCCGCGCCGCCGGCCGCTCGACGGCCACGGCGTTGCTGCAGCAGAGCCAGACCGTTGGCCCGCACGCCGGGCAGGCGTTGGGCTGCGCGTGAAACCGGCGACTGGCCGGATCGTGGTACTCCGCCGCGCAGACCGCGCACATCTCGAACGCCCGCATCGTCGTCGCAGCCCGGTCGTAGGGCAGGTCGGTGATGATCGTGTAGCGGGGGCCGCAGTCGGTGCAATTCGTGAAGGAGTAGCGGTACCGACGGTCGGCGGGATCGGATACTTCGCGGTGGCAGGCGTCACAGGTGGCGATGTCGGCCGTTCATCTGGCGGCGGGCCACGGCGCTCGGGCTCTCGGGCTGGGTGGAGAACGAGTCGGGGGGCGTGATCGCGGAGGTGCAGGGGGAGAACGACACCGTGGCGGCGTTCATCACCGGCCTTGCCACCGCCGCACC
>JBJTIE010000313.1:0-2857 GCA_046094845.1 Planctomycetaceae bacterium | reverse complement strand
GCCCCGCGCAGCAGCCGTCTCCCCCGAGCCCGCTCGTCTGGCTCCCGCTCGACTCGGTAACGCCGCGGAGTCCCGCGCCGACCGCGTATCCCGATTCGCCCCGTGTGTACGTGATCGACTCCGCCTGGCTGCGACGGGAGCGGCCGACGCTCAAGCGGCTCGTGTTCCTGCTCGAGTGCCTGGCCGACGTGCCCGGAGTCGATCACGTACACACGGGGCGAATCGGGATACGCGGTCGCCGCGGGACTCCGCGGCGATACCGAGTCGAGCGTGAGCCAGACGAGCGGTCTCGCGGGAGACGGCTGCAGCGCGGGCCGCCACGGGGCCGCGGGACGGATGCGGAGCGGCGGGCGGACAGCTGGCTCGGAGACGAACAGCCGCGCGGAAAGGTCGTCGTAGGATCCCTCCACGTCGCAGTGGCCGACCACCGGACACGCCTGGCAGTGGACGCCGGTGGTGAACGTCTCCAGATTCTCGCGATTGAAGAGATAGGGCTTGGCGGCGAAGGTGCCCGCCACCCACTGCCACGAGAGATGGTTGCTCGCCGGATCGCCGTCGAGCAGATGCTCGAGGAACCAGTCGGCACCTGCCTGCCACCGCACGCCACGGACGTGCACGAGCCAGGAGGCGAGCCACATCCGCGCATGGTTGTGCAGCCAGCCGGTGGTCTGCAGCCGCCGCACGAAGGCGTCTATGCAGTCCATGCCCGTCGCTGCGTCGCGGACATCGGCCGGCACCGCGTCGAGGCGGGCCGCCACACGCGAGGCCGAGGCCGGTGGCTCGATGTCGGCATGGATGCGATCACCGAGGGCCGCATGCACCTGCCGCCAGTAGTCGCGCCAGCCGAGCTCCGCAATCAGCTTCTCCGCCTGCTCGGCCGTGGCGACCCGAGCCAGCGCCGCATCCCGCACCTCGGCCAGCCCGAGCACGCCGTGCCGAATCCAGGGAGAGAGCCCCGTGACCGCGCCGGCAACGTGGTTGCGGCTGCGGGCGTAGGCCACGGGGTCGATGGCCGCGAGCCGTGCGGATGCGGCATGGCCGCCGCCTGCAGGAGTGGTCAGGGCCGCGTCGATCTCGGCCTGGGCATGGGCGGAATGACACAGCGCCGCCAACGCCGCGACGAGCTGGTCGCGCTCGCTGCCGACGAGCGCCGTCAGGTCGGAGGGCTCCACGTTCCACACGGATTCGATCATGGGCATGGGGAATGGTCCGCTCGTGAGATGGGCAGTGGATCGCGAGTGCGCCCTTCGCAGGCAGGCGACTGCCCCGAAAGTGAGCGGTGGCGTTCCGGTGAACAATCGAGTCGCGCGTAATCGGCTCGCGAGCGGTCCCCGAGCATACGGCTTTTCCAGGCCGAACGGCACGTTCCCGTCCCCGGGCGGATCGTTCCGCAGGCCGGGGCGATGGCCGTGGCACGGTGTTTGCAATCGGAGCGGGTCGATGCGAGGCGGCGGTCAGGTGCCGTCTGCGCTCACCGTCCAGAAGGATGCCCCAACGGCTTGGGTGAGCACTCCGCCTAGCTCGCCCAGGCCGGGGCATTCTGGATCGTTGGCGACGCGGCCGCAGCCTGTAGCCGCGGAGTGGTACTCTGCGGAAAGCGGGTGTCGCCACCAACATCGCGAATCCCTTCCACCGTGTGCAGACTCCCAGTCCGCACCTACACGCTGTGCGGCGTTTCGGCCCAGAGCCTACACTCTAGGCTTCTCTTCCCTGGTCGGTGCGACGGCGGAGCCCACCGTGAAACTCATCATCGCGATCATCCAGCCGAGCAAACTCGAGAGCGTCAAGCAGGCGCTCTCCGAGGTGGAGGTGTTTCGGCTCACCGTGCTCGACGTGCAGGGTTTCGGCCGGCAACGGGGCCACGCGGAGACCTACCGCGGCCACGAGATCGCCGTCAACCTGCTGCGAAAGGTGCAGTTGCAGATCGCGGTGAACGACGACTTCGTCGAGCCGACGATCGCGGCGATCGTGAAGGGGGGCCGCACGGGTGAGCGGGGCGAGATCGGCGACGGCAAGATCTTCGTGCTCCCAATGGACGAGTGCGTCCGCATCCGCACCGGCGAACGCGGCCACGAGGCGATCTAGCGTCCACAGCCGCTAGGCGTGTGGATGGAGCCGGGGCTGGGCGCCGAGGGCGAGCCGGTTGATCGCCGCGAGGAACGCCTTCGCAGAGGCCTCGAGCGAGTCGGTCGAGACGCCGCGGCCGCGCTGCACCTGGCCGGCATGCTCAAGCTCCACCGTCACCTCGGCCTGCGCGTCCTTGCCCACCGTCACCGCCTGCACGCGGAAGTCGCGGCAGACGGTCGTCATCCCGGTGGCCTTCTCGATCGCCAGGAAGATGCCGTCGATCGGGCCGTCGCCGGCCGTCACCGTCACCTGCACCGGCTGGCCGCTCTGGAGCACGTGCAGCTCGACGGTCGGCGGCGAGCCGCTCGCGGTCGAGAGCACGTAGCGGTCGAACGTGAACTGCTCGGGCAGCGCCGAGAACTCGGCCTCGCAGAGGGCCGCGATGTCGCCGTCGTAGATCTCCTTCTTGCGGTCGGCGAGCAGCTTGAACCGCTCGAAGACCGTCTGCAGCTGCTCGGGGGAGAGCTGGTAGCCGAGGGCCTTCGCCCGGTCGGCCAGCGCGGCTCGTCCGCTGTGCTTGCCGAGCACGAGATCCGTCCGCTCCAGGCCCACGTCCTCGGGCCGCATGATCTCGTAGGTTCGCGGCTCTTTGAGCATGCCGTCCTGGTGGATGCCCGACTCGTGGGCGAAGGCGTTCTTGCCGACGACGGCCTTGTTTCGCGGCACCTGGATGCCGGTGATGTTGGCCACCAGCCGGCTGGTGGGCACCAGCTTCTGCGTCACGATCCGC
>JBJTIE010000312.1:0-5078 GCA_046094845.1 Planctomycetaceae bacterium | reverse complement strand
GTGCAGACTGCCAGTCTGCACCTACGCGCTGCGCGGAGACGGTGCCGTGCGGTCGGCGCCAGCGCTGCGCGGAGGCGACGCCTCCCATCAGGCCTGTAGCCGCAGAGTGGCACTCTGCCGGAATGCGGTTCGCCAGATCGTTCGGCCGTCGCGGCGCCGTGTGGCGCTGCCACCGTGTGCAGACTGCCAGTCTGCACCTACTCGCTGCGCGGAAGCGGTGCCGTGCGGTCAGCGTCAGCGCTGCGCGGAGGCGATGCCTCCCGGCAGGCCAGTAGCCGCAGAGTGGTACTCTGCCGGAATACGGGCGGCCACCTCGTTCGGCCGTCGCGATGCCTACAGCTCGATCTCGTAGCCCTTACGAAAATCGCGGGCCAGCAGCGAGTTGGCCACCGCGTCGCCCTTGATCGCCCCCGCTGCGGCGTCCCATTCGATTTTCCGATTGAGCCGCAGCGCGATGTTGCCCAAATGACACGTGTTGATCGCGGCCACGTGCGTCCAGACGTCGGAAGCGGGCTTCTTCCGACTGGCGATGCAGTCGAAGAAGTTCTGCACATGGTCCACCAGCGGGCCGCCGTAGAGGTCGGCCAGCCAGTCGCCCGGCAGCGGCTTCGTGGCCAGATCCTCCAGCGGCTTGCCCGAGATCGTGCCGCGGTTGACGAACAGCCGCCCCTCGGTGCCCTCCACGAGGATCCCGTTGCGGCCCTCGCTCGTGATCTCCATGAGCAGGTCGCCGGGGAAGGCCGCGTGGACCGTGAACCGATGCGGGGCGTTGTAGCGGTCAACGAGCGTCGGATTGCCCCGCTCGTCGAAGGGCACCCGCGCCTCCAGCATCACCGGCTCGAGCGACAGCGGCCCCTGCCCCGGGCCGCACTGGTCGATCAGCCACTGGGCGATGTCCACATGATGCGCGCCCCAGTCAGTCATCTTGCCGCCGCTGTACTGCAGCCACCAGCGGAATTCCTTGTGGCAGTTGGAGGCGTCGGCACCGCCGTCCCCCAGGTCGCGGACGAGCTTCTGCCCATCCTTGCCGTTGACCAAAAACCGATACGGCACGTCCTCGGTCGGCCCCTTCCAGCGATCCCAGTCGAGCGTCGCCGGCACCTCCGCCACGGGCAGCGGCTTGCTGAACGGATTGTGATTGATGCCGACGGTCACCTTCTTGATCGTCCCCAGGCGGCCGGCGCGGGCGATGGCGATCGCCTGCAAAAACCGCTCGTCGGACCGCTGCTGCGTGCCCACCTGCAGGATGCGGCCCGTCTGCTCCACCACCTTCGAGATGATCCGCCCCTCGTCCACCGTGAGCGTCAGCGGCTTCTCGCAGTAGACGTCCTTGCCCGACCGCAGGGCCTCGGCCGCGATCTTCACGTGCCAGTGATCGACCGTGCCGCAGATGATCGCGTCGATGTCGTCGCGGTCGATGAGGGCCCGGTAGTCGCCGGTCACGTCGATGCGGGTCTCCCGCCCCTTGGCGGCCATGAGCTCCGTGTAGGAGGCTCGCGCCCGTTCCGTGTGGGCGGAATCGACGTCGCAGACGGCCACGATGTCGCCGTAGGGCAGACTGCGGCGGCCGTCGCCCGTGCCCTGGCTGCCGCAGCCGATCACCGCCACCGCGGGCCGCTCATTCGGCCCGTCCGCCCGCACGGCCGCCCTGCTGGAAAACACCCCACCCGCGGCAACCGCCGAGGTGGTGGCCAAAAACCGACGCCGCGTGTGGCGCATCACGATCACCTCCCTGGATTTTCGAGCTCCTCAACGTCGCCGAGGTCTCGCTGGCGACCCGTCGCACGCTTGTTCATGAGTAGTTCATCGCGGCCGATGAACGTCACCGCCACGTTTCCGTAGGTTCCTCGCACCGTGTTGGTACGAGCCTCGTCGAATGCGACTCCGGCGATTCTATTGAGGAGATCGATCCGTACGGGCTCGATACCGATCGCCACAACGCTCTCGGGTTTCGCCAACAACTCCTCCGGAACCGAATCGGCTTGAAAGCCGAAGGCGATCAACGCACGCCGTAGACTGGCGATGTTTTGCGGCGAGTCCGAGAAAAAGATGTCGATGTCTTTCGTGAACCGCGGAAACCCATGATAGGCAACGGCATAGCCGCCCACGATCATGTAGTCAACGCGATGCGATTCGAGCAATCGTAAGAAGTCTTCGAAGTCTGGCTGGGTATTCATGAATGAATTTTCCGGCCTCGATCCGGTAGCGTTCGACCGCATCGAGCCGTTCCTCGGGCGAGCGGCCTGCCCAATAGACACGGTCAGCCTGCACCTGGGCTCCAGGCGACGTCACCGTGAGCGTCAGACGGCCGGCTACCGGATTCAGGCCGGAGGCCTTCACGACGCCACCTTCTCCTTCGCCTTCGCCTTCACCTTCGGCTTCGGCTTGGTCTTGGCCCCCTTCCCGCCCTTTGCGGCCGGGCCGCCAGAGCCGAGCAGGCCCACCATCGCCTGGCCCATCGCCTCGCCCACGTCCATGTAGACCTCGGCGTTGCCGCCGTAGTGGCCGTTGCCGCTGCCCCCCTGGGCCATCGGATGCGTGTAGACCGTGGCCACGTTGCCCTTGAACTCGGGATGCCGGCCCTCCTTGCCATCGACGGCGAGCTGGCCCGCGAGCACCATGCCGCCGTTGCCGCCGCTGCCCTTCACCGACTCGCCCATCGTGCCGAGCACGAACTTCGCTTTCGGGGCGTCGAAGTCCTTCCGCAGCGCAGCGATGAGGTTCACGAGGTTCTGCTCATACCGGGCCGCGTGGACGGGATTGCCCGCGTCCTTCTCCCCCTGCCAGTAGAAGAAGCCCGCCACCTCGTAGCCCTTCGCACCGGGGTAGTACGTGGCCAGGTCGGAAAGCACCATCTTCGCGTCAGCCACGTCGTCGTCATACTGCTTGCCGGCATACCAGCCGATCGGCTTGGGCTCCGTGCCCACGGCCCACGAGTCCGGGGAATCCTTGTAGCCGGCAAACACCTTGCCCCCCTCCTCGAACCGCTGGCTGCCCGGCGGCAGGAGATCCCAGCCGAGGCTGCGGTTGCCGATGCACGCCTTGAGAATCAGCACCGGGCCGTCGATCGCGTCGCCGACGAACTTCGTGATGCCGAACTCGGGGCCGATCGTGCCCCCCTTGATGCCCATCCAGTCGTTGGCGAGCACCTTGCCCTGACCATTCCCTCCCATCCGCGTGAAGCGGACGTCGGGCCGCGCCACCCAGGCGCCCGAGCCGTCCACGAGGTAGCCATACTTGCCCTTGTTTTTCACGGCGTTCTCGAGCGACCCCTCGCCGCCGGCGATCTTGCCCAAGCCCACCATGTTGGACTGGCCCATCAGAATGAACACCTGCACGGGCTTGCTCATGTCGGCCGGTTGCGGCGCGTCTGCGGCCCGCCCGGAGGCGGCCAGCGTCGCCAGGATCGTCACCGCCATGGTCGTGATCACGGTCTTCATCTCGGCTCCTTGACTCTTGACTACGGACTGTGGGCTACGGTTCGAACGCACGGCCGTGTAGTGTACGGGCGGGCGGATCTTCTGCCCACGGTCTCCCCGTCAATTTTCCGATCCGCGGCCGCGGAGCCTCCCATGACCTCACCCCCTGCCCGCCGCGTGGTCCGCGGCGCCTGCCCCCACGACTGCCCCGACACCTGCGCCACGCTCGCCACCGTCGAGGGTGACCGGGCGGTGAAATTCGAGGCCGATCCCGACCACCCCCTCACGCAGGGCTGGCTGTGCGCGAAGGTGCGGCCCTATCTCGACCGGGTTTACGCCCCCGACCGCCTTCTTCACCCCCTGCGCCGGGCAGGCCCCAAGGGGGGCGGCCAGTGGCGGCGGATCTCCTGGGACGAGGCGATCGCCGAGATCACCGGCCGCTGGCAGGAGATCATTGCCATGCACGGCGGAGCGGCGATTCTGCCCTACAGCTTCAGTGGCACCCTCGGGCTCGTCCACATGGACGTCGCCGGCGCCCGCCTCTGGAACCGCATGGGCGCCAGCGGGCTCGAGCGGTCGATCTGCGGCGCGGCGGCCGAATCGGCCGTGCGGCACACGCTCGGGGCCCGGTTCTCGCCGGCGCCGGCCGATGTGCTGGCCAGCCGGCTCGTCGTGATCTGGGGCCACAACCCCGTCAGCACCAGCCCCCACTTCATGCCGTTTCTGCAGGACGCGATCCGCGGCGGCACGAAGCTCGTGGTGATCGACCCGCGCCGCACGGCGACCGCGCGGCGGGCCCACCTCCACCTGCAGCCCCATCCGGCCACCGACGGCGCCCTGGCCCTCGGCCTGATCCACGTGATCTTCGCCGAGGGGCGGCACGACGAGGCCTGGCTCGAGGCCCACGCGCTCGGCTGGCGGGACCTCCGCGATCGCGCGGCCGACTACCCGCCCGAGCGGGTCGCCGCGATCACCGGCCTCGACGCCGCGGCGATCGTCGATCTCGCCCGCACGTGGGCCACCTCGAGCCCGGCGCTCGTGAAGTTCGCCGACGGTCTGCAGCGACACGAGAACGGCGGCCAGACGATCCGCGCGATCGTGGCCCTCGCCGCCGTGACGGGGCAGATCGGCAGGCGGGGCGGCGGCGTCTTCTACTCGACGAGCGGCTATGCCGCGTGGGACGAGGAGGCGGTGGGGCACGGTTCGTCCTGCCCGCCCCAGCCCCGCGTCATCAACATGAACCGGCTCGGTGCCGCCCTCACCGGCGAGGTGTCCGAGCCCCCCGTGATGAGCCTGTTCGTGTTCGGGTCGAATCCCGTGGCGTCGTCGCCGGCCTCCGGGAAGATCGTGGCGGGGCTGCTTCGCGACGACCTGTTCACGGTGGTGCATGAGCAGTTCATGACCGACACCGCCGACTACGCCGACATCGTGCTCCCCGCCACGACGCAGCTCGAGCAGGTGGACCTCCACCGCCCCTACGGCCTGCGGAGCCTGCAATACAACGGGCAGGCGATCCCGCCGCTGGGCGAGTGCCGGAGCAACTGGGACGTGATGCGGTCGCTCGCCACGGGCATGGGCTACACCGAGCCCTGGCTCCACGAGGATGCACGCGCGGTGTTCCGCGGCGTGCTCGACGCCTCCCGCCCCGCGAACCCCGCC
>JBJTIE010000311.1:0-5972 GCA_046094845.1 Planctomycetaceae bacterium | reverse complement strand
CCACGCCGAAGGCGCGGGCCAGCCCCTTGGAGACGAGACGGTCTGCGAGGTCGTCGCCCTCCGCATCCGTCACGAAGGCGTAGATCCGCTTGAAGCGGCCGTCGCCCCGGCCGTCGGCGAAGCTGGTGTGCACCGTGAAGGGCCTGGCGAGCAGGCCGTTTACGGTGCACACGAGCTTCGCCGACGGCCGGGGCGACGGCCGCTTCAAGCGGATCTACGCCTTCGTGACGGATGCGACGGGCGATGACCTCGCGGAACGTCTTGTCTCCAAGGGGCTGGCCCGGGCCTTCGGCGTGGCCCGCAGCACGCCCGGCGGCGACACTGGCGAGGAGTACCGCGAGCGGCTCGCCGACCTCGAACTCCAGGCGGCGAAGCGCGGCCTCGGCATCTGGGCCCACACCGATTGGGACAAGCTGCCGGTCGAACGGCGGCTGGAGCGGCTCGAGGAACTGGAGCTGAAGCAGGCCATCGACGGCTCCGCACCGCCGCCCGAGGGCTTCACGCTCGACCCCAACACGGCCTCGCGCGGCGAGCTGATGCGGCTGCCGGGCGTGGGCGAGGCCCTCGCCAACCGGATCATCGAGCGGCGGCCCTACAAGCGGGTCGTCGACCTCCTCGAGGTCGACGGCATCGGCCCCGCCAAGTTCCGGGAGCTCAAGGGCATGCTGCGGATCGACGCCCCCTCGCCCTGACCCAGTCGGCCGCAACGAGCCTCGCAGGCCCGCCTCGCTCACGCGATGAGGGCTTCCCGGAGACCGAATCCGGCGAGGGGTTGCTGGTCAGGCCGCGGCCCGCCGCGTGGGCGGCGCGAGCTTGAACAGCGCGAAGAGGTCTTCCTGCGTCAGGCCGCTCGCGGCCGGCGCCTCGGCCTGGGAGAGGATCGTGTCGGAGAGGTCGCGCTTCTTGCGAAGCACCTCGTCGATCCGCTCCTCGATCGTGTCGACCGAGAGGAACCGCGTGACGGTGACCGCGCCCGCCGCCCCGATCCGGTGGGCGCGATTGATCGCCTGGTCCTCGATCGCGGGATTCCACCAGCGATCGAAGAGAAACACGTACTGCGAGAACTGCAGGTTCAGCCCCACCGCCCCGGCGCCGTAGGAGAGCAGGAGCACCGAGTGCTTCGGATCGTGCCGAAACCGGTGGATCGCCTGGTCGCGGGCCTGCGTCGACATGCCGCCGTGGTATTGGATCGCGCCGAATCGTGCCAGGCTCTTCTCGAGTCGGCCGAGCGTCTCGACCCACTGGCTGAAGACGAGGGCCTTGCGGCCGCTGGCCTGCACCTCCTCGAGCTCGGCCTGCAGGCACTCGAGCTTCGCGCTTTCGCCGGTCGCCGTGTCGAAGTTGCAGATCTGCTTGAGCCGGAGCACGAGTTCGAAGACATGCTGGATCGTCGCCTCGCGGCCCATGTCGGCGAGCCGCAAGACGCCCTCCTCCTCGGCACGGCGGTAGGTCTCCCGCTGCTCGGCCGTGAGCTCGATCCGCTCGTCGCGGTTGAGCCGGGGCGGCATGTCGGTGAGCACCTTCTCCTTCGTGCGGCGGAGGATGTGATCGGCGACGGCGGCCCCCATGGCCCGTGGCGGCATCCGTTCTGAGAGATGACCGGGGGCCACGAACTCGAACAGCCCGACCAGATCCTCGGCCGAGTTCTCCACGGGCGTGCCGGTGAGCGCCCAGCTCCGCTGCCGCGTGAGTGCCCGCACGGCCTTGCTCGTCTGGCCGCCGCGGTTCTTGATCCGCTGCGCCTCGTCGAGCACCACCAGATCGAACGAGAGGCCGAGTTCGGCCACGAGGTCGCGGTCCCGCACCACCACCTCGTAGTTGGCCACCTTCACCGGCACGTCGGGCAGCGACCACTGCCACCGTCGCCGTTGTGGATCCCCCTCGATCACGGCCACGACGAGCTCCGGCGCCCAGTCGGCGAGCTCACGGGTCCAGTTGGAGACGAGCCCCTTGGGGCAGACGACGAGCACGCGACGGGCCTGCCCCGTTCGCACGAGCAGCCGGATCGACGAGATGGCCTGCATCGACTTGCCGAGCCCCATCTCGTCGGCGAGCACGGCGCCATGCCGCGGCACGAGGAAGGCCATGCCGTCGAGCTGGAAGGGAAACGGCTGCCGCGGAAACTCCAGCCGGTCGGCCTGCAGGATCGTCTCCAGGTCGGGCTGGAGCAGATAGAAGAACTTCTCCTCCGGCTTGACCACGTCCTTCGGCGGGACGAGCCGCGCCCGACGCACCGGTCGGTCGGCGGCGGGCGGCCGCGGCTCGCGCACCTCGGATCGCGCCGCTGGTGGCGGGACGACCGGCTGCTCGGTTCGCTCGAAGCGATAACGCTGCACGGCCGGCCGCGGGATCCCGGCGTCGATCCGCACGATGGCCGCCGACACGCGGTTCACGGGCATCCGCAGCACCGGCGGCCGTGGCACGGCGAGGCCGACCGGCGGCAGCAGATCGACCCGCGGCACGGCGAACTCGTCGGCACGCAGCCGCTGGAGGATCGTGGCGACGCTCATGCCGCCCGCGCCGGTGACGTCATCCGCTGCGCCTCCTCGATGGCCAGCCGGATCCGCTCGAAGGGCTCACGGAGATCGACGGCCGCGGCGAGCTCAGACAGATGCGCGCGGACAAGCGGCTCGTCGTCGATGACGGCCACGACCCGCACGTCGCCGACGATGAAGCCGCCATCCCCGGGTTCATCGGGCCGCTTCACGGCTGCGACCGGCAGGCTCGTGTGCGACCGCACCGCGAGCAGCGGCTCGAAGTCGGTGAGCACGACGAGCGGCCGGCTTTCGCACTCGGCGAGCAGCGTGCTGCCCACCTGCTGGCCATGCAGATGGCCGTGCAGCGTGGCACCGTAGAGAATCTGCTGGGCGCGGGTCACCTTCAGCGGCGCCGTGCAGAGAAACTCCACCGGCCGGCCGCGGGCATCGACCACGAGGTAGCCGCCGAACAGGCCGTGGCCCGGGGCGTCGATGGCCGTGAGAAACCCGAACAACGCCCCTTCCGTGGTCGCCTGCTCCATGCCTGCTCCGTCGTGCCGTTGCCACCCGTTGCCGCCCCAGACCGGGCTGGCCACCGACTCCATCCATCGGGCATCCCCGACGGGCACTTGAGCACCGTCCGCAAACCGTCGCCGCACCCTGCCGCCTGCGGTTCCGACGCAAACTGGGCAGACCCTGCCGCCCACGGCGGCACCTGCCACGGCGGCTGCTACTATTGTCGTGTGAGGGCCGACGCCCCCCTGGAATCCACGAGGCTCCGCATGCACGACAGCCCTCCGCTCTTTACGCAGGTCGATATTTCCGCAGGCACGATCGCCCAGGCCGGCCACACCGGCACCGGAGACGCCGTCGAGACCAACCGGCTCCTCCGCGACCTCGTCGCGCTCCAGCACAAGCAGTGCGAGCTGCTCACGGAACTGCTCGGCCAGGTTTCGCTCCAGCAGCGACAGCGGATGGCCGAGCTCAAAGCCTGGAAGGAGGCCAATCCGCAACTGGCCACATCGTGCCGCCGCGCGGCCGAGTCGCTCTCGAAGGTGCACACGGAGTTTCTGTCGAGCCTGGCCCAGGAGGCCGCCGACAACGCGGAAGATTTTTCCGACAGCGAGTACGCCCTGGGAGAGTTCATCGACCGCTACGGCCCGCGTCTCGCCCACTTCAACGGCGTGCTCCAGCTCTTCGCCCAACTTGGCGCCCCGCTGCCACAGTCGGAGCCGGCCTCCGACGGCTGACAGACCGCCGCCATCCGCCCGCCACTCCTCACTGGATCACCTCCCATGGCCACAGCCGCTGCCGCCACCTCCGCGCCGGGAAAGCCGCCGGTCTTCCCGGTCGCCGAGGCCGCCGCGATCGCCGCCGCCCGGGCCGCGCTCGACGCACACGTGGTCGAGACGATGGCCTGGCACTTCCACGAGTCCACCGGCTGCCCGTTCTGGCTCGAGTATGCGAAGAGCCTCCCCTTCGATCCGCGGAAGGACGTGAAGTCGTTCGCCGACCTGAAGAAGTTTCCCCCCTTCGAGGACGAGTGGCTCCGCGGCGGCCCGGTGCGGCGCTGGGTGCCGAAGGGCCTGGCCGACCAGCCGGCCTATGTGTTCGAGACCGGTGGCACGACGGGCACCCCCAAGTCACGGTACAACTCCCGCGACTTCCGCACCGACTACGAGATGTTCAGCGAGACGCTCCCCGAGAAATATTTTCCGCAGGGGGCGAATTGGCTGATGCTCGGCCCCTCGGGTCCGAGGCGGCTGCGGCTCTCGATCGAACACCTCGCGCAATACCGCGGCGGCATCTGCTTCTGCGTCGATCTCGACCCCCGCTGGGTGATCAAGCTCATCCAGAAGGGCTGGATGGAGCATCTCGAGGCCTACAAGCAGCACTGCATCGATCAGGCGATCACGATCCTCGAGGCGGGCCACGACGTCCGCTGCATGTTCACGACGCCGAAGCTTCTCGAAGCCCTGGCGCTCGCGCTCGAGAAGAAGGGAACGACGATCCGCAAGGCGGGGATCACCGGCATCTTCTCGGGCGGCACCGAGTTCACGCCGCAGTGGACTCGCTTCGCCGTCGAGGAACTCCTCGACGGCGCCTTCATGACGCCCACCTACGGCAATACGCTCATGGGCCTGGCCGCGAGCCGGCCGGTGATTCCGGCCGACGGCTACACGATCGCGTATTACGCCCCGCAGCCCCGTGCCGTCATCGAAGTCGTGGACTTCGACGATCCCGACACGCTCGTCCCCTACGGCGGCACCGGCCGCGTCCGCCTCACGACGCTCACGAAGGAGACCTTCATCCCGGGCTTCCTGGAGCGCGACGAGGGGGAGCGCGAGCTGCCCTACGTGAAGTATCCGTGGGACGGCATCAGCGGCGTCCGCCCGTTCCGCGAGCTGGCCGCGACGACGACCGTCGGCGTCTATGAGCCGAGGCTCTTCGCGCCCAAGCCGGCTCGGGAGTGCCTACGCCCCGTCGCCGGACGCTCGCTACGGACATCCTGTCCTTCGCTCGCTCGGATGCTGACGGCGCTTCGCCATCCTGGCTGCGCTTGTCAGCATACGCCGGCTCCCGGGGCACGGGTCACCCGAAGCCTCCTCTACCGGTTGAGGGAGGCGAGGGGCTGCCGGTGCCATCTCGCGGGCTATGGAAGCGAGCGTAGGCAGGATGCCGAAGCGAATCGGACATGCAGTGAGCGAAGGACAGGATGTCCGTAGCGAACGTCCGCCGAGAGGGCACCGGCAGCCCCTCGCCAGATTGGGCCACAGGTGCGGTGATACAATCTCGCGATATGAATACCGAGAACCGCAACGAGTTGTTCGCAGCGATTCGTGAGGCGGCGATCGCCACGTACGGTGGGCGGCTGATCTCGCTTGCGATCTTCGGGTCGTGGGCCAGGGGCGCGGCCACGCCCGCGTCCGATCTCGATCTGCTCGTCGTCGCCGAGCCGCTGCCGCCGAGCCGGATGAAGCGGGTCCGCGAGTTTCGGCCGGTCACCGATGCCACGCAGGCGGTGAGATCTCGCGTCTGGTCGGATCAGGGGCCGGAGATCGAACTTGCCCCCGTGTTCAAGACTCCGCATGAGCTTGCCGCCGGCAGTCCGCTCTATCTCGACCTGACGCTATGGAGCGTGGTGCTCACGGACCGCGGTGGCATGCTGAAGACGTTTCTTGCGGGGCTGCGTAGCCGCATGCAGGCGCTCGGATCGCGGCGGGTGCCGTTCAAGGGGGGCGCGTTCTGGGACTACAAGCCCGACTTTCGGCCGGGCGAGGTGGTCGAGCTATGACGACCAACGACCTCGCGACCGGCTACCATCGCAAGTGTGGCGACCGCCTTGCGGCCCTCGAGGTGCTGCATGCGCGAGCCGCGTTTTCGGATGTCGTGCGTGAGAGCCAAGAAGTCGTCGAACTCGCGCTCAAGGGCATGCTGCGCTGGGCGGGCGTCGATCCGCCGAAGATTCACGATGTGGGCGACCTGCTGCTCCAG
>JBJTIE010000310.1:0-3070 GCA_046094845.1 Planctomycetaceae bacterium | reverse complement strand
TCGGTGTCGGTGTACTTGCCGGTGAAGGCCCGCTCCGTGCCTTTCTTGCGGGCCACTTCGAACTGCAGCGGGCTGAGCCGGCGCCGCCACTCCTCGTCGGTCTTCGGGAGATCATCGTCGGCGATGCGGCCGGCGATGGCGGGATTGATCGCGGAGTCGGCGGGTTCCATGGGCGTGGGTCCAGGGGGGGCGGCGATGGCGGTGGCGGCGAGCAACAGAACAGCTGCCGTTCCGCAGGCGAGCGTGGCGTGACGTGATCCGACGTGTCGTGACATGGGAATGTGTCTCCGATTCACTTCAGGCTCACTTCCGCGGGTCGGGAAGCTTCTTCGGCTCATACGGGTGGTTCCGTTTGCGGAGCACCTCGGCCTTCGTGATTTTATCCGGGTTCACGCCGGGAACAGGCCGGCCCTCTGGGTCCTGCGTGCGGATCAGCCGCGGCAGCACGTCGAAGCCCTCGATCACGCGGCCAAACACAGTGTGCTTGCCGTCGAGGTGGTCGGTGGGCCGAAACGTCAGGAAAAACTGTGACCCGCCCGTGTCGGGGCCGGCGTGGGCCATCGAGAGCGTTCCCAGAAAATGCTTCCGGGCCCCGGGCTCGTTCACCTCGCATGGGATCGCGTAACCCGGGCCGCCGCGGCCGCTGCCGGTCGGATCGCCCCCCTGGGCCATGAAGCCGCCGATCACGCGGTGGAACGACGTGCCGTTATAGAAGCCCTTGTCCACGAGACTGATGAAGTTGGCCACGGTGTTGGGGGCGTCGTTCTCGAACAGCTCGACGACGAGGTCGCCCGCGGTCGTCGCGATCTTCACCCGCGGCAGGTCGTCGGCTGCGGCGTCGGCTGTGCGTTTGGCCTGCTCGGCCTCGATCTTCGGGGCTTCGCGGTCGATCGCCTCGGCGAGTTCGGACGTGCGGGCCTTGGGGGCACCCGCCGCCGTCGCCTTGGCGAGAAACGATCTCGCGGCCTCGACATCGGAGGCCACGAGCGCGGCCGAAGCGGCCATGAGCAGCGTCGAGTCGTCGGCGGCACCGACCTGTTCGAGCCGCGTGGCGGCGGCGAGGGCCCGCTGCGGGTCGTCGCCTTGGAGCGAGGTGGCGATCACGGCGCCGCAGATCTCGCGGGCACCGGCGTGCTTCGGGTCGGCGGCCACGAGCTGGAAGGCGGCCTCTTCGAGTCGCTCCGCGCCGGCCTGGGCTTTTTGACGGGTCTCCTCGAAGCGGGCTTCAAGGGCGGGCTTGTCGGCGCCGGGCTGGTGATACTTCGCCTGGAGCACGGCCAGTTCGCCCACGAGCTTCTTCATCTCGTCGCTGATGGCGTCGAACTCGGCTGCGGCTTGCTTGGGATCGGGCTTGGGAGCGGCGGCATCAGGGGCGGCGATGGCCAGGCTGGCGACGGCTGCCGGGAGGGCAGCGAGCCAGGGGGTGCGGTGGCGGTGGGGCAGGCCGTGCATGCATGGGCTCCGGGGAGGAAGGTTTATCGTACACGCACGGGAGCACACTCCGCCCGTAGTCCGCACACTTTCCCGTAGTCCGCACACTTTCCCGTAGTCCGCACACTCCGTGTGCGGCTTGAGGCTTGAAGGCCGAGTGGCCGGCTATTTGGCAGGGGGTGGGCGGACCTGCGAGGGAGTAGCTTGGGCCTGTGGTGTTTTGACCGTGGGCCACATGCGGAGCATGTGGACTACGGCGCCGTGGGTCGCACACTCCCCCGTAGTCCGCACACTCCGTGTGCGGTTGGAGGCGTGAGGGCCGAGCGGCCGGCTATTTGCCAGGAGCGGGCACGACCTGGTGGTAGGCTTGCCGTATGGCAAAGCATGCTGCGCGACGATCGAAGGAACCACCTCCCCCCGACCCGACGGCGCCGCCGCGGATCATCGGGGGCTCCCTCCGCGGGCGGAAGCTCGCCTTCGTGCCCGACCCGCGGACGCGGCCGATGAAGGATCGCGTCCGTGAGACGCTCTTCGACCTGCTCGGGCCCACCGTCATCGGGACCACCGTCATCGACATGTTCGCCGGCACCGGCGCCCTCGGCTTCGAGGCCGTCAGCCGCGGGGCCACGCGGGCCGTGCTCGTCGAGCGTCACTTCCCCACGGCCGACGCCCTCAAGCGATCGGCAAAAGAGCTCGACATCACCGACCGCATCGACGTCCGCCCCGGCGACGCCCTCAACTGGGCCAAACGGATGCCCGACCTGCCGATCGACCGCCCGTGGGCCGTGTTCATCTCGCCCCCGTGGGGCATGTTCACCGACCGGCGGGCCGAGATCCTGGCCCTGATCACGGCCCTGATGCAGGCCGCTCCGGCCGGTTCCACGTTCGTGGTCGAGGCCGATGAGTCGCTTCCGGCGGCCGAGCTACCCGATTCAGAGGCCTGGGAGACGCGTCCCGTTCATCCGGCAGTGCTGCACATCCATAGTGGTTTGGTATCCTGACGGATTAGGTCGATACCTGGGTCGATTCAGGGTTTTGTACCTCGAGCCGCAGCTGCCGATGGACGTCGTCAACCACCGCGACACCGTGCCCTTCACCACCGTCGATGGTTCGACGATTCGAGAGTTGATGGCCCACCGCAATTCGGCGGTCCGCAACCAGAGCCTGGCCGAGGCCCGCCTCGCCCCCGGGGCCGCCACCACGCCCCACCACCACAAGGTGACGGAGGAGATCTACTACATTCTCACCGGCACCGCGGCGATGACGCTCGGCACCGAGACCCGCCCCGTCGGCCCCGGCGACGCAATCGCTATCCCGCCCGGCCTCCGACACACGATCACGAATACGGGTTCTGAAGAACTCGTCTTTCTGTGCACCTGTGCCCCGGGATACGAACACGCCGATACCTTCCTCGCCCCGACCGCCTGAGTGAGCCATGGCAGACGCGTTCACCAATCTTCTCGTCTCCGAAGGCATCGTGTCCGCCGAGCAGCTCGCCGAGGCCATGAAGGTGGCCGGGACCTCGGGCAAGAAGGTGCACGACGAGGTCGTCCGGCTCGGCTATGCCCCGGGCGACAAGGTGATGCGGGCCCTGGCGAAGGCCCACCGGCTGAAGTTCGTGGACCTCACGGCCCTGACG
>JBJTIE010000309.1:0-3171 GCA_046094845.1 Planctomycetaceae bacterium | reverse complement strand
CCGGCGAAGTCGCCGGCGCTCAACGTGGCCCCCATGCAGAACATGATCAGCATGAGCAGCGGCTTGAAGAGCGACGTGAACCGGAAGTCGCCCACGCCGATGAACCACTCCGGGAACGCGAGCCCCGTGGCCACGGCCGCGAGGATCGAGAGCGTGAACGACCAGGGGCGGAGCGCCGGCAGTCGGACGCTCGCCACCGCGAGGATGATGAACACGGCGGCCACCGCAGGGCCCAGCCACGGCCGAGGGAGCGCGGCGGGGACGCCGGTCGCGGCCCCCGCGGCGGCGTCGAGCCGGGCGATCTCACCGGGGGCGAGCGTCACCGGGGTGTCGTCGCCGAACCCGCGCACGGACACCGTCCGCGGTTCGTCCACGAGATTGGCCATCACGAGCCGCCGCCGGCCGTCACGCTCCAGGGCGAGGCCCACGACCGCCGCCGGATCGCTCGTGGTGACCGGCCGCACGCGGCCGCCGGCGAAGTCTCCGACGTCGCGCAGCACGTCGTAGACGGGGTAGACCTCGCCCGCGGCCATGATGCCCTTGGGACCGACCGTCTCGTAGTAGGTGATCCGGCTCGCGCCCGTTGTGGCGAGCGACGCGATGCTGCCGAGCGTCCAGCCGCCGGCGAACGCCGAGGCCTGCCGCGGATCGACATCCGCCGGCAATTCGCCGGGCAGGGGTGTTTGCGTCACCGCCTGCACCCGCAGCGTCACGGGGCCGACGATGATCGGCAGGTCGCCCAGAAACGTCCGCGCCGTCCGCACGGTCTCCGCCTGGATCGGCAGCGTCTCCACGATCGAGGCCTCGTCGAATGCGTGGACCTGCGGATTCATGCCGTAGGCCACGACGTCGAGCCCCGCCGCTCCGGGCCGGTTGCGGTTGAGCTCCGTGAAGTTCGTGTCGCGGCCGACGCCGATGAGGGCGCCGGGAACCAGGGGCGCGAGCGCGGCGCGGGCCCGGGCGAACGTGGCGTCGTCGGCATCGATCACGAGCCAGGCGACGACCGGCGGCCGCTCGGCACGGCACGCCGCCGCGACCGCCTCGAGTCCCGCATCGACGTCGGTGCCGAGGTGCAATCCGACGACGAGCGACGTGCCGAGCGCTCGGGCCTGCGCCACGGCCGCCCGCAGCCGGTTCGCACCGCGACCGTCCGCCGGCGTCAGGTTCACCCGCAGGTGATCGAGCCGCAGGCGGGCGAGGCGGGCGATGTCGTCAGCGGAGAGATCCTCGCCGTGATCCGCCACCTGCACGCCGATGCCCGGCAGCGGGTGTGACTCGGCGCCGACCTCGAGCACGATGGGCCGGTCGCCAACGGGGTCATCCGTCGCCGGCGGCGCGGGCATTTCCCCGTCGAGAGTGAGCCTGATCCGTTGCCGCACCTTCGTGCCCGCCGGCACCGCCACGGGCCGGGGCCGGTCGAGCGGCGTGCAGTAGGTCTTGAACGAGGCGTCGGTCCAGTTTCGCTGGTCCTCCATCTCGAACACGTCCCCCTCGAAGGCCACCGTCGCCCACCGGCCGGAGGCGAACTCGTGGGCCGCCGTGCGGAGATCCCGGGCCGGCTGGTGCGGCGCGATCCGCTCGGGAAACCGCCCCTCCTCCATCTCGCCGTCGGTGTGCTCGAGCCGCCACCGCCGGCCCGCGGCCGTCTCGCCGTGGAGCACGCAGAACCCGATCCGGTTCCGCTCGAAGTCGGCGAGGGCCTCGCCCTCGAACGTGTAGTCGAGCGACCCGTCGGGCTTCCCCACGAGCGTGCCGCGCCACAGGAAATCGACCTCCCGCTCGCGGCAGCGGACGTCGAAGAGCAGCGTGAACCGGTCGGCCCCGCGGTCGAGGTCCACGATCCGCACCTGCGGCGGCACGGTGCCCCAGAACCGGTTCCGCACCGGGGCGCTGATGCCGCGGAGCACCTCGTCGGAGCCGACGCGGAGATGCCGCAGGAAGGCGAGGTCGGGCTCGAAGACGAGCGTGAGCGGGCCGGCCCGGAGCGGGATCGGCTCCGCGGCGAACGCGGCCGCACCGCTCCAGAGCGCGACGATCACGGCCACGCCGCAGACGATCCGCTTCATGCCAGCGCTCCCTGGCCGCGCGGCACGTCGCCGCCGATCACCTCGGCCCACTTGTCGAGGAACTCGGGCCGGTCGAAAAGCTCTGGATTGAGCACGCCCCGCGGGCGGCGGCCGAGCGCGAGGTCGAGCATCGACTGGCAGGCGGTGCGGCCGATGTCGCGGAAAAGCTCGTGCGTCCAGCCGATCGAATGGGGCGCGAGCAGGAGGTTGTCGAGCCCCGCGAAGCGGTCGAGATCGACGACCGGCTCGACCGCGAAGCAGTCGAGGGCGGCACCGGCGATGCGACGCTCCCGCAGCGCCGCGAGCAGCGGTTCCTCGTCCACGATCCCGCCGCGGGCGAGGTTGAGCAGGCAGGCCGTGGGCTTCATCCGCGCGATCTCCGCCGCGCCGACGAGGCCGCGGGTCTCCGCGGTGAGCGGGCAGTTGATCGATACGAAGTCGGCCGTCGCCAGGAGCTCGTGGAGTTCGACCGCCCGGCCGCCTCCCGCCGTGATCGCCGCCGGACCCACAAACGGGTCGAACACGACCGGCTCGTGCATGCGAAAGCCCGCCACCATCGGCACGAGCGTGCGACCGATGCCGCCGAAGCCGATGATCCCGAGCGTCCGGTCTCGTAGTTCGCTTCCCATGAACACCGAGCGGTCGTCCCAGCGGCCCTCCCGCACGAGACGATCCTTGGCCGCGACGTGGTGCGTGAGGGCGAGCATCCAGGCGACCGTGGCCTCGGCCATCGAGTGATTCACCGCGCCCGCGGTGATCATGGCCAGGACGTTGGCCGCGGTGCAGGCGGCCACGTCCACGCTGTCGTACCCCACGCCGAACCGCCCAACCGCGAGGAGCGAGTCGTTTCCCGCGAGCGACGCCTCCGTCAGCCGCGGCGACAGCACGATCACGCCGTGGGCCTCGGTGAGCTGGCGGGCCGCGATCTCGGGCTCATGGCGGTCAAACCGGCTCACCTCGACATGCGGATAGGCGCCGAACGTGCCGAGGCCGAAGTCGGCGTACCGCGGGCTGCCGTCGGCGCCGTAGAAGTCGGCCGTCAGCGTGACGCGGAACGGCGTGCGGGGTGACGCGGTCATGCGGGAGGACTCCAGGGGGCGCCTGC
>JBJTIE010000308.1:0-3807 GCA_046094845.1 Planctomycetaceae bacterium | reverse complement strand
GCGTCCAGCATGTCGTGGGCGTTGAGGGCCTGCGCGTCGGCGTGGTCGGAGCGGGCGTCCGGCAAGCCGGCCACGGCGATGTAGGCGTCGCCGATCGTCTTGATCTTCTCCACGCCGAGTCCCAGCGCGAGACGGTCGAAGGCCGAGAAGATCTCATCGAGCAGCCCCACGAGATGTCGGGCATCGACCCGCTGCGAGAAGTCGGTGAAGCCGCACAGGTCGGCGAAGAGCACGGTGACCGCAGGAAAGCTCTCCGCGATCGTCGCCTGCCCGTCCTTGAGCCGGCTGGCGATCGTCTCCGGGAGGATGTTGCGCAGGAGCCGCTCCGACTTCTCCCGCTCCTGCTCGAGGGCCGCGAACGCCGCATTCCGCTCCAGCAGCCGCAGGTAGGCCTCGGAGTGAACCCGGATTCGGGCGATCAGCTCGATCCTGTCGGGCAGCTTCACGAGGTAGTCGTTGGCCCCCGCGCCGAGCAGTTCCGCCTTGACGACGGGTTCGTCCCGGGCGGAGAGCATGATCACGGGAATCGCGGCCGTGGCCGGGAGCGAGCGGAACCGCCGCACGACATCGAGGCCGCTGACGTCCCGGAGCATGAGGTCCTGGAGGATGACCGTGGGCCGGAACGTTTCCGCCAGCGCGAAGGCCGTTTCTGCGTCGCGGCAGCATTCGTAGGCGATGTCGGGCTCGTCGCGAACGAGCCGGCGCACGGCCTCGCCGATCATGGCCTGATCGTCGACGAGCAGCACGCGGTGCGTGGGTTCTTCCATGCCGCCAGCCTACCGCCAGCCAGCCCCCAGCGCGTGAGGGCCGGGCTGCGACGCTTCGAGGCCAGCCCCCCGGCGCGTGAGGGATAAAGCTGGGGAACTAGGATTCGAACCTAGACTAACTGGTTCAGAGCCAGTCGTGCTACCGTTACACCATTCCCCAATCAATCGATTGGTGAACGGAGCGTACCTCCTGCACGCTGACTCGGCAATTCCGCCTGATTCCCTCTCGTGGCCACCCTTCAGATCCAATCCGGCCCCCACCGCGGCCGCCGTTTTCGCATCTCCCGCGATCGGGTCGTGATCGGCCGCCACCCGGGCTGCGACGTGGTGCTCGAATCGACGGCCGTGAGCCGCCAGCACGCCACGCTCACCCGGTCAGAAGACGGGGTCTCGATTGAAGACCTTCGCAGCCGCAACGGCACGAGCGTCAATGGCCGTCCGCTCGCCAGTCGCCGCCGGCTCGAGGACGGCGACGAGATCCTGATCGGCGACCAGTTGCTCACGTTTTCGTCGCGGTCACGGTCGATGATCAGCACCGGCACCCACCTGGCCGACGACGTCTTCGAGCCCGACGGCCGCGACAATCTGATCGTGTCGCAGGTCGACGTCGCCCGCCCTGCGGCCGACGAGGGCCTGGCCCGCCAGGCCGAGGCGAAACTGCGGGCCGTCATGGGCATCCAGCGGGCGGTCGGCGCCTCGCTCTCCCTCGACGACGTGCTGCCACGGCTGCTGGACGGCCTGCTCGACATCTTTCCGCGCGCCGACCGTGGCTTCGTGCTCTTGTCCGATCCGCAGTCACGGCGGATGGTGCTCAAGGCGCGGAAGGTGCGCGGCACTCAGGAACCCGGCCCGCTGCGGTTGAGCCTGTCGCTCATCGAGCAGGTGGCCCGCAGCCGCACGGCGATCCTGTCGGCCGATGCCGTTTCAGACAGCCGGTTCAACGTGCACGACAGCGTGACCGACTGCCGGATCCGCTCGGTGATGTGCGTGCCAGTGGTGGGAGAGGATGGCGAGATGCTCGGCGTGGTGCAGGTCGACTCCCGGGACGTCCGCAACGGCTTCATGGCGGCCGATCTGGAACTGCTCGCCGGCGTGGCCGGGCAGGCGGCGCGCGCCGTCGAGCAGGCACTGGCCCACGATGACCATGTGGCGCGGGAGCAGCTCAACCGTGATCTGGAACTGGCCCACAGGGTGCAGCAGGGACTGCTCCCTTCCTGCCCGCCGGCGGTCGAAGGCTATGAGGTCTTCGACTTCTACGAGCCGGCCCGCCATGTCGGCGGCGACTTTTTCACCTACGTGCCGCTCCCCGACGGCCGCCTCGCGGTGGTGCTCGCCGACGTCTCGGGCAAGGGCGTCGCCGCCGCCCTGCTCATGGCCGCGCTCTCGGCCGACATCCGCTACTGCCTCGCCAGCGAGCCCGACCTCGCCCAGGCCATCGGCCGCATCAACGAGAGTTTTCTCCGCGGCGGCTGGGACGACCGGTTCGCCACGCTCGTGGTTGTCGTGCTCGACACGCTGGCCCATCGGGCCACGATCTGCAACGCCGGCCACCTACCCGTTTTTCTACGGGATGCAGGGGGCGGCGTCCGAACCGTCGCGGCCGATCTCGGCGGGCTGCCGCTCGGCATGGCGGGTGGCCAATCCTACCGCTCCTGCACCGTTGATCTCGCTCTTGGCGACACCCTCCTCCTCTGCACGGACGGTGTCACCGAGGCCCTCGACCACGAGTCTCGCCTCTACGGAATCGACCGGCTCTGCCGGGTGCTCGGCAAGCCGGCCGACGGCCCCAAGGCGGTCGGTCGCCGGCTCCTCGCCGACGTGGAGCGGCACGCGGCGGGCCAGGTGCGGAGCGACGACATTTGCATCGTCTGCGTCGGCCGCACGGGGGCCCGGCCGGCAGCCGCAGAGTCTGCCCAGAGGACGGGCGCCGCACGCCGGACGGGGCGGATGCAGTCGGGCGGCTAGGCGTCCGATACGACCATCAGGGCCGGAAGGCCCCGACCGGGCTGCAGGAAGCGGCCCGAGTGATGCAGGCTGCATGGAGGCACGGCGATGAGCTTTTTCGAGTGGGTGCGCGAGGGCGTGCGGCAGGCGGTGGTGCTGGGCATCGCCGACGCGGTCGAGGATGTCGGCACGCGGAATCGCGAGGAGGATTTCGGCCCCGCATTGGCCCAGTCGCTCCGTGACCGGCTCGCCGTCCGCCGCGAGCCCACGGTGCTCGAAACCGCCGCCGCGGCTCCAGTGGGCGTTGCGGCCCCGGCAGGCCGCCGCCGCCTCGGCCGCTCGCTCGAAGGCCTACGCAAGGCGGCCTGACGAGGCGGACCCGTAGTCCGCATGCTCCGCATGCGGCCCACGGCCCGAACACCACAGAGCCGAGCTATTTGACTGACGGTTCGCGGACCTCGAGCCAAATAGCCGACCTATCGGCCTTCACGCCTCCAACCGCACACGGAGTGTACGGACTACGGCGCGACAGCGGGCTACGGCGCGACAAAACCGCCGTGGGCCTGGATCACCGATTCGGCCGGGGAATCCGGCCCTGGGATGGGCCGCGGCGGCCCTTGCCTTTCGCGCGGCCGGCGGCGCGGGGGCGGCCGTCGCGGAGGGCGGCGATCTCGTCGCGGAGCCGCGCGGCCCGCTCGAAGTCGAGTTCGGCCGCGGCCTGCATCATGTCGGACTCGAGCTGCTCCAACAATTCGGTGGTGCGACGCCGCGTCTCATCCCCCTGCCCCACCGCCTCGAAGGCCACGGCCCGCGACGAGGACTCGGCCTCGATGCCGGCCCGGATCTCCTTGCGGATCGTCTCGGGCGTGATGCCGTGCGTGCGGTTGTAGTCCTCCTGAAGCGCCCGCCGCCGGCGTGTCTCGTCGACGGCCTGCTGCATCGACTCCGTCACGGTGTCGGCGTAGAGGATCACGCGGGCATCGACATTGCGTGCCGAGCGGCCGATCGTCTGCATGAGCGACGTCTCGCTCCGCAGAAAGCCCTCCTTATCAGCGTCGAGGATCGCCACGAGTGACACCTCCGGCAGATCGAGCCC
>JBJTIE010000307.1:0-9903 GCA_046094845.1 Planctomycetaceae bacterium | reverse complement strand
CGGTGGAACGAAGCCCCCCCGACGCGGTTCGATCACGATCACAGGGACGACCGCGTCGTCGTGCCCCACGATGGCCGGCTGAGCGCGGCGGGGGCGTGAGAGAGCGGCATCCACCCGCCGGCACCCATGCATGGGTGCCCTCGGGCAGAGGCAGCGGCTCGCAGGATTCCCCCCCTGCTCGATGCCCCGCTTGGTCCAGGTTGGCCCCGGACACGTTCGCGGCATCACCGTCCAGGTGGGTAGATCGAAAAAACCTGTCGTGCGACTTGAGCCGTTCTTTCGGAAGGGAGGGGTGGCACCGCATCGTCCATGCGACGCGATGCTGCCGAATGCCCGGAAAAGGCCGGCTTCAGGCCGCCTTCGTGGCGGGGCGGGTGGCGGCAGCGGTGGACTCGAATCGCACCGAGACCCGCTTCGAGACGCCCGATTCCTCCATCGTCACGCCGTAGAGCGTCGTGGCCGCGGCCATCGTCTTCTTGGAGTGGGTGACCACGATGAACTGCGTGGTCGAGAGGAAGTCGCGGAGCACGCCGACGTAGCGATCGACGTTGGCCTCGTCGAGCGCGGCGTCGACCTCGTCCAGCACGCAGAACGGGCTCGGGCGGGAGGGGACACTCGCCAGCAGGAGGGCGACGCAGGTCATCGTCTTCTCGCCGCCCGAGAGCAGCGAGATGTTGCGGGGCTCCTTGCCGGGCGGGCGGGCCACGATCTCGACCGCGGTCTCCAGGAGATCGACGCCCTCCTCGAGCACGATGTCGGCCTGACCGCCGCCGAAGAGCCGCTCGAACAGGTCGCGGAAGTGGCCGCGGACCGTTTCGATCGTGTCGCCGAGCAGCCGACGGCTCTCGTCGTCGATTCGCGTGATCAACTGCTCGATCGATTCCTTGGCCCCCGCCACGTCGGCGAGTTGGGCTTCGAGCGTAGCCAGGCGGGTCGTCAGTTCCTCGGCTTCCTGGAGTGCCTCGAGGTTCACGGTCGTCATCGACGCGAGCTTCCGCCGCAGGTCCTCGATCTCACGGTCATGCTCCGCCCGGTCGGCCGGAATCTCGACGGGCTCCCCCTCCGATGCCGCCGGCAGTCCCGACTCGAGGTCGATGTCGTAATCGTCGCGAATCCGCTCCACGATGCGGGCCCGGCGGTGGCGGGCCTCGCCGGCTTCCAGTTCATGCGTGTGGACGGCCTCCGCCAGACGGGACTGTGCGGCCCGCGCGTGCTCGACGGCCTCGCTGCTCGCGCGGCGCCGGCCGTCCAAGGAGTCTGCGGTGGCCTCCGCCTCCCCGAGCAGCGCAGCTGATCGTTCGAGAGCCGCCACGGCCTCGGCATGGGCCGAACCCGCTGCCAGGAGGTCGAGTTCATCGGCTGCAAGCCGGGCGTCCGCGGTGCGGCGGCGGTCGCCGGCTGCGGCGACATCGGTGACGCGGGAGGCGTGGGCGGAGGCCGTCGCCTCCGCGGCATCACGGCTCCGGGCGAGCTTCTCGGTGGCCGTCGCCCGCTCGACACGGAGCTGCTGGATTTCCTCGAGGAGTTCGCCGCGGGTGCGTTCGAGGGAATCGACCGCTTCCTGCGCAGCGCGGGCATCTGCGACCGCGGCGGCGATCGCGGGTTCGGCCGCGGCCGCGGCTGCGCGGGCGGCCTCCAGTTCGGTGGTCGCCGCGATGGCTCGCTCGTCCGCGGCACGCAGATCGCGTTCGGCCGTGGCAATGAGCGTCGCAGCGGCGTCGCGGTCACGGTTCACCCGATCGAGTTGGGCCCGTGACGCGGCGGCCTCGTGAACGGCGTCCTGTCGCCGAGCCTGGGCCTGGCGAAGCTCCTGCTGCAATTCGGCGGCGGCCGCCTGCAGGCCGGCGATCATGGCCTGACGATCCGCCACCGTCCGCGACAATTCGTCGCGCCGGTGCTCGGCGGCCCGCAGCTCACTGCGGCGGGCCACGAGGCCCGATGCCGCGGACGGAGTGCCGACCTCGAAGCAGCCATCCGCGGAGAGGCACTCGCCGGACTGGGAGACGAACACCGTGCCCGGGGCCGCCGCCTGGAGCAGCGGCAGGGCGTGATCGATCCGCTCGACGACCCACACCCGCCCCAGGAGCCGCTCGAGGACCCGCGCCGTTCGTTCATCGACGATCGTTCCCGATCCCGAGGCATCGGCGGCGAGCAGACGGTCGAGCCGTCCCACGATGCCCGGCTGCGGGGCGGGCTCGAAGCCGGACGGCTCGCGGAGTGTCGTCGTCGCCAGAAAACCGATTCGGCCCCCCGCGGCCAGCACGTCACGGCCCTTGTCGGTCGCCGCCCAGTCGGCATGCCAGCGGACGACGTCGTCGAGGGTGTCGATCACGAGGCTGTGGGCGATCGTCTGACCGAGCGCGGCGAGCGCGGCATCGACCAGCGGCGCCCAGGCGATGCTCGCGACGACGAGGTCGGCGAGCGAGCCGGAGAGCCCCGGCACGGCGGCGGATTCGGTGGTGAGCAGGCGGCGGGCTGCATCCGAAAGGCCCTCCTGGCGCTCGACGAGCTCGCGCAGCACGTCGCACCGCTCCCGACAGGCCTCGAGTTTCGCCTGCCAGCCCGCGAGTTCATGCCAGGCGGCTTGAATCGCGTCGGCGTTCTCTCGCGCCGCTCCCTCGAGCTCCTCCACCCGTCGGCCAGCCGCCTCGGAGCGGGAGGCGACCGATCCCAGATTGCCCTCGCATGCCGAGAGCGATTCGGAGAGCCGGGCATGCTGAAGCCGGGCCGCGGCGACCGAGTCACGGGCCGCATCCGCCGCCGCCCGTGCGTCGGCGGCGCGGGTCGCCGCGAAGCCACAGGCCGCCTCCAGTCGCAGGTGCTCGTGTCGCCGTTGGTCCACGGTGCGGGTGGCGTCGCCGAGTCGCTGGCGGTTCGCATCGGCGTCGTGATGGGAGCCGGCAGCCGATCGCTCGCAGCCGGCGAGCCGTGTGGTCAGGGAATCGAGCGCCGACTCGATCTCGGCGATGGTCTGATGCGCCGTGGCGACGGCCGCGGCTGCGGCCCGCTCCTCGCGGCGGGCCGTGTCGAGCAGTCCGGTGGCCTCGCCGACCTCCCGCTCGACATCCGCACGTCGCCCGCGGAGCAGGCCGAGCGGGGCCTCCGCCGTGGCTGCCCGCTGCGTGTCGCCGGCGACGACGGTTCGCGCGGCGGCCAGGCGAGGCGCGACGGCCTCCAGTGCCGTCGCACATTCGGTCGCCTCGGCGGCCGCGGTCACGGCCGTGGCCTCCGCACCGGCAAGGTGGCCGCGCACGGCGGCCAGGGCCTCGTCCACGGCCGCCACCGCGGCGTCGACGGCCGCGAGGTCCTGCGTGGCAGCGGCCAGCCGCAGCGACTTGAGCCGATCGGTCATCTGCCGCCAGCGACGGGCGCGAGCCGCCTGGTGCTTCACCGTTTCCAGCCGGCTCGACACCTCGCCCACGATGTCGGCGAGCCGCTGGCGGTTGAGTTCGGCCCGTTCGAGTCGGCGCAGCGCCTCGGCCCGGCGGGCGCGGAACTTCGTGATCCCGGCCGCCTCCTCGAAGACGGCGCGGCGGTCACGGCCCGAGGCCACGAGCAGGGCGTCGACCCGTCCCTGCTCGATCACGCTGTAGGCATCCGTGGCGGCGCCGGTGCCGGAGAAGAGTTCGCGGATGTCGCGGAGCCGCGACGTCTCGCCGTTGATGAGGTATTCGCTCTCACCGCTCCGCTGCACGCGGCGGGTGATCTGCACCTCGCCCGCCGGCACCGGAAGCTCTCCGGCGGTGTTGTCAAAGATCAGCGAGACTTCGGCGTAATTGAGCGGCTTGCGGGACTGCGAGCCGGCGAAGATGACGTCGGTCATCTCCTTGCCGCGGAGACTGCGGACCGACTGCTCGCCGAGCACCCACTTGATCGCGTCGACGACGTTCGACTTGCCCGAGCCGTTCGGGCCGACGACGACGGTGATGCCCTCGGGGAACTCGAACCGCGTGCGGTCGGCGAAGCTCTTGAAGCCGAAGAGTTCCAGGGCCTGGAGCCTGGTCATGAGGCCTCGTCCGCGAGCGGTTCCCCGCGGGCGGACGCGGTCGAATCGTCGGCGTCCGCGGGAATGTCGCGCGCTCGTCGGGACGCCTCCTCGTGGATGCTCTGGCGGCCGTCGAAATCGGTGGGCACGGCGTCGAACGCCAGGCGGCTCGACAGGGCATGCCGGCCGCCGGCCTGCTGCAGGAACTGCACCGCGTCGGGATAGGTGCCGCCGGTCTCGATCACGGCCCGCACGATGGCGTCGGCGGTGGCATCGACCTCGACCGACTGATCCTCCGCGCCGGCTGCAAACCGGCTCACGCGGGCCGTGCGGCCCTCGACGACCACGACGATCGTGCTGCCGGCCTCCGCCCGCAGGCCGTCGGCCACCGGATGATCGGTGCCGAAGAACACGATCTCGGGCCGGTAGCTGCGGGTGACGTGGACGAGCGGCGGACCCTTCACGTCGAGCACGTGCATCGAGCAGGCGTCACCGAGTCGCTCGCCGCGGATGAGCGGCAGGTTGCGATCCATTTTCCAGAGGGCCCGAAAGGCGCCGGAGCGGGTCTCGGCGCTCGGGCTGGCCAGGAGCGTCTGCAGGGCGTCGATGCCGTTGGCGTCGTCGAGCACGCCGAGCGCCGCGAGGGCCGTGGGGCGGGCGCTGCGGAGCGTGCGGGCCGCTTCGGCAAGGTGTGGCGCGGCGACCGACTCCCCGAGGTAGGCGAGCGCCTCCGCGGCGGCGAACCGGATCTCGGGGTCCTTCGAGTCGAGGGCCGCGCGGAGCGTGGGAATGGCGTCCTTGCCGATCGCCTCCAGGCGGAGTGCCGCCGAGGGCGCCGTCACCGGGTCGCCCAGCTGCCGTTCGAGCAACTGCAGCCGCGCATGCCGGCCCTCCGGCGGTTCGATGACGGCCACACTCTGCACGACCCGCAGGTAGCGGGGCAGGTTGTACCGGTAGGCCGGAGGCACTTCGAGGGCGATGTAGCGATCGGTGCGTGGCGTGGCCACGCCACGCTTCGAGCCCTTGATTACGGCATGGAACCGACGGTTGATCCAGTCGCCAAGCCGCTTCGACATGGCGAACGAACGGTGCTCGGCGGACAGCACCAGCCCCAACTCGCGGTCGGTGAGCGAAATGCCGCCACCGGGCACCCGGGCCCGCAGTTTCGACTTCGAGTCGCGGGTGCCGTCGGACACCGGATCGACGAGCACCGGACCCGTCGCCAGGCCGAGTTCGTGGCCGTCACGAATCGCGTTGCCCAGCACCGCCATCTCCGCGAGCCGCGTCTCCATCAGCCAGCCCCCTTCGAGGCTCGTCGTCTCGTTGTCGGGCGGCACCTCGAGATAGATGTCGAAGCGGTCGCCCTTGCGCACGCCCGGCGGCAGATAGCCGTGCACCCAGACGAGCCCCGTCGATGGGGAGGCGAGCAGCCTGTTGGGCTCGATGACGCCGCGGGATTGCATGTCGCCCAGCAGAGTCTGCCGCTGCGGGCCCGGAGGCGGATCGCTGCCGGTGTTGGCGAGGCCGGTGACCAGGGCCGCATGCTCGATCCGCTTGGCGTTCAGTCCCCACGGGGCGGCATAGTCGCCGACCATCCGGGTGCTCGCCTCGAGCTTGGCGAGCGCCTCGATCTCCGGACTCTGACTGCGGATCGCCGACTCCGCACAGCCGACGAGGGCCACGGCCGTCAGGGCGGCAATGGCGAGAAGGCAGGCTCGCGGTGAGGCGTGGTGGTGCATGCGCGGTTCGGCCGGCGTCGAGGGAGTGGGGACGGTAGGTGTGGGCCGGGGCGCGGTCAAGGTCGGTTCAGGCCCCGACGTGAGCGTGCCGGCTCGGGGGCGGTACAAGTCTCGTCGCGGGACCTCGAAGACTCGGTCCAATGCTCCTCGAGCTTGCACCGACCCCCTCGCCTACCTGTTTTTGAAGGAAGCCCCGAGCGCGAGCGAGGGGATCGTGCGGAGAACAGCTGAGCCTCGATCTTCCGCCGATCCCCTCACCTGCCTGTTCGGTGTGCGGCGAGCCAGACGTGCTTGAAGGTCGGCTTGGTGCGGGGGAGGTCGGCTGCTAGGGTTCGCCGCCCATGAGCACCCACCACGAGATTTCAGTGACCGCTGGAGAACGGACCGTGACAGCCTCGTCGACCACCCTGGCCGGCATCCATGTGCGGTGGATGATTCGCCGTGACATGCCCGAAGTGCTCACGATCGAGCGGGAGGCCTTCGAGTTTCCCTGGTTGGACGAGGACTTCACCCGCTGCCTGCGGCAGCGGAACTGCATCGGCATGGTGGCCGAGTATGCCGACTCCGTCGTGGCCTTCATGATCTACGAGCTCCATCGCTCGCGGCTGCACGTCCTCAACTTTGCCGTGCTGCGGTCACATCGCCGGCTCGGCATCGGCACCCACATGCTGCGAAAGCTCGCGGCCAAGCTGGCTCCGGAGCGCCGCAACCGCATCGCGCTGGAGGTGCGGGAGACGAATCTGGCGGCGCAACTCTTCTTTCGGGCCTCCGGCTTTCGCGCGACGTCCGTGCTCAAGGACTTCTATCAAGACACGACCGAAGACGCCTATCTGATGGAGTTCTGGCCGGAGTCGCAGGACGTGTCAGTGCCGCGGCGGCTCGCTGGCTGATACCACTGCATCGATCGCCGCCGCGCGGGTGCGAAGGCGGTCGAGCACCGCCGACCGGCCGTCGGCCGCTGCAAAGATGGTGAGCAGCGGGGCGGCCGCCGGAATCGCCGTGCCCGTGCAGGGGATGTCGGCCAGCACGGGCCATGCCGCCTCGTAGGCCGTGCGCGGGAGACAGGCCCGCCGCAGGCCGGCGGCGCGTTCAGCATCGACCACGACCTCGCCGGCCGCGAACAGCACGGCCTTGCCCCACGTCACGTCCTGCGGGCATCGGGCCGGAGGATGGGGCGGCGCTCCGCCGCAGGCCGCGACATGGACGGCGGCCAGCGATTCGCCGGTCGTCCGCTCGACGAGTTCCATGGAGGCCGTCGGCCGCGGATTGACCTCGATCACGTGCAGCCCTCCGGAGGAGTCGACGATCAGGTCGAGGCCGACCAGGCCGGCGAGTCCGAGCGGAGCGAACGCGGCGGCGATCGTGCGGCCGAGCCGCTCGAGGGAGGCGCGGATGTGCGGCGTCAGCAGCGTCAGCGGCATGTCGATCGAGCCGCAGTAGGCGAACGGCTTCGCATGGCACCAGTCGCAGCCGACAAGCTGCCGGCTCACGCCCCAGAGCCGAACGTCGCCGGCACGAGATACGACGAACGCCGCGGCCCATGACTCGCCCGCAATGCGGCGTTGCCAGACGCAGACATCCGGATCGCGGTCTTCGGCCGAGCGATCCCATACCGCGATGCCCCGGCCCCCCGCCGATGCTCGGGGCTTGACGAGGAACGTGCCGTCGCGCGGCGGATGCCCGGGCGTCGTGAACGTGTCGGGAAAGTCGAAGCCCGCGGCTCGCAGCACCTCCGCCAGCCGCGCATGATCGCGGACGGCCTGCACGGCTGCCGCCGTGGCGCCGAGCAGCGGCCGCCGGGCCGCGATCGCCGCGATGACGTCGGGGTGGTTCTCGAGGGCGCCGGTGTAGCACCACGGTGCCGCGGGCAGCCCCGCCGCCGCCACGACGAGGCTCTGGGGATAGCGGAGGTCGTTGCACGCCGTCACGACCGTCGTCGTCGCCGCCAGCGCCTGCAGAGCGGCATCGCCGAACAGGTCGATCGCATGCACCTCCCAGCCGGCCCGCGCGGCCGAGCGGGCAAACGCCCGCACGCTCGCCCCGACGGCGATCAGATCGTGCCCGCCAGGCCGACGGCTTGTTGCCATGGGAGAAAATGGTATCCTGCCGGCCCGTTTTCGAGGCAGGATTCCATACTTACGGAGAGCCGCACGATGTCGATGTTCATTGGTGAAGCGCTGGCTGGTGATGGGAACGAGATTGCCCACATCGATCTCTTGATCGGCAGCAAGGACGGCCCAGTCGGCGTGGCGTTTGCCAACGCCCTGGCGCGACAGAGCGAAGGGCACTCGAACCTGCTGGCCGTGCTCACCCCGAATCTCGCCGTGAAGCCGGCGACGGTCATGATCACGAAGGTCACGATCAAGGGTGCCAAGCAGGCCGTGCAGATGTTCGGCCCCGCCCAGGCCGCCGTCGCCAAGGCCGTGGCCGACAGCGTCGCCTCCGGCGTGATCCCGAAGAGCGACGCCGAGAACCTCGTGATCGTGTGCGGCGTGTTCATCCACTGGCTGGCCGCCGACGACAAGAAGATCTACGACTACAACTACAAGGCCACCGTGGATGCGATCTCGAACGCCATGAAGGGCAAGCCCACGGTCGACGAGATGCTCGCCGGCAAGGACAAGGCCGCCCATCCGTTCAAGGGCTTCTAATTGAGACGGCTGCCGGGGCCGCTGACGGCCCCGGCGGCCGTGTTCGTAGGCCCGTCACTCCGTGACGGGCTCACGGCCGCGGATCGGTCTTCTGTGGTCGGTGGCGGTGTGCAGATTGCCAATCTGCACCTACAGGGGACTGGCATCCAAACCCGTAGCCGTAGATTGGTAATCTGCGGGTCAGTGACCGTATGCAGACCGCCAGTCTGCACCTACACGTGACGGAGCCGTGTCGTGCCGAAGCGCATCCTGATTCAGCTCGATTGTGATTCGCAGCCGAGCACGTTCGACGCCGTGGTGGCGGTCGATGCCGGGGCGGACGTGCTCTTGCGGCACGGGGGCGTGACGCCGGACAACGTGGTGTCACTCGTGCACGGGGCGATGTTCACCCGCGGTGGAGCCGACCTCGCCTCGACCGCGATCTTCATCGGGGGCTCCGACGTGGCGGCTGCCGAGGCGGTGGCCGCTCGTGTGCGGGGCACGTTCTTCGGGCCCGTGCGGGTGGGTGTGCTCCTCGATCCTTCGGGCGCGAATACCACGGCGGCGGCGGCCGTCGTCGCCGCCGCCCGTCATCTGCCGCTCCGGCCCGGTGAGAAGCCCCAGCCCAGGGCCCTCGTGCTCGGTGGGACCGGCCCCGTGGGCCAACGGGTGGCCCGGCTGCTCGCCGGCCGCGGAGCGAACGTGACGGTGGCCTCGCGGACGCTGCGGCGGGCGGAGGAAGTCGTGGCGCGGATCACCGCGACGCTGCCCCAGGCTGCAGTGTCCGCGGTCGAGTGGACCGGGAGCCTGCAGCCCGACACGGCGCTTGCCAGGCTCGTCGAGCAGATCGATCTGATCGTGGCGGCCGGCGCGGCCGGCGTGAAGCTGCTGAACGCATCCGGCCGGGCCGTCGCGCGGTCCGTCAAGGTGATCATCGATCTCAATGCCGTGCCGCCGGCGGGCATCGAGGGCGTGGTTGCCACCGACAAGGCGCGATCCGACGGCGCTGCCGTGGTCTATGGAGCGCTCGGCGTCGGTGGCACGAAGATGAAGATCCACAAGGCAGCGATCGGCAAGATCTTCACGCAGCCCGAGGCGTTTCTCGACGCCGAAGAGCTGCTGGCGATCGGTGAGCAGTCGTAGGCCCGGCCACGTCGTGACCATGTAGGTGCAGATTGGTAATCTGCACATGGTCACTGACCGCAGATGACCAATCTGCGGCTACCGTCTGCCCACGACCGGCTGTCAGCGGGGCTTCTTCTTCGGCTCGCGGCCCAGCCGGAGCGTCAGCACGATCAGGATCGTCGTGCCGACGAGGAGCATGACGACGTTGCGGCGGCTGCGTCGCCGCCGCTTCTCGTCGTCGTTGAGCCGGCGCAGCTCGACTGGGCCGCGGCTCGTGTCGAGCGTCGTGACCGGCTCGCGGAATTCCAGGTCGCGGTGCCGTTCCATCGGCTGGGCGGCGGCTTCGGCCAAGGCCGGAGCCATCTCGTGCCAGCCGTGATCGGCCGGGGGAGGGGCGTCCGGGCCGGCCGCGGCTTCCGCGACA
>JBJTIE010000306.1:0-3394 GCA_046094845.1 Planctomycetaceae bacterium | reverse complement strand
ACGATCACCGCACCAGCGCCGCTGCTGCTCGACGGGCTCGCCTTCGAGGGTGTGTCGCCGAGCTATGACAAGCCAAACAACAACGGCGTCTCGAGCCTGGCGATTCTCCCGACGTTGGCCATCGGCGCCCACCTGCAGTTTCGCTTCGTGGCCGCCGTCCGCGATCCGACCGCGTGCCCCGATCCGAAGCTGCACGGCCCGATCTGGGACGTGAACAAGGTGCTGATCAAGGGTGTGGAATTGAGCCCGTTCCCGTGTCCGGAACCGGCCCATCCGGCGGAGGGAGCACTGGCAGCCGGCCTGGGTTTGGAACTGGTGCGACGGGCGCGACGCCTGCGGCGATCGCAGGCCGCCGCAGGCACAGCCCCAGCAGGATCGGCACCTGCACCAGCGTGACGAACGTCGAGAGAAGCATGCCCCCGAGGAGCACGGCGCCGAGGCCGCGATAGAGTTCGCTGCCCGCCCCGGGAAACACGATCAGCGGCAGCAGGCCGAGCACGGTCGTGAACGTGGTCATGAAGATCGGCCGGATCCGGCTCCGGACGCCCTCGAGGATCGCCTCGATCGGATCCGTGCCCCCTTCGGCCAGCACCTGCAACGCCCGCTCGACGATCAGGATCGGGTTGTTGACCACCGCGCCGATCAGGATCACGAAGCCGAGCATCGTGAGGACGTCGAGCGGCTGAAAGATCCCGAACGGTGCGCCGAACCAATTGAGCGTCGCCAGGCCGAGCAGCCCGCCCACGCTGCCGAGCGGCACCGACGCGATGATCGTGGCCGGATAGAGCCATGACTCGAAGACCGCGGCCATGAGCAGGTAGGTGATGAGCCCCGCGATCACGAGGTTGAACCAGAGCGACCGCCAGGTGGCCACCAGCTTGTCGGTGGTGCCGCCGAGCCGGATCGCATAGCCCCCTTCGAGAGCGCCCGACGCGGCCAGCGGCGCGACGACGAGGCGCTCGATCCGTTCCTGCGCCTCTTCCAGCGGCATCCGGCTCGGCGGCGACACCTGCACGGTGATCGCCCGCTGCCGCTCGCGGTGGAGAATCTGCTCGGGCCCGCTGGAAAACTCCCGCACCTCGGCCACGCTGTCGAGCGGCACGAGCTGGCCGCCGGGGGTGACGACCGGCAGCGTGCGGATGTCCTGCGTCCGCTGCACGAATCGCTCGTCCCCCTTGATGACGAGATCGATCCGGTCGCTCCCCAGGAAGTAGTCGGTGGCGTAACCGCCGTCGACGAGGCAATCGACGATGTAGCCGAGTTGCCTTGCGTCGAGCCGCATATCGGCCGCCTGCTCCAGCCGTGGCACGAGTTGCACCTCGGGGCTCGACAGATCGAGCGACGGTTTCGGCAGGTTTTGGCTGCCAGGGGTCGCCGCAGGCAGTTTTCCCATCACCTGCACGCCGAGTTGCACGAGCCGGGCGAGGTCGCGGCCCGTGATCTCGATGTCGATGGTGCGGCCGGAGCCCAGGCCCTGCTCGAACAGGCTCGACTGCTTCGCGATGGCGATCGTGCCGGGCAGGTCGGCGGCCACGCGGCGGACCAGCGGCACGAGCCGGCCGGCCTCGAGTGGATCGAGCGCCCGCAGGCCGACGAACACGCTCTTGCCGCGGGCCACGAAGAACAGGTCGCCGAGCACCGGGGCGTCGAGGGCCCGCGCCTCGGGCGTGCCGGGATCGACGTCCCAGTAGGGCACGAGTCGCGCCTCGACGATGTCGGCGAGCCGGAGCAGTTCGTCCATATTGTAGCCGGGGGGCGGCAGGAGGATGCCGAACACGAGATTGCGATTGCCCTCCGGCAGGTATTCGACCTTCGGCATGAGCAGCCACGTGGCGGCGACGGCGCCGGCGAAGATCACCACCGACGCCACGATGGTTCGCCAGGTCGATACCAGCAGGTATCGATCGAGATCGGTCACGGCCGTGACGAACGCGGCGCCCAGCCGGCCGAGCAGATCCCAGCGATGCCGCGTCGGTGCGGCCATGGCCTCGTCAGCCCCCGCAGCGACCGCGGCCGCCACGGCGTCGCGTGCGTGCCGCCCGGAGAGCAGGGCGGCAGCGGCGGCGGGAATCATCAGGCCCGACACTGCCAGCGACAGCCCCACGGCCGCGGTGATGGCCAATGCGATGTCGCCGAAGAGCTGCCCTGCCTCCCCCCGCACGAACACGACGGGCAGGAACACGGCCACGTTCGTGAGCGTGCTGGCGAGGATCGCCCCCCAGACCTCCGTCGCCCCGCGGACCGAGGCCGTGCGGGCATCTTCGCCGCGGCTCCAGTGCACGAAGATGTTTTCCAGCACGACGACGGAGTTGTCGATCAACAGGCCGACCGCGAAGGCGATGCCGGCGAGGCTGATCACGTTGAGCGTGCGGCCGAAGGCGGCGAGGGCCAGGAACGTGCCCATCACGCTCACGGGAATCGAGAGGGCCACGATGAACGTGGAGCGGATGTTGCGGAGGAAGAGCAGCAGCGTGCCGATCGTGAGCAGGCCACCGACGAAGATGTTGTCGTTCACCAGCCCGATGGCCGAGTCGATGTAATCGGTCTCGTCGTAGACGACGGTGAGGCTCAAACCACGGGGCCGCAGGCTGCGGTCGATCTCCTCGGCCACGCCCCGCAGCTGCCGCATCAGGTCGAGCACGTTCGCCCCCTGCTCACGGGTGATCCGGATGGCGATGTTGCGGGCCCCGAATCGCCGCACGATGCCGGTGGGCTTTTTCATGCCCAGCTGGGCTCGGGCGACGTCACGCACATAGACGGGCTTGCCGCCTCGGCGGGCGATGATCACGCCCTCGACCTGCTCGGGCGAGCGGAGCTGGCCGAGCGTCCGCACGACGTACCGCCGCTTGCCCTCCCAGAGGTCGCCCCCCGACGTGTCCTGATTCTGATTCGCCAGAGCGGCCCGCAGGTCGTCGATCGTGAGTTGTCGGGCTGCGAGCAGCTGGGGATCCACGATCACCTGCAGCTCGTCCTCGCGGCCGCCGACGAGATCTGCATTGGAGACGCCGTCGACCCGTTCGAGGGCGGTCTCGATCTCGTTCTCCGCCATCCGCCGAGTCGCCTCGACGTCGAGATCCGGAGGCACGAGCGAGACGATCTCCGGATGGGCCGCGGCCAGCCGCCGGAGCCGGTAGAGCGCGAGGTCGGCCGTGCGGGCGCTGGTCACCCGAGCCAGCTCGGCCGCGAGTTCGGGGTGGGCGGCCCGGGCCTTCTCGATCACTTCGCGATCCGGCGCGGCCTGTCCGAGGATGAGCCAGGCCACGGGCCTGTCGTTGGCGCTGGCGGTCCGGATCACGGGGCGGTCGGCGTCGATCGGCCAGTCGCGCACCTGCTGCACCCGCGTGTTCACCTTCACGAGCGCCTGCGACATGTCGGTATCGACGGCGAACTCGAG
>JBJTIE010000305.1:0-4724 GCA_046094845.1 Planctomycetaceae bacterium | reverse complement strand
CCGCCGCTCCGCCTGACCGTGCTCGAAGTGGTAGTCCTGGAGCAGGCACTCGCCCGCCTTGTCGCAGATCGGGCAGTCGATCGGGTGGTCGATGAGGAGCGCCTCCTCGACCCGGGCGCGGCTGTCCTTCACGAGCTGGCTTTCGGTGACGATCACCGTGCCATCCTTGACCGGCGTCTGGCAGCCGGGCACGAGCTTCGGCACCATCGAAATCTTGCCGGTCGCGGCGTCGCGCTGGCCCGTCTCGATCAGGCACATCCGGCAGCTGGCCACGACGGAAAGACCCGGATGCCAGCAGTAGTGCGGAATCTCCTTGCCCGCCCGCCGCGCAGCTTCGATGCAGTTGAGCCGCTCGTCGGCTCCGATCTCGATCTCTTGTCCATCGACGATGACGACCGGCATCAGTGGGCTCCGACGATCTGCAGGGCGGGCACGGGGTCGGTGACCATCCAGCCCGAGGGGTTGGTCCGCTTGATGTAGTCTTCGAACTCGCCGCGGAACTTCTTGATCGCGTTCTTGATCGGCCAGGCGGCGCCGTCGGCCAGGCCGCAGATCGTGCTGCCCGGCATCATGCCCATCGTGTTGCCGATCTCGAGCAAGAGGTCGAGATCGCGGAGGCGGCCTTGGCCGGCCTTGATCCGCTCGAGCATCCGCAGGCTCCAGCTCGTGCCCTCGCGACAGGGCGTGCACTGGCCGCACGACTCGTGGGCGAAGAACCGGCAGGAGTTGTGGAGGAAGTCGACGATGCTGGTCTGGTCGTCGATCACGACGACGGCCGCGGTGCCGAGGCCGAGACAGCCCACCTTGCCCGGGCCGGCGAAGTCGAGCGGCGTGTCGAGCTCACTCTCCGTCATCAGGCCCATCGAGATGCCGCCGGGGATCACGGCCTTCGCCTTGCGGCCCTTCCAGACGCCGCCGCCGAACTGGTCGATCAGCTGCCGCGCGGTGATGCCGAGCGGCGCCTCGTAGCAGCCCGGCTTCTCCACGTGGCCCGAGAGACAGTACAGCTTCGGGCCGTAGGAGCCGGGGTCACGGGGATTGGCAGGGTCGGCGGGGACGCCGATCGACTTGAACCAGTCGACGCCGCGACGGGCGATCTGGGCCACGCAGGCCATCGTCTCGATGTTGTTGACCACCGTCGGCTTGCGGAAGAGGCCCTCGATCGCCGGAAACGGCGGCTTGATCCGCGGCCAGGCCCGCTTGCCCTCGAGGCTCTCGATGAGGCCCGTCTCCTCGCCACAGATATAGGCGGCGGCACCCCGATGCAGGTAGATGTCGAGCGAGAAGGTCGTGCCGCGGATGTTCTTTCCGAGGTAGCCGGCCGCATAGGCCTCGTCGATCGCGGCCTGGAGGCGATGCCAACTCTGCGGATACTCGTACCGCAGGTAGATGTAGGCCGTGGAGGCCCGCGTGGCATACGACGAGAGGATGATCCCTTCGATCACCTGGTGCGGGTCGTCCTCCATCAGGATCCGGTTGTTGAACGTGCCCGGCTCGCTCTCGTCGGCGTTGACGCAGAGATAGATCGGCCCGGGATGATCCTTGGGGAGGAACGTCCACTTGAGGCCGGTCGAGAACCCGGCGCCGCCGCGACCACGCAGGCCCGACGACTTCACCATCTCGACCACGTCCACCGGCTGCTTCTCCGCGAGCACCTTCTCCAGCGGGGCGTAGCCGCCGCGACTCTTGTAGCTCGCGATGGAGTGTCCATCGGGCACGCCGACGGCTTCGAGCAGAACAGGCTTGAACGGCGTCATGTCAGGTGGCCCTCGCGCGGGGCTTCTTGAGCTCGGCCTCGGCGGCCTCGGGCGTCATGTTCTTGAGGAGGTCGTCGTTGGCCAGGATGCACGGGGCGAAGTCGCAGGCCCCCAGGCACTCGGCCGGCTCGATCGTCAGCTCGCCGTCGGGCGTCGTGCCGTAGGGCTCGACCCCGTTCTTCTTGCAGAGATGCTCGAGCAGGTGGTCGCCGCCGCGGAGGGCGCACGAGACCGACCGGCAGACGAAGGCTCGCACTGTGCCGTGCGGCTTTTCCTGATGAAAGAACTGGTAGAAGGTCAGCGTGTCCTGCACCTCGGCCGGCGCGAGCCCCAGCACCTGGGCGATCTCGACCACCGCCTCGAGCGGCACGTGCCGCAGCTCGGCATTCACGATGTGGAGGGCGGGCAGCGTGAGGGCGCGGCGGTTCGGATACCGCGGTGCGAGCGCCTCGATCTTCGCCACCATCTCGTCGGTGAGCACGCGCTTCGGGGCGATCATCGGTCGAGCTCCGCGGCGATGATGTTGAGACTGCCGAGCACCGCCACCACGTCGGAAAGCGTGTGGCCGCGGATCAGAAACGGAAACAGCGCGAAGTGCAGCACGCTCGGCGGGCGGCAGCGGGCCCGGTAGGCCGTGTCGTCACCGTCGCCGACGATGTAGAAGCCGAGCTCGCCGTTCGGCGCCTCGATCGCGGCGTACGACTCCTCGAACGGCACCTCGAAGCCGCGATTGGCCATCGACAGCTCGAAGTGGGAGATCGTGCCCTCGATCGTCGAATAGACCTGCTTCTTCGTCGGCAGGGCCGTCCGCTGATCGATGCCTACGTTGACCGGGCCGCTGGGCAGGTTTTCGAGGGCCTGGGCGACGATCTTCAGGCTCTCCCGCATCTCCTGCATCCGCACGAGATAGCGGGCGTAGCAATCGCCGGCGCTGGCGCAGGCCACCTTGAAGTCGAGGTCGGCGTAGGCCAGATAGGGCTCGTCCTTGCGGAGGTCGCGGGTCACACCGCTGGCCCGCGCGACGGGGCCGGTGGCGCCGCGATTGGTCGCCTCGTCTTTTGTGAGCACGCCCACGCCCTTCGTGCGATCGACGAAGATGCGGTTCCGCGTGAGCAGCCGCTCCATGTCGTCGAGCGTCTTCGGGAAGGTCTTGATGAACGCCCGGATCTTCTCGATCACCAGCGGCGTGAAGTCCTGCGACACGCCGCCGACGCGGGTGTAGGAGTTGGTGAACCGCGCGCCGCACAGCGTCTCGAAGATGTCGTAGATCACCTCACGCTGGTAGAAGGCGTAGAGGAAGAATGTGAACGCTCCCGTGTCGAGCCCCACCGCGCCGTTGGAGAGCAGGTGGTCGCTGATCCGGGCCAGTTCCGCGACGATCGTGCGGATATAGCGGCACCGCGGCGTGAGCTCGATGCCGAGCAGGGCCTCGACGGCGTGGTGCCAGGCCACGTTGTTGGCGATCGGCGAGATGTAGTTCATCCGGTCGGTCACCGTCACGTATTGGTTGAACGTGAGGTGCTCGCCGATCTTCTCGAAGCCCGAGTGCAGGTAGCCCATCTCCGGCATCGCATCGACCACCCGCTCCCCCTCGAGCTTGAGCACGAGCCGGAGCGTCGTGTGGGTGGCGGGGTGCTGCGGCCCGAAGTTGAGCGTCCAGAGATAGTCCTCGCTCCGTGCGCCCGTCTCGGGGCCGCGGCTCGTGACGTCGAATTCGGCGGGTGCGATCGACATGGGCTAGCTGTGGTCCCGGGTGATGACGGGGAAGTTGTGGCGTTCTCCGCGGCCCTGGAGCGGGTAGTCCTTCCGCAGCGGATGGGCCGTGAACTCCTCGGGCATCACGAGCCGGCGGAGGTCGGGGTGGCCCTCGAAGCGAATGCCAAAGAGATCCCAGACTTCACGCTCCAGCCAGTTCGCACCCTCCCAGAGCGATACGACGCTCGGCACCGTGGGCTCCGGGTCATCGACGAAGACGCGGACGGTGAGCCGCTGATTCGTGGCGGTGTTCGCGAGCAGATACACGAGGCCGTAGCGGTGCTTCGCGCCCTTGTATTCCAGGTAGTCGACGCACGTGACGTCGACGAGCAGGTCGAAGCCGCGGTCCTTGAGGAGCCGGAGGGCGTCGAAGGCCACGGCGGCCGGGAGCACCACGCGGGTCTGGCCGCGATAGACCGACGGGTCGATGGGCCCGAAACGCTCGGCGAGCGCGGCGACCACGTCGTCAACGGCTGGGGGCGTGTGCGGCATGAAGCAGTGAGTGAGGGATCGAGACAGAGGTCGAGAATGTGAATCAGGGACGTTATTCAGGTGCGGGGGCCGATCGCCTCGGCGGCGGCGGCGAGCTCACGCTGGAGCACGGGATTGCGGGAGGCGTCGATCGAGAGCGGCGAGGTGATCTCGACCAGGGCCCGCTTGCGGGCCTGACGACCGGCCGTGTCGAACTCTCGGCCGGTGATCGTGCCCTCCTGCTGGATCTTGTCCTGCAGGTCGATGATCGCCTGGATGAGCTGCTCGGGCCGCGGCGGGCAGCCGGGCACGTACATGTCGACCGGGATGAACCGGTCGATGCCCTGGACGACAGCGTACGTGTCGAACACGCCGCCGGTGCTCGCACAGGCCCCCATCGAGATGCACCACTTGGGCTCGTGCATCTGCTGCCAGATCCGCTGGAGCACCGGCAGCATCTTCATCACCACGCGGCCGGCCACGATCATGAGATCGCACTGCCGCGGGCTGAATCGAAACACTTCGGCGCCGAATCGGGCGAGGTCGTGCTTGCTCGCCCCCGTGGCCATCAATTCGATGCCGCAGCAGGCCGTGGCGAAGGGCATCGGCCAGAGGCTGTTTTTCCGGCACCAACTGGCCAGTTCGTCGAGCTTGCTGACGAAGACATTCTCGGGCAGTTCAAGCTTGGGCGAATCGTTTACCGCCATCGGAACACCCCCTTGCGCCAGTCATAAGCGAAGC
>JBJTIE010000304.1:0-19973 GCA_046094845.1 Planctomycetaceae bacterium | reverse complement strand
CGCGCACACTTCGTGAAATTTTTCACAATGATGTTCATACAGTGATCCGCTCACAATGGCTGCCTTTTTGATCAACACGCTCGGCCTTCCGGCATGGCTGGCCTGGACGATCACAGCCACCGTAGCGGCGGTGCTGATTCTCAACGTGATGGCGGTCGGAGCCCTCGTGTTCATCTGGGCCGAGCGGAAGATCGCCGGCCGCATTCAGGATCGCCTCGGACCCACCCGCACGGGCGGTCGGTTTGGCTGGCTTCAGTCGCTCGCCGACGGCATCAAGCTGCTGGCCAAGGAAGACCTGATGCCCGACGGGGCCGACGGCATGCTCTTTCGGCTGGCGCCCTACGTGAGCTTCTGCGCGTCGTTCTGTGCCTTCATCGCCCTGCCCTTCGCCTTCGACTTCATCGGCTGCCGGCTCAACGTCGGCGTCTTCTTCGTCGTCGCGGTGCTGGGCCTCGAGGTCTTCGGCGTGATTCTCGCCGGCTACGCCTCGGCGTCGAAGTGGTCGCTGTTCGGGGCGATGCGTGAGGCGGCCCAGGTCGTCAGCTACGAGGTGCCGCTCGGCATGTGCGTCGTCGTGCCCGTCATGCTCGCCGGCAGCATGGACATGGTGACGATCGCGGAAAAGCAGGCGGGCTGGCTGACAAACTGGTATCTGTTTCACGACCCGGTCACGATCGTGATCTTCTGGGTCTATGTCACGTGTGCCGTGGCCAGCGTGAACCGGGCGCCGTTCGACCTCGCCGAGGCGGAGAGCGAGCTCGTGGCCGGCTTCCACACCGAGTATTCCGGCCTGCGGTGGAGCTACTTCTTCATGGCGGAATACGGCTCGATGTTTCTCGTGAGCGCGATGGCCGCCGTGCTCTTCATGGGAGGCTGGAACGGGCCGATTCCGGTGGCGTCGCTCCTGGGTCTCTCCGATGGGACGGGCGACACTGCGAACTACTTCGTGCGGCTGCTCGGCATGTTCAACCTGCTCGGCAAGGCGACGCTCGGGGTGCTCGTGATGATGTGGGTGCGGTGGACGCTGCCGCGGCTCCGCATCGACCAGGTGATGACGACCTGCCTGAAGTACTGCACGCCGATCGCCGCCGCGATGTTCGCCGGCGCGATGCTCTGGCAGCTCTTCCTGCCCGGCGGGCTTGTGCCGGGGCTCGACCGGCCGGCCGGTGAAATTCGCGAGGGCTGGCTCGAAGGGCCCGGCGGTCGCGGTGCCGCTGCTCCCGCGGTCCCCGACAAGAAGGTCGTCCAGGTGAGTTCAAGCCAGGTGAATCCATGATGGCCGCCATGTCTGCAACCGGGCTCGTCGCCACGGCGCTGCCGCTGGCCGCGATCAACTGGCACTCGACGTTTTTTCTGCTCTTTGCCGTGCTCGCCTGTGTGTGTGCCGTGGCGGTGGTGGCGGCCGACAACGTGGTGCGGATGGCCCTGTATCTCGTGCTCTCGCTCGGGGCGACGGCCGGCCTCTTCTTCCTCGCCGGCGCCGAGTTCGTCGGGGCGATGCAACTCATGATCTACGTGGGCGGCACGCTCGTGTTGCTCGTGTTCGGCGTGATGCTCACGGCCCAGGCGCCGTTCGTGTCGATCAAGACCACGCCGGGCGACCGGGCGATCGCCGGCATCGTCGGGGCGTCGCTGCTCGCCGTGCTCCTGCTCTCGGCCTTCTCCGTGGAGGAGTGGCGGAAGCCGGCCGCGGGCGTCGTGGGCGAACCGACGGCCACGCCGATCGGCATGGCCCTCCTGGGCGTGCGGATCGATGAGCCGCCGGCGGGAGCGCCGACTGGTGGTCGCAGCGGCTACCTGCTGCCGTTTGAGATCGTGTCGGTGCATCTCCTCGTGGTGCTCGTGGCGGCGGCCTACCTGGCCCGTGCCAAGCGGCGGAAGACGCCGCGGGCGATCGAAGTGGCAGCCTCGGTCGAGCCGCCGGCATCGGTGGCGGCCCATGCCGCGATCGGCCGGGAGGCGGCGGGCCGCAGCGGCTCGGTGCTCGTGGGAGGCCCCCGATGACCCCGATGACCGCATTGATGGCCTCGGTGCCGCTACCCGGCGGACTCCTCGCTATGGGGCTCTTCACGGAGCCGGTGAGCGTGGCCCACTACCTCGTGGTGGGCGCGATTCTCTTCACGGCCGGCATCGCCTGCATGGCGGTGAAGCGGAACGCCCTCGGCGTGCTCATGGGCATCGAATTGGTGCTCAATGGCGCCAACGTCAACTTCGTGGCCTTCGCCTCTCCGTACCTGCAGGCCGAAGGGGGCCGCGGCCTCGGTCTCGACGGCCAGGCGATCGCCCTGTTCGTGATCCTGCTGGCGGCAGCCGAGGCCGCCGTCGCCCTGGCCATCACGCTCAACTTCTACAACAACCACGCCACGGTCGACGTCGATCGCGCCGACGACTTGAAGGGCTGAACCGAACCTCATGGACCTCGCCGCACAACTGCCGACGCTCCTGGGCCTTGCCTGGCTCGTGCCGCTGGCGTCGTTCATCGCCATCCTGTTCTTCGGGCCGCGGATGGGGCCTCACGGCCGCAACGCCGCCTGGGTGGCCACGGCCGCGATCGTGACCTCACTCGTGCTCTCGCTGGCCGCGTTCGTGGCCTGGCTCGGAGCACATCCGGTGAAGGCCGTGCATCATGGCGGGCACGGCGAGGCGCATGCGACCGATCATGCCGATGCGGGCCACGGCGACGCCCACCACGACGGCCCCGACGCCCATGCCGAGCATGCGGCGCCGCCCGCCTATTCGGGCGACTGGTACACGCTCTACGAGGGAGGCCGGCTCAAGCTCTCGATCGGCTGGTACATCGACTCGCTCACCGTGCTCATGTTCGTGGTGGTGACGTTCATCGCCACCTGCATCCACGTCTATGCGTCGGGCTACATGCACGACGAACTGCACGACGTGACGGATCACGAGGTGCATCTCTCGTCAGGCGGCCACCTCCACCGGCCCGGACGGTTCCCGCGGTTCTTTCAGGCCCTGTCGCTCTTCTGCTTCTCGATGCTCGGCATCCTGATCGCGGGCAACCTGGCGATGGTGTTCGTGTTCTGGGAGTTGGTCGGCATCTGCTCGTGGTTCCTGATCGGCTTCTACTACGAGCGGAAGAGTGCCTCGACCGCCGCCAACAAGGCGTTCATCGTCAATCGCGTGGGCGACTTCGGCATGCTCATCGGCCTGATGGCCCTGTGGGGCGCCCTCGGCACGCTGCAGTTCGCCGATTCGACCACGACGGCGGCGGACGGCACGACCGTGACGACGCCCGGCCTCTTCAGCCTCGTGCGGCCCGCCGAGACGAGGCATGCCCTGCGTGTGCCGGACGGCATGGTGACCTTCGCCGCGGCCGACGAGGTGGCGACGATTGCCGCCGCGAAGGCCGCCGATCCCGAGGCTGCGGCGACCGAGATCGCCGGCCGTGTGCCGGGCTGGCGTGAGCAGGGGCTCGGCGGCTGGCTGCTCTTCATCGCCGGTCTCGGCATCTTCTGCGGCTGCGTGGGGAAGAGCGCCCAGTTTCCGCTCTTCGTCTGGCTCCCTGACGCGATGGAAGGGCCGACGCCCGTGTCGGCGCTCGTGCATTCCGCCACGATGGTGGCCGCGGGCGTCTACCTCGTGGGCCGGTTCTTTCCCGTGCTCACGCCCGATGCCCTGCTCGTGATCGCCTACACCGGCGGCATCACGCTCTTCATCGCTGCGACGATCGCGCTGGTGGCCAACGACATCAAGCGGGTGCTCGCCTACTCCACGGTCAGCCAACTCGGCTACATGATGCTGGCACTCGGCGTCGGGGGCTGGGTGGCCGGCCTGTTCCATCTCGTGACCCACGCCTTCTTTAAGAGCCTGCTCTTCCTCTGTTCCGGCTCCGTGATCCACGCCTGCCATACCAACGACATGCGGAAGATGGGCGGCCTCGCGAAGGTGATGCCCTACACGGCCGGCGCGATGCTCGTGGGCTGTCTCGCGATCATCGGGGCGGGCGTGCCCTTCGTGATCGGCCTCTCGGGCTACTACTCGAAGGACTCGATCCTGGCCCAGGCCCTCTCGTTCGCCCAGGCCAATCCGCGGCACGCGATCCTCTTCTACGCGGTGGCAGGCGGCGCGTTTCTGACCGCCTTCTACATGTTCCGGCTCTGGTTCATGACGTTCGCCGGTTCGCCCCGCGACCACCACGTGGCGGACCACGCCCACGAGTCGCCCGCCGTGATGGTGTCGCCGCTGATCGTGCTCTCGGTGCTGTCGGTCGTGGCCGGCTGGACGCTGCCGGGTGGCTTTGGCGTCGCGAACCTCATCGAGCAATCGCGGCCCGCAGGCACCGTCGAGACGGCGACCGGCGGGTTCGTCTTCGGCCAGTCGCTCACACTGCCTGCCGAATACCTGAGCCACGAAGGGGCGATTCACGTGACCGCCACGATGACCGCCTTCGGTACGGCTCTCGCGGGTGTGCTCGTGGCGGCGGCGATGTATCTCTGGCGGTTCGTGTCGCCCGATGTGATCGCGACGACGTTCCGTCCCGTCTACTCGTTCCTGGCCGGCCGGTGGTACTTCGACGAGCTCTATCACGCCCTGTTCGTGCTCCCCGCCCTGGGCATCGCCCGCTTTGCCAGCTGGATCGACAAGAGCCTCATCGACGGCCTGATCAACGGCCTCGCCTGGGCGGCCAGGCAGTTGGCCGGCATCGACGCCTGGATCGATCGCACTATCGTGGACGGCGTGGTGAACGCCACGGCCAACGCCACCTGGAACGCCGGCCTCGAGCTCAAGAAGCTTCAGACCGGCCAGCTGCGGCAGTACGTGATGTTCATCGCCGTGGGCACGGTCGCTCTGTTCGTGCTCGCCAGCATGTTGTTCCGCTCGTCATTCGCCGGCTGACCGCCGCACTCACCGACACTTCGACAGAAACCCGACGGACCTTGCCATGACCGCCGCCGACGCGATTTCGCAGCCCGCCCTCTGGCCGCTCACCGCCATCCTCTTCATCCCGGCCGTGGTCGCGGCCTTCCTCTCGCTGCCGAGCATCCCGAAGGCTCGCGAGGAGGCTGTTCGCTGGATCACGCTCGCCACGACCGCCGTCGTGTTCGTGCTCTCGCTGTGGATGGCCTGGCCGCAGCTCTTCGGCGCGGTTGGTCCCGCCCAATTCACGATCGGCGAGGCCGGCATGCAGGGGATCGTCAAGCAGCCATGGATTCCCGCCTTCAACATCGAATACCTGCTCGGCGTGGACGGCATCAGCATGCCGCTGGTCGTGCTGACCACCTTCCTCTCGATGCTGGCCGCGGCTGCCAGCTGGCCGATCACGAAGCACGTCAAGGCCTATCACGTGCTCTTCCTCCTGCTTGAAACGGGCATGCTCGGCGTGTTCGTGTCGCTCGACTTCTTCCTCTTCTACGTGTTCTGGGAGGTGATGCTCCTGCCGATGTATTTCCTCATCGGCATCTGGGGCGGCCCGCGGCGTGAATACGCGGCGATCAAGTTCTTTCTCTACACGCTTTTCGGAAGCGTGCTGATGCTCCTGGCGATCCTGATGCTCTATTTCACGAGCGACCTGCGGATGCTCTCCCCCGAGCAGCTCCAGGCGGCCCATGTGATCGCCCCGGGCCTCGACGCCGCCACGGCCGCCGACGCCGTGACCGCGATCAAGACCGCGGCTGATCCGATTCACACGTTCAACCTCCTCGCGCTGGCCCAGCTCGGCCAGTTGCCGAACTCGCCGTTCGCGGCGGTCAATCTCTGGGGCATGAGCCTGGAGACGTGGGCCTTCCTGCTGCTCCTGATCGGGTTCGTGATCAAGGTGCCGGTGGTGCCGGTGCACACCTGGCTGCCCGACGCGCACGTCGAGGCGCCGACGCCGATCTCGATGATCCTGGCCGGCGTGCTCCTCAAGCTCGGTGGCTACGGCATCCTGCGGATCTGCTATCCGATCTGCCCTGGGGCCGGCCTCTCCCTGGCCTGGCTCGTGTGCGGCCTCGGCGTGGTGTCGATGGTGTACGGCGCCTTCGCGGCCCTCGCCCAGAAGGATTTCAAGCGGATGGTGGCCTACAGCTCGGTCAGCCACATGGGCTACGTGATGCTCGGCCTGGGCGTGTGGAGCGCCGTGGCCGGCAACCAGTTCCGCTGGGATGCCTGGGCCCAGGGCGTCAACGGCGCGATGTTCCAGATGCTCGCCCACGGCATCTCGTCGGCCGGCATGTTCTTCATGGTGGGCGTGCTCTACGACCGGGTGCACCACCGCAACCTCGAGGAGTTCGGCGGCATCTTCAACCGGATGCCCGTCTACTCGGGGCTCGCCGTCGCCGTCTTCTTCGCCGGCCTCGGTCTGCCGGGCCTGTGTGGCTTCATCGGCGAAGTGCTCGTCACGCTCTCCAGTTGGAACTACAGCCGCGTGCTGGCGGTGATCTCCGCCTTCACGGTCATCCTCACGGCCGCCTACATCCTCTGGGCGATCCAGCGGGTGTATCTGGGCGCGGAATACAAGGGACCGCACGGCGACCACCTCACGCCGATGACGGGCCGCGAACTGGCGATCGCCACGCCGCTCGTCTTCCTCGCGATCGTGTTCGGGGTGGCGCCGCAGACGCTCTTCAGCTACGTGACACCGAGCGTGAACAAGCAGGTGGAGACGCTCGCCGACTGGACCCGCCGCGTGCATCCCGACGCACCGGGGGCCCAAGAGCCGCTCGTGTCGGCCGACGCGACCGACGCTCCGGCTGCCGCAGCCACTGCCCAGCGGTGACGCCCGCCGTCACTCGTCCTCTCAACGATTGAAAGCCGCCCCGTGGATCTCGGATCACTTCTCACGACGACGCTGACCGACACGCTTTCCGTGTCGCTGCCGCTGTTTCGCACGGAGCTGGCACTCGCGGCCACCGTCGTGCTGTTGCTGCTCTGCCGAATGCTCCCGGTGCTCCGGCTGCTCGATTCGGCGCTCGTGGCGCTCGGCGGCGTGCTCTTCGCCCTCTGGTTCGCATGGGTCGATCTCCGCGGTCTGCCCGGCTCGCCCTGGGCGGCGGCCGACGTGGCCGCCACGCCGCTGCGGCAGGAGCTCTTCGGCGGGCTGCTCATGTTCGACTCACTCACGGCGTACATCCGCCTCGTGCTCGCCGGTTTCCTCGTGCTCTACGTCCTGTTTACGAAGGTCTCGGGCATCCCCGACCGGGAAGACGGGGCGGACTTCTACACGATGGTGCTCGGGGCGACGCTCGGCATGTGCCTGATGGCGTCGGCGAATCACCTGCTCATGGTGTTCATGGCGGTCGAGATGGCGAGCGTGCCGTCCTACGCACTCGCCGGCCTGCTCAAGGGACGCAAGGCGAGTTCGGAGGCCGCGCTCAAGTACGCCGTCTACGGCGCCGGTGCAGCCGGCATCATGCTCTACGGCATCAGCCTGCTGGCCGGCGTGCTCGGCACCTGCCACCTGCCGACAATGGCCACGGAGCTGGCCCGCGTGGTTGGCGAGCAGGGCATCGGCTCGGGCAAGGTGATGGTGCTCTCGCTCGGCGGTCTGATGGTGGCAGTGGGACTGGCGTTCAAGCTGTCGGCCGTGCCGTTCCACTTCTGGTGCCCGGACGTGTTCGAGGGAGCGGCGGCCGAGGTAGGGGCATTTCTCTCCGTCGCGAGCAAGGCGGCTGCCGTGGCGCTGCTGCTACGGCTCGTGTTCGGCCTCGGCGATCCGGCCGCGGCGACCGCCGCCGGCGGAGCTGCGGCCGTGGCCGGCCTCGCCGAAACCCGCCACTTCATGGTGTATGTGATCGCGCTCATGGCCGCCGTCACCTGCACGCTCGGCAACCTCGCCGCCTACGGACAGACGAACATGAAGCGGCTGCTCGCCTACTCGACCATCGCCCACGCTGGCTACCTGATGATGGGCGCTGCGGCGGCGACGGCCATGCTGGGCACGTCGCCCGCCGGGGCCCGCAATGCCGTGACGGCCCTCGCCTTCTATCTCGGCACCTACCTCTTCATGAACCTCGCCGCCTTCGCCATCGTGGCCCTGCTGCGGAACCGGCTGCGAAGCGAGGAGATCTCGGCCTACGCCGGCCTCGTGCGGACGAGCCCGGGGATCGTCGTGGCAACCGCGGCGGTGCTCGTGAGCCTGATCGGCCTGCCGCCGCTGGCCGGCTTCGTGTCGAAGTTCCTCGTGTTCTCGTCCCTCGTCGAGGCGATCCGGGCCGGGGCGGAGCAGCCGCTGATGCTCGTGCTGCTCGTGCTGGGCGGGATCAACACCGTGATCAGCCTTTTCTACTACCTCCGCGTGCTCAAGGTGATGACGTTCGATCCGCCGCCGGCCGACCGGCCGACCGAGGCCTTCCCGCTCGTGTCGCTGCCCGGGGCGTACGTGACGGCAGTCGCCGTGCCCGTGGTCGTGCTCGGCGTCTTTTGGGCGGGACTGTATGCGGCCGCCCAGATGGCGGGGCGGTTCGTGTCGTAGCCCCGGAGCCGGGGAGCGTCCCGCCAGTGCAGGAACACACATGACATCCACTTCGGCATCTTTCGATCCGCTCGCCCGGCTCGTCTCGACCCTCGAATCGTCGCCGGCGATGTATCTGGCCGACTCGGGCCTCGCGTCGTATCCCGGCGCGGCCGAGATCCGCACCGCGATCGAGGCCCTCGTGACCGAGCAGAAGGACGTGCTCGCCCGGGCGGCGGCCATCATCGAGAACCGCGAGCAGCCGCTCCCGCAGGGGGCCTTCCCGATCGCCTTCACGGCCTGGCACGACGTTGACCTTCGCCATCTCGCGGCCCGCGTGGTCGAGAGCCTGAAACGACAGGCGTCCGACTTCGGGGCGCTGGCTGGAGCCTCTGGCGATGCCGCCGCCAGCGACCTCGCCGGCCGCGCACAGGAGATCGCCCGGCGGCATGCCGAGAGGATCGAGGGGCTCCTCGTCAGGCTCCGCGCCGGCCTGGCCGGTCAGTCCGCCTGACATGCAGTTCTTCGACAGCCACTGTCATCTCGACCCGATGCGGTATGGGGCCGAGCTGCCCGACGTGCTCGCCCGGGCCCGTGCCGCCGGCGTCGTGGGCATGACGGTGATCGGCACGCGGGCCACCGACAGCGAGGCTGCGGCGGAACTGGCAGCCGCCCATCCCGGGCTCGCCGCCGCTGCGGGGATTCACCCCAACGACACGGCCGAGGCCGAGCCCGATGAGTGGGAGCGGATCGTGCGGCTGGCGGAGAGCGGCCGCGTGGCGGCGGTCGGGGAGACGGGGCTCGACTGGTATCGCACCACCGCCCCGGCCGACACCCAGCGGGACTTCTTCGATCGTCACATCCGGCTCGCCCAACGGCTCGGCCTGCCCCTCGTGATCCACACCCGAGAGAGCATCCGCGACACCCTCGACATGCTCCACGCAGCCGCGGCTCGCGGTCCGCTCGTGCCGGTGCTTCACTCATTCACCGGCACGTCCGCCGAGGCGGCGGAGGCCGTCGAACTCGGCTGCTTCCTCGGCTTCGCCGGCATGGTGACGTTTCGTTCGTCGGCGGCCCTCCGCGAGGTGGCGAAGACCGTGCCGCTCGACAGGCTGCTCATCGAGACCGACAGCCCGTTCCTCACGCCCGAGCCGTTTCGGGGCAAGCGAAACGAACCCGCCCACGTCGTCCACACGGCCCGCTGCCTGGCCCTCGCCCGCGGCGAGCCGCTCGAGGCGTTCGCCGCCGCCACGACCGCCAACGCCCGCCGCGTGTTCACAAAAAAGGTGCCAGCCACCAAATTTGGGTAATTTCCAAAACCCAGCAAATTGATGGCCACCGCAAATTACCCAAATTTGGTGGCTGGCACCTTTTTCCGGAGACTCATTCATGGTACGCACTCCCAGCACGATGCTGCCCCTCGGCACCGTCGCCCCCGACTTCTCGCTGCCCAATGTCGATGGGCGGATCATGAACTTCGCCGATGCCGCCGGGCCCCGCGGCACGCTCGTGATGTTCATCTGCAATCACTGCCCGTTCGTGAAGCACGTGGCCGATCAACTGGCGACGCTGGGCCGCGACTGCATGGGGCATGGAGTGGGCGTGGTGGCGATCAGCGCCAACGACGTGTCGCTGCATCCGGCCGACTCGCCCGAGCAGATGGTGCGCGAGGCGGAGGACCGCGGTTATGTTTTTCCGTATCTCTACGACGAGACGCAGGAGGTGGCGAAGGACTATCACGCCGCCTGCACGCCCGACTTCTATCTCTTCAGCGCCGACCGGAAGCTCGTCTATCGCGGCCAACTCGACGCCAGCCGGCCGGGCAACGAGATTCCGGTGACGGGCGGCGATCTGCGGGCCGCGATCACGGGGCTGCTGGCGGGAAGGCCGCCGGTTGCCGATCAGATCCCGAGCCTCGGTTGCAACATCAAGTGGAAGGCGGGCAACGAGCCGCCATATTTCCACGCGTGAGCCTACGGGGCCGTTCAGCGCCGCGGCGCGTCGCCGGGCCTGGGGCTTCGGCCCGCGAACGTGCCGATGTTTTGCGTGTCGCCGGGCTGCAACTGCGAGGCCCGCAGGTTTTCCCGCTGGATCGCCTCGTAGACCTCCTGCCGGTGGACGGGGATCTCCGACGGCGCGTTGATGCCAAGGCGAACCTTGTCTCCCCGGATATCCACGATCGTGACGACGATGGTGTCGCCGATCATGATGCTTTCGTCGCGTTGTCTGGAGAGTACGAGCATCGTTGGCTCCTTCCCGATCCCGGCTGGAATCCGGCAGTTCCATGCCGGGTGACGACTGGATTATGCGCTCTTTTTGAGCGACGGACGTGCGGACGTGAGTTCGTATTGCAGTGGAAGCTCGCCGCTCGCAACGACTTGACGGCCGGTGCGGCCTTCGAGGTTGATGACGATCGGAGCTTTCAAATTGAGCGTGAGGGCCGTGCCGGTGGTACCGACCACCACCACGATCTGGGCCTGGCTGATGTCGCTGATGTCGATCGGAGTCAGTTCGCTCCGCGGGATCCGCACCTGGTAGTCGGGCACGAACCGCCGCGGGCTCACGACCGCCACCGCCACGTCGCCGCGGGTGGTGCTCTGCAGCCAGCCGAGGGCGTCGTTCGCCGCGTCGGCGAGCAGCGCCCACTCGCGGCAGTCCTCGAGACCCGGCAGGCCGCTGGGAAACCTGATGACGTCACCGGCGGCGACGTCGATCCTTCCGAAACGGTTGGTGTTGATTCGCATGACCCGGCACTCCTTTGCCCTGAAGCATCTCGCGGGGCGTCTGGCCCGCATCGCGAACTCCCGTCCGCCCCTTTGAGATCGGCAGACGGGGGGGGCGGGGTGAAGAAAAAAGGCTTGGCGAAACAGGATGGGTGCGGGAATTCGGGCCGCGTGGGCAGGGGGTGCGGATTCTGCGGCCTGTGCCGCCGCCGGGCTACTGCCACATGGGCTGAGAACGCCACGCGGCGAGTGGCGCGAGCGCGAGGAGCGGGATCCAGGCTCCGAGCGACGCACTCCATGCCTCGCCGAGCGCGAGTGCATGCGATCCCATGACGGTGATGAAAAACAGCACCGTCATGGCTACGCACATGCCCACCGCCACGAAGATGCCGCGGCGGGCGGGGCCTGCCACGAGTGGAATCCCGAGCATCACGAGGGCCATGTCGAGCAGCGGCTGAAGGACGCGGGCATGCACCCGCAGCGGGATGTCGAGGCCGACTCCGAGGCTCGGATTGCGGATCGCGGCGAGCAGTTCCGGCGTGCCGGAGTAGTGGCTCCAATTCGTGGATCCGATCATCTGCTCGAACGTGACCGCACTCGCCACGAAGCACTGCTTCGGCTCGAGCCAGGCGGCGGTGGCCCGCGTCGTCACGACCGGCTGTCCGCCGGCAACGAGCGGCTGCAGCGCGTCGATGTCGGCCGGTTCACGGACGCCGGAGAGCAGGTAGCCCGCCGGATGGTCGGCGGCGGCCGGGAGCCATCGGGCCTGCGTGGCATCGATTTGCGGCCCGTAGTCGCCGAGATGCGGTGGCATGAGCAGGCTCGGGGACTCGATCGCCTGGCCCGCGGCCCGGGCGGCACGCCCCCGAAACAGTATTTCGGTGGAGTGGTCGTAGCGAGCGTCGAAAGGCTGTGCGGCCTCGCCGGTCAGGTCATGGGCGGTGCGGGCGAACGTCTGCCGAATCCGAGGGATCACGAGCTCCCTGCTGACGGCGGCGGCGAGGCTGACCACGGCGGCGAAGAGAATCACCGGTCGCGCGATCCGCCACCGCGTGACACCCGCGGCCAACAAGGCGGTGAGCTCGTTGTGACGCTCCAGCCAGGAGAGGGCGAACATCGCGCTGGCCAGCGAGATCACGGGACTCGTGGCATCGAAAAACCAGACGAGCCGACAGCCGTAATAGGTGGCCAGCACCCGGGCGAGGCCCCCCGACTTCGCCGCCTGCGAGATGAAGTCTTCCATGTTCGTGAAGGCATCGAATACGAAGTACAGCCCGGCCAGGCTCACGAACACGATCACGAACGCATGAAGCATCGCGCGGGTGATGTAGCGGTCGATGAGCATGACGCTTGACGGCCCGTTCGGGGGGGCGACGATGACGGAGCCGGACGGGCGGGCCGCCCGGCGGGGCCGCGGAGGGTAGGCCGCCCCCCGAGAAGCGTCAATCGGGCTGGCGGCGGGCCACACAGGCCCCGCGGCATCGCCCGTGGAGGCCGACATGCACCGGTTTTTTGCCTGGCAGCGATGGGTGGGGCACGGCTTCGACCTGCTCTGGCCGCCGCGGTGCGTGTTCTGTGGCGCGGAAACGGAGGGGGCCGGCGGCGAGACGCGGAGCCGGGGCGCCGAGGTCTGCGACGGCTGTTCCCGCACCCTTGCCTCCGGCGGCAGCCGGTGCAGCCGGTGCGGCCAGCCGGGAGACGACGACCCCTGTGGCCGGTGCAACGCCCGGCTGGGCGAGTGCGGCGGCCTCGTCGTGCTCGGGACGTATACCGACGCGATTCGCGATGCCGTGCTGCGGGCGAAGCGGCCGACCGGCGATCTGATCACCGCCGGGCTCGCGGCCCTGATCGTCGCGCAGCACGGGGAGCGGCTCCGCAGGTGGCATCCGGATCTGGTGGTGCCCGTGCCCATGTATTGGACGCGGCGACTGATGCGGGGCACGAGCGCCGCGGACGAGCTCGCGCAGGGCATCGCGGTCGGCCTCGGCCTGCCGCTACGGCGGGCGGTCCGTCGCGCCCGGCCGACGGCGATGCAAAACACGTTGCCCCGCAGCGAGCGGCGGGCCAATGTCGCGGGGGCGTTTCGGGCCGGCCGCGGCGTCACCGGCCGGCGGGTGCTTCTGGTGGACGACGTCACGACCACCGGGGCCACTCTTGCGGCCTGTTCGGCGGTCCTCCTCTCCGCCGGGGCAGCGGCGGTGTACGCTGCCGTCGCGGCCCGCGCCGACACGACCGACTCGCCCTGACCCCCTGCCGCTGCGATGCCCGCCCCCCCTCCTCTTCGTGTCGGCACCCGCGGCAGCCAGCTGGCCGTGACGCAGACCGGCTGGGCCGTCGAGCGGCTGCGGGCGCACCGGCTGGACGTCGAGGTGCAGACGATCACCACCCGGGGCGACGTACGGCACGACGTGCCGGTCGCCGGGCTCGGCCAGGACGGCGTGTTCGTGCGGGAACTGGAGCAGGCGTTGCTCGATGGGCGGATCGACGTGGCCGTACACAGCCTCAAGGATCTGCCGACCGCCGAGACACCCGGCCTCGTGATCGCGAGCGTGCCGGAACGGGAACTCCCCTTCGACGTCGTGGTCGGCCGGCCCGGCACCACTCTGGCCGGACTGCCGGCCGGAAGTATCGTGGGCACTTCGAGCATCCGCCGCGTGACGCAGGTCCGGGCCCTTCGCGACGATCTCGTCGTGCGGCCCCTGCGGGGCAACGTCGACACGCGGCTGCGGCGGCTGGAGGCGGGCGACTACGACTGCCTGATCCTGGCCGGGGCGGGGCTCCGGAGGCTCGGCCTGGCCAATCGGATCACCGAGGTGCTCGAGCCCGACGCCTTTTGGCCGGCGATCGCCCAGGGGGCGCTCGCCCTGCAGACGCGGGCCGACGATGCCGACACGCGCCGAGCCGTCGCGGTGCTCGATCATCCCGCGACGCACGACGCAGTTCGCGCCGAGCGGGCCTGTCTGGCGGTGCTCGCCGGTGGCTGCCTTGCGCCGATCGGCGGCTGGGCCCGACTCGACGCGGACGGCCGCCTGCGGCTCGGCGCCTGCGTGCTCGAGCAGGCAGGAGACCGCGTGCGGCGGATTCTGGCCGAGGATGTGATGACGCCCTCGCAGGAGGTGTCCACCAGCTCGGGGCCCGTGGAGCTCGGTGGGCGGGTGGCCGAGTCGCTCGTGGGCAAGGGAGCGGCGGAAATGCTGGCCCGCGTGCGGGCGGGAGCGGTGGCCGGATGACTGCAAGCCGCCTGCGCCGGGATGTGCGCTCGCCGCAGGGCCGCAACGGCCGGTCGGGCACCCCCCCGAATGTGTTGAATCAAATAAGTTGAACTGGTAGATTTCGGATGCCGGGAGGATTCCCGTCGTGTCTGGTCTGTCCACAACGGAATTGAAGGGACGTATGTCGATCAAGGTGGTGATCGCGGATGATCACGAGGTGGTGCGGCGCGGTCTGGTGAGCCTGCTGGCGAATTCCGACGTGAAAATCGTCGGAGAAGCCGCCTCCGGGGACGAGGCGGTCAAGCTCACGAAGAAGCTGAAGCCCGACGTCGTGCTGCTCGACATCCGGATGGCGGGCAAGGACGGACTGGCGGCCCTCGAGAAAATCCGCAACGACATGCCCGGCGTGCGGTGCGTGATGCTCTCGACGTTCGACAACCCGACCTACGTGGCTCGGGCCGTCGCCGCTGGCGCCCACGACTACATGCTGAAGGGATGCACCAGGTCGGAGTTGATCAACTCCATCTCCGGGGCCGCGGCCGGCCAGCTGCCCATGCGGGCCGGAGAACTCCGCCGCGTGGCCACGACGATGGCGAACCGTGTCGCCACGCCCGACCCCGACATTCCCCTCACGCAGCGGGAGACGCAGGTGCTGCGGCACATGGCGCTCGGACTCTCCAACAAGGAGATCGCCCAGTCGCTCACGATCAGCGTCGAGACCGTGAAGGAGCATGTGCAGAACAACCGGCGGAAGATCGCCGTGAGCGATCGGACGCAGGCCGCCGTCTGGGCCGTCCGCCGCGGCCTCGTGTAGGTCACCGGGCTCGCGGATGGGCCTTGTCGAAGGCGTCGAGCAGGCGGCTGGTCGTCACGTGGGTGTAGATCTGCGTGGTGACGAGGCTCTTGTGGCCGAGCAGTTCCTGGACGCTGCGGATGTCGGCCCCCGCGTCGAGCAGGTGTGTGGCGAAGCTGTGGCGGAGAGTGTGCGGGCTCGCGCGGCCCGTGAGGCCGGCCGCGGCCAGATGCTTTTCCAGGAGCCGGGCCACGCCGCGGACGGAGAGCCTGCCTCCGAGTTTGTTGGTGAACAGAGGACGAGCGCCGCGCGTGGGCCGCGGACCGCCAGCAGCCGGGCCGCGGGGACGAGGCCTGGCCGCCAGCCAGGCATGGATGGCCGCCCGGGCATGCGAGCCCACGATACCGAGCCGCTCCCGCCGCCCCTTGCCCCGCACGCGGACCGTCGCGTTCTCGAGGTCGAGATCGCCGTCGTCGATGGTCACCAGTTCGCGGACGCGAACCCCCGCGGAATACATGAGTTCCAAGATCGCCCGATCCCGCAGGCCCCCGGCTGCCTCGGGGCGTGGCGCCGCGAGCAGCCGTGAGATCTCGTCGCCCGTGAGGAATTTCGGCAGCGACCGGGCCCGCTTCGGACTCCGCAGCGGCTTGGCGGGATTCGCGGTGAGCCAGCCCTCACGCTGGCCGAAGGCGAAGAAGCTCCGCATGCTCGCCAGCTTGCGGGCGATCGTCGAGGCGGCGTAGCCGGCTGCATGCAGGCCCGATGCGAACCGCCGCAGCACGAGCGTCGTTGCGGCCGAGGGGGACCTACAGCCAGCCGACCGCAGAAACTCCTCGAGCTGCAGCAGATCCTCGCGGTAGCTCTTGAGCGTCAGCGGCGAGCAGCCACGCTCGGCCGTGAGATGCCGCAGGAAGCGATCGATCGCCTCCGAGAATTCCGGCTGCTGGGGCCGCATGGCTCACGCCGGGCGGTCGGCCCGGGGGCCGAACCGCAGCCGCTGGGGCTTCGGCGTGCCGGCACGCACCTTGTCGCCGAGCACCGCGGCGTCGTGCCAGGAGAAGCTCAAGTCAGGGTTGGCCGCCTGACGGCCGATCGCCCGCAGGGCGGCGTCGCGACTCTCGTCGTCGTACAGAAAGACGTACCGCTCGTTGCCCTTCACGAGGGCGACCACGTTGATGTCGCGGGAGTTCATGAATCGCCCCGAGCCGGCTCCGCGATCGCGAACACGACCGCTCTGTGCATATCGGCGAACGGGCCGGTCAGCCGCCAGGCTCCGGCGGCCCGCCCGCCGGGTCGCCGTGATCGGGCCAGCCCGTCGCCCCGTGCAGGCCTGGGGCACGATCTGGGCAAGGTATGCGGGGTTCAGACGAGGTCAGCGAAGCCTCGCACGCCGAGGGGCTCGCGGCACCAGAAGGGCTCGCCGTGCAGCGCCCCGATCACCGAGCCCCACCAGGCGTCGGCGGCGGCGACCCGCTCTGCCACTGTGGGGCGTGGGGCATCGGCGGGAAATTGGCTCGCATAGCAGTTGATGCTGCGGCGTTTCGCGTCGATCGTGGCTGAGATGTCGACCACGAAGGCGGGGCGGCGGACGCCCCGCAGGTGCACGCAGCTGTAATAGAAGATGCGCTCCGGATGCCACGGCTCCCCGGGCAGGTCGCATTTCGTGAGCTTCGCCCAGAACCTCGCCGCCTCGACGAGCCGCGTGGCGGCGACGTGGTCGGGATGGGCGTCGATCCAGTGCGGCGCGAACAGCCACCGCGGTCGCACCCGGCGAATCACGCCGGCCAACGCCGCCCGCGCCCGGAGCGTGGCCCGCAGGCGGCGGTTGGGCAGGCCGAGGTTCTCCCGCCAGGGCAGGCCCAGCGCCTCCGTCGCCGCCGCTGTTTCGCTGGCCCGAATCTCGGGCGATCCACGCGGCGTGGGCTCGCCGTCGGTGAGATCGAGCACGCCCACGCGGAGCCCGCGGCCGAGCATGAGGGGAATGGTGCCCCCCATGCCCAGTTCGGCGTCGTCGGGGTGCGGTGCGATGACGAGCACGTCGAGCATGGGCGACTTGTCCGGGGGCATTCCGCGAGCATACCCTGCGGGCGTCGGTCGACCCATCCGCCCCAGTCCTGTCGCAGAGCCGAGCCATGTCACGATCGAACGACGACGTCCACGACGACCTCTTCGCCGCTGCGGCGGCCCACGCCCGGCGGGTGGCCGTTCTCGGCTCCATCGATGCCCTGCTCGGGTGGGATGAACGCACGAAGATGCCCCCGGCGGGCGGCCGCCATCGGGCCGACCAGGCAGCGGCGTTGGCGGCGGTGGTGCACCGCGAGCGAACCGATCCGCGGCAGGGCGAGCGGCTCGAGCGGCTGCTCCATGCCCCGCCGCGCGGCGTGCCCCAGGAGGAGGCCGCGATTCGGCTGCTCCACCGCGACTTCATGAAGCAATCTCGCCTCCCGACCCGCTTGGTGGAGGAACTGGCCCGCACCTGCGTCGAGGCGCAGCAGGCCTGGAGCCGGGCGCGGGAAGAGTCGTCGTGGACGCTGCTCGAGCCCTGGCTGCGGCGGATGTTCGAGCTCAAGAGGGAGCAGGCGGCCTGCCAGCTGCCCGACCTCGACCCCTACGACGCCCTGTTGGACGACTACGAGCCGGGGGGGCGCTGGCCGGCCGTCGCGGAACGATTCATGCGGCTGCGGGCCGGGATCGTGCCGCTCGTGCAGGCGTGCGTCGGCGCACGCAGGCGGCCATCCGATGCCCTGATGCGGCGGCGGTATCCGCTCGATGCCCAGCGGCGGTTCTGCCGCGACGTGGCGGCTCGGATCGGCTTCGACTTCGACCGCGGCCGTCTCGACACGACCGACCATCCCTTCTGCACGACGATCGGCCCTGACGATTGCCGGATCACGACCCGCTGGGACGAAGACTTCCTGCCGACGGCGCTCTACGGCGTGCTCCACGAAGCCGGACACGGGCTCTACGAACAGGGTCTGCCGCGCGACTGGTTCGGGCTGCCACCGGGCGAGGCGGCGTCACTCGGCATCCACGAGTCGCAGTCACGGCTCTGGGAAAACCTCGTCGGGCGGTCACGGGCCTTCTGGGACTGGTGCTTTCCGCTGGCCCGTTCCGCGTTTCCCGAGGCGCTCGCCGACGCCGACGCTGCGGCCGTGCACGAATCGCTCCTCGTCGTCGAGCCGTCGTTCATCCGCGTGGAGGCCGACGAGGTCACCTACAACCTGCATGTGATGCTCCGCTTCGACCTGGAGCGGGCTGTCGTGCACGGCGACCTCGCCGTCGCCGATCTGCCCGCCGCATGGAACGACCGCTTCGAGCAGGATTTCGGGATGCGGCCCCCGAACGACGCCATGGGCGTGCTCCAAGACATCCACTGGAGCGCCGGGCTCGTCGGCTACTTCCCCACGTATACGCTCGGCAACATCTTCTCCGCCCAGTTGTTCTCCGCCGCGGATCGCGACATCGGCCCGCTGGCGGAGCAGTTCGCCCATGGCGGGTTTCAGCTGCTCCTGGGCTGGATGCGGCAGCATGTGCATGCGGCGGGCCGGATGCTCGAATCGGATCCGCTCGTGGAGCGGGCGACGGGCATGCCCGTGTCCGAGGCCCCGCTGCTGGCGAGCCTCCGGGAGCGATACGGGGCAGCCCACGGTTTGTGAGCGGCGATTTGTGGCATCTCGTGAGGGACCGGGCTGACCGGTGGCCCGGCGCAAAATTCCGATGGTAAGATTTGAGGGCACCCGCGAAGGCCGGCGGCACCGGCCCATAGACCGCCCCTGGAGCTCCCGCGATGGCTGCCGACGACGACAAGAACGAGGCCCCGGATCCGTGGGCCGACCTCGTGGCCGATGACCTTGCCGGTGGCGGTCAGGTCGATGGGGGTGAGAAGATGTCGTTTTCGTTCGGGGACGAGGCACAGCCGTCCGCCGAACCGCTGCCGGACGAGCCGCTGCCGGAAGGGCCCGTCTCGGAACAGCCGCTGCCGGAAGAGCCGGTCTCGGAAGAGCCGGCAGCAGCCGTCAACGACGATGACGTGGGCGCGTGGCTGACGGCAATGGATGACGACTCGTCAGATGCCGGTGCGGCAGTTGGTGCTGAAGCCGACGCCGCAGATGTCGCGCCGCTTTCCGTGTTCGCGCCCGAAGAAGGTGCGTCGGAACCGACTTCGCAGTCGTCGATCGAGATCGGCACCGGATTTTCGGGCATCGACCTGTCGGCTGGTGACGATGGCTCGCAGGCCGAGGCCGATCATGGCATCGAAGCCGGCGACGCCGACGCGATCGAGACGGAGGAATCCACCCTCTCGTTCGAGGCAGCGGCCCCCGTCGTGGCGGGTGTGGCTGGGACCGCCGTAGCCGCGCCGCGTACCGGGACCTCGAAGCCGCGGGCCAAGGGAGGCGGCCTCGGGCCGATGATCGGCGTGGTGGCCGGCGGCGTGATGGCCATCCCGATCACGATGGCGATCCTGCTCTGGGGCTTCCAGCGGGATCCGTTCGGCGTCGCGAAGCAGGTGCCGGAGTCGATGGCATTCCTGCTGCCGCAAAAGTTCCGGCCGGGATTCAAGAAGCGGGCCGCCCCATCCGCCGACATGCCGGCAGCGCCGTCGCTCGACGACCTCGCCGCGGCCCCGCCTGCGCCCGACGCGCCGCCACCCGATGCCTTGCGTCCCGATGCCGGCGAACCGGTCGATGAGGTGTCCCCATCGGCCGACGAGCCCTCGACCGCGCTCGAGCCGGAGCCCCCGGCCCCGCTGGAACCATCCCTGCCGGATGCGGCCCTGCCAGCCACCGATCCGCTCGCACCCGCCGGAGATGCGGGGACGGAGCCGGCCGTGGCCGAAACGGATCCTGCGGATC
>JBJTIE010000303.1:0-4794 GCA_046094845.1 Planctomycetaceae bacterium | reverse complement strand
CCATCCATCACGGCATCGACCGCCGCGAGCACGCCCCCGGCCGCGAGCCGGGCGGTCTCCAGCGACCTGGCCGAGAGCGGCGTGTCGCCGGTCGAGAGCCGCTGTGCGCCCCCCGCCACGTCCTTCTTCACGACCTCGAGGTACGCGGGGGTGTGGCACCGCAGAATGTCGTCGTCCGTGGCATGCCGGGGCTCGATCATGCGGGCCCGGGCGAGCAGCCCGTCGGCCTCGAGTCGCTCCACGATCGCCGTGGTGCGGTCGGGCCGCTCGGGATGGCCGGGGCCAGTGAGGTGCTCGGCGAAGGCGGTGGAAACGACGAGGCCCGTGCGGCGGCTGGTAGCATCCATGTCGGAAGCGTACCTTACCCGACGTTGTTCGACCGCGCCATGCAGGCATTCGACGTGATCGTGGTGGGCACCGGCGACATGGGCACTGCCGCCAGTTGCCATCTCGCCCGCCGCGGCGTGAAGCTGGCGGAACACACGGTCCGGCCACGGCTTCAAGTTCGCGAGCGACGTCGGCGAAATCCGCGCCGACCTCGCCCTCACAGAATCGACTCCGCAGCCGATCGGGTTCCTCTCGCCCCAGCGACGCCTGCCGCGAGCCGTGAAGTCTGACGCGCGAGCCGAGCGGTAGTCGGCCTGCCTCACGGGCCCCGGTTCGGTTCGCGGTCACCACGCGGCATGCTCGCCCCCATCCGGTCCCGCCAGGCATGCAGGCGGCCCCGGAGTTCGGCCGTCCGCTCCGGACGCTCCGCCGCCAGATCCCGTGACTCGCCCGGGTCGGCGGCGAGATCGAAGAGTTCGACGCGGCCGTCCTCGAAGTGCTCGACGATTTTTTCGCTGCCGGCCGCCGGCCCGTCACCGGCGAGCAGGGCACCGGCCGGTCGGCCGCCTTGGTTGGAATAGTGCGGGTAGTGCCAGACGAGGTCTCTGGACGGCGGCGGCCCGACGCCCGAGAGCAGCGGCCCGAGGCTCGCGCCGTCGAGCACCGTGTCGGCCGTGACGCGGACCCCGCCCGCGTCGAGCAGCGTTGCGGCCACGTCGAGCGTGGTCACGGGAACGTCGGTCGTCGCACCCGGCCGCACGACCCCCGGCCAGCGGACGATCAGTGGCACGCGGACGCCCCCCTCGTAGAGATAGCCCTTGCCCGCGCGGAGCGGCAGATTCGAGGTCGGCGAGCCCTCCGCGGTCGAGAGTCCGCCGTTGTCGCTCGTGAACACCACGAGCGTCGAATCCCGCTTCCCCGCGGCATCCACGGCCGCGAGCACGGCCGCGACGGTCTCGTCCATCTCGCGGATCATGGCCGCATAGACGGGCAGATCCTGCACGCCGCGCGCGGTGCGATCCCCTTCCGGCACCTCCCGCGGACCGACCGGCGGGGGCAGGCCCGCCGCGCGGCTCTTCTCCTCGGCCACGAAATCCGCGCGGGATGCGAGCGGGGTGTGCACCGAGTGGAGGGGCACGTAGCAGAAGAACGGCCGCGGGCCGGCCGCAGCAATGAAGTCCGCAGCCGCGGCCGCGATCGCCCGCGCATGGTGCGGATCATCGGCCGGGCCGGTGCCCGGGCCGACAGTCGTGCATGCGGCCACGTCGAAACCGTGCAGCGGAATGTCGGCGGGCGGGCCGAGGTGCCATTTGCCGAAGACGCCGGTGCCGAAGCCGACGTCCCGCAGCAGCTCCGCGACGGTGACCTCGTCGTCGGGCAGCGCCCGCAGATACTCGGCCGGCAGCAGCCTCCCGCGACGCTCGGTTCCGGCCTTGCCGATAAAGTTCGTGATCCCCACGCGGACCGGATGCCGGCCGGTGACGAGCGCCGCGCGGGTGGGCGAGCAGACGGGGCACGATGCGTAGGCCCGCGTGAACCGCATGCCGTCGGCCGCGAGCCGGTCGATCGCCGGCGTGCGGTAGAAGGTGCTGCCGGTGCAGCCCAGATCCCTCCAGCCCAGATCGTCGGCCAGGAAGACGAGCAGGTCGGGCGGCGGTGCGGCCGCAGCCACTGCGACGAAGCACACCGCGACCACCGCGGCCAGGAGTCCACGCCTCGCCCGCCGCATCTCATGAGCCTCCGCTTCGGGTTCGAAACCGCTCCCGCGGGCGTCAGGCCGCCCCGACCCGCGCGGCCCAGGCGTCGAGCAGCGCCACCTGCTTGCCGAAGTCCTGCTCGCTCACGCCGATCGGGCTCTTGAAGAAGCAGGCGAGCCAGTCGAGGGCGCCATATTCGCCGGCCCGGTGGGCTCGTTCGACGAGCCGCACCAGGTCGAGCACCAGCGGCGCGGCGAGGATCGAATCGCAGCCCTGCCAGGTGAACTGCAGAACCATCGGCGTGCCCAAGAAGCCCTTGAAGTGGATGTGGTCCCAGGCCGTCTTCCAGTCGCCCAGGCTCTTGATGTACTCGATCGACACGTGGGTCTGCGGCGGATAGCCGAGGATGCTGGCGAGCAGGTGATCCTTGCTCTTCACCTTCGCGGCCTTGTTCCGCGGGTCGTCGAGTACCTTGCCGTCCATGTTGCCGAAGATGTTGTGACCCACCCAGCTCATCACCTCGAGGTGGCGGGCCGCGAACATCGGCGCGAGCACGCTCTTGAGCAGCGTCTCGCCAGTCTTGCCGTCGCAGCCGGCGTGGGCGATCCGCTTCTCGCGGGCCACCTGCTGGAGGCAGGCGGGCGTGGCGCCGGCCGAGGGAGTGAAGTTGACGTACGACGCCCCGGCCTCGGCGGCGGCAAGGAAGTAGAGGCTGCTTCCCGGCAGCGGGCAGGCCGCCGCATCGTCGAGCAGCGGCTCCACCTCGGCGAAGTCGCTCGGGATCGGCCGGCCTGGCGGCGGCTCCGTGGACGACACGTTCACCACCACCACGTGCGCCAGTCGCTCGGCCGCCGCAAACTCCTCGATGTCCTTGCGGACCCGGGCGATCGCCTGTCGTGGCGTCTCGACAGCCACGACGCCGGCCGCGTCAGCGAAGCTCTTGATCTTGTCCCCGGAGGCCACGACTGTGCCGGGCCGGAGCCGCTTCTCGACCTCCGCGAAAAAGTCGGCCGCTCCGTCGAGCAAGTCCGGCGTGATCGCCCGGCTCTCGTTCCACATCCGTCGGGCCTCGTCGCCCAGCCGCCCGGCACGGATGTCGTGGCCACCCACGACGAGGTCGGCACAATCGACGAGACCGAGGCTCGCGAAGGGCTCGAGCGCCGTGACGAGGCCGACAGGCTCGATGGCCCCGCGCTGAAGCGCGGCAAGGCCCGTCATCATCGTCGTCGCGACGCCCCCTTTGGCACCGATGAGCCACAGACCGACGCGGGTGCGAGCCATGCAGGGACATCCGGAGAGGGAGCAGGGTCTAAAACGATTCAATTCTTTCTGGACGGTGCCCACCGTCAACCCGCAACGGGCCAGACGGCACCGCAGCGGGTTTTCACCGGGGGCCTGCCTTGCACGAGATGCCAAATCCGGCTTCAGATCGAGATCTGCTCGCCGATATCCATGACCTGGGCCGCCGGCAGGCCGTATCGCTGCTCCTCACGAACGGCATTCCGCTTGAGGTAGGCGAAGATCGCCTCGGGGATGAACGAGAGCTGCCCTGCATGGTCGGCCACGCGGGCCGCGACCCGCGGCGCAAGCCGGGGCCACTCCGTATCGACCGGGCCGAACTGCGAGGAATACCGCTGGATCACGGCGGTGCGGCCGCGGCTCCAGATCAGCATCGCCTGCCGCGTGAGCGAGAAGGCGCCGGAGATCAGCGACTGCGAGGCGATGATGGTGGCCAGGCTCGCGAGCACGACGAGGGCGTAGGTGGCGGGGCCGGCCGGCACGAGCGAATAAAACGGGTTCGCAGCCGCTGCCGGATCCCGAAGCACGAGCGCCCCCTGCCCCAGGTAAGCGATCACAAGGGCGGGCAGCACGAGGCCGAGCCAGGCCCGCCGGATCGGCACGAGGCCGAAGTGGCCCATGTCGGCATACAGCGCCTCGCCGCCAGTGACGACGAGCACCACCGAGCCGAGGATGAGCAGGCCGTGCAGCCCGTGGCGCTGGAAGAACTCGACGCCATGGCTCGGCAGGATGGCCCAGAGCACGTCGGGCCGCTGAAGAATCTGCCACAACCCGAGGCCGGCGAGCGTGAGAAACCAGACGAGCATGATTGGCCCAAAGAGTCCGCCGACGCGGCCCGTGCCCTGTTTCTGGATCGCGAACAGGCCGAGCAGGATCGGGCATGTGATCGGCACCACGCCCGGCTCGAGCGCCGGGCTCGCGACGGCGAGCCCCTCGACGGCGTTCAACACGGAGATGGCCGGCGTGATCACGCCGTCGCCGTAGAGCAGGGCCGCGCGGATCACGGCGAGGAGCGTCATCCCCGACACGCCGCCGATGCCCCGCGGCCCGCCACGAGCAGGCATTCCTTCAGCGTGTAGAGCGGGCTCGTGCCGATGTCGCCAAACACGATCCCGAGCGCGCACAGCGTGAGCCGCCACAGACTGGCGGCATGCGGATGGTGACCGAGGGATTCACCAGCAGGAGCGGAGTGCATCGCGGCATTATCCGTGGCGAAGAGAACGCGTCCACTGTTGCGCACCACTACGCCGTGAGGGGTTGCCCACGCCCCGGGAGCCGGCGTATGCCGCCGAGCGCAGCCAGGATGCCGAAGCGACGGCGGCATCCGAGCGAGCGAAGAACAGGATGTTCGTAGCGAGCGTCCGGCTCCCGGGGCGTGGGCAACCCCTCACGGCGTAGTGGTGCGCAACAGTGGACGCGTTCTCTTCGCCACGGATAATGCCGCGATGCACTCCGCTCCTGCTGGTGAATC
>JBJTIE010000302.1:0-3481 GCA_046094845.1 Planctomycetaceae bacterium | reverse complement strand
TGACTGTTCGCGGTCGCTGGCCATCCGGCGATCTCGGCCCCATCGTCTAGAGGCCTAGGACATCGCCCTTTCACGGCGGTAACCGGGGTTCGAATCCCCGTGGGGTCATGCTTTCCCGCCGCAAAAGCCATCCGTGGCTTTTTTCGGTTTGTCGAAAGTACGTTGTCGTGGAGTTGGGCAGGCGAGGGGGTCGGCAAACGCTCGAGGAGCCTATGGCCGCCGCGGCCATTAGCGACGAGACTTTTGCCGCCTCCGAGTCGGTGCGTCGCGGCAGTCACTAGAAAGCTCCGGAAACCATGCCAGATCAGCCCAGCCCTGCGACGCCGTCCGCCTACGACGCCGTGCTGCTCGTGTCGTTCGGCGGCCCCGACGGCCCCGACGACGTGATCCCATTCCTCGAGAACGTGCTCCGCGGCCGCAACGTGCCCCGGGAGCGGATGCTCGAGGTTGCCGAGCACTACCAGCATTTCGGTGGCAAGAGCCCGATCAACGAGCAGAACCTCGCCCTGCTTGCGGCCCTCCGCGCGGAACTCGACCGCCGCGGGCCGCGGCTGCCCGTCTACTGGGGCAATCGCAACTGGCATCCCCTGCTCACCGACACGCTCCGCGAGATGGCCGATGCGGGAGTGAAGCGGGCGATCGCGTTCGTGACGAGTGCGTTCAGCAGTTACTCGGGCTGCCGGCAGTATCGCGAGAACATCGCCGCCGCGTTGGCCCCGTTGGGCGACCGGGCGCCGCAGGTCGACAAGATCCGCGTGTTCTTCAACCACCCGGGCTTCGTGGGACCGATGGCGGCGAACGTGCGCCGTGCCCTGGAGCATTTTCCGGCCGCCGACCGCACCGGCGTGCCGGTTCTGTTCACGGCCCACAGCATACCCACGTCGATGGCCGACGGCTGCCGCTACGTCGCCCAACTCGAGGAGTCGTGCCGGCTGGTGGCCGAGGCGGCGGGCGTCGCGGACTGGCGGCTCGTCTGGCAGAGCCGCAGCGGGCCGCCCACGCAGCCCTGGCTCGAGCCCGACATCGGCGATGCGATCCGCGCACTGCACGCCCGCGGCGGCCGGCAGGTCGTGGTCGCGCCCATCGGGTTCATCTCCGACCATATGGAAGTGCTCTACGACCTCGACACGGAGGCGGCCGACCTGTGCCGCGACCTCGGCGTCGACATGGCCCGGGTGGCGACCGTGGGCACGGCGCCCGAGTTCGTGGCGATGGTTCGCGACCTGATCGCGGAGCGGGCCTGGGGCCTGCCCGAACGCGTCGCCGTCGGCCGGCTGCCCGCCAACCACGATGTCTGCCCGCTCGACTGCTGCCCCGCGCCGCAGCGGCCGGCGATGCCCGCCCGCCCGGCGCCGCCGGCCTGAGGCCCATGGACACCTCCCGCATCGCCTGCCGAACGTGGCGCACGCCTCCAGGCGTGCGAATGCGGGTCGTGATGCCCAGCGTCCCTTCGCATGCCTGGAGGCATGCGCCACGAAATCGGCATCATTCCGTCAGGCTGCATTGAGTCCCATGGACACCTCTCCGGCGGCCTGCGTGTCGCTCATCCACGGCTACCTGGCCAACAAGTTTCTCATGGTCGCGCTGGCGAGGCGGCTTCGGCACCGCGGCTTCCGCCCCCGGACCTGGGGCTACTGGAACATGCAGTGCTCGGTGCTCGTGCACGGGGAGCGGTTCGCCCGTGAACTCGAGGCGCTCGACGCCGATCCCACGGTCGGCACCGTGCACGTGGTCACCCACAGCATGGGCGGGATCGTGGCCCGGGCCGCGCTCGACCGCTACAGGCCTCGGAAGCTCGGCCGCCTGGTGATGCTCGCGCCGCCGAACCGCGGCTCGTTCGTGGCCACGGCCACGGCGGCCACGTTCGGCCGGTTCCTCAGGCCGGTGGCCGAACTCTCGACGGCTCCCGACAGCCTCGTGAACTCGCTGCCCACGCCGGAGGGTGTCGAAATCGGCGTGATCGCCGCGGCCCGCGATGCGCTCGTCTCGGCGGAGAGCACGCATCCGGCGGTGCCGCATGCCCACGTCACGCTGCCAACCTGGCACACGGGCCTGCTGTTCCGCGAGGACACGGCCGCATGCGTGGCCGAGTCCCTCGCCCGTGGCGAGTTCCCGGCCGTCGCCCGGGCGTGAGCCAGTCGCCAGTGCTCAACAGGTCGCGGAGGTGGGCTCAGGCCGCCCCGACCGGCTCGGGCTGGGCGGCAGCCACGGCCACGTAGGCCTGCCGCGTCTCGAGGCAGACGCGACGGAACGACTCGGGGCGGCTCACGCCCGGAAGGCGTAGCGTGTCGATCGCACCCCGGCGAAAGACGAGGTCTCCCGCGGCGTACCACTCCTGCCCCGGCTTGACGACGAGGTCGATCGCATCGAACCGGTCGAGGTCCACGAACTGCTCGACCCGAGGGTTCACGCCCCGCTCGATCGCAACGCGGCGATTGGTGAGCCTGTAGCGCCGAAATGCCCAAGGCAGCCGCATCGAGAGGTAGAGCATCAGGCCGAGCGGGATGGTCGCGAGCAAGGCGAGTCGGCCCACGGAGAGCGGCCCGAAACCGCCCTTGATGCGGTACAGCCGCCCGAGCGCCTGCCCGAGGCCGGTCGAAGCCACGGAGGGCCAGACCGTCATCACGGTCGCCTCGGCGACCGACGGCGGCACGACCCCGGAAATGATCTGCATCTTGCTCATACCGCGAAATCGTAGCGTTTCAGCCGCCTGGCGGAAGGGCCGACCCGGAGCCCGCTAATCCGCCTTGGGTTTGACCGCCTTCTGCACGGCCACCACCCGGACCGTGGCGGCTGGAACCTGGCTGTCGATCGCCGCCTGAGACGGCGTTGCGTCCGGGGCCTTCGCCGGCTGGAGATCGGCGAGTTGCTCCTTGAGAAGCGGCCAGATCCGCTCCACGGGAATGCCGAGGCCCCGCGCGTTGCCACTGGCATCGGCTCGCGGCGTATGGGCGAGGAGGCCCACGACTCGTCCGGTCGAGTCGACGATCGGCCCGCCACCGGGACCCCGCGAGACAGCCGCCGAATGGACGAACCTGCCACCGAGGTCCTGCCGCGCCGGCGCGACCACCTTGCCTTGCACCGCCTCGGCCTTGGCCCCGGCCAACGGGCCTCCCGGGCGAAGGCAGGCGACGACCGCGTCACCGGCCGCCGGCATGGCATCCGCCACCGGCAGCGGAGCCGTCGCCAGTTCGTCGCATTGCAGGAGCGTCACCGGCGGATCCTCGAGCGATGCCACCCTGATCGCCGGCAGCCGCCGGCCGGGAGTCGCGGGGTCCTCGATCCAGACTTCGCCCATGTCTCCCAGCACCTGGCGGGTCGTCAGCACCCGGCCGGCGGCGATGACGACGCCGCTCGCCACGCGTGCGCCCACCACCCACTCACGGGGCGGCTCCAGGATGGCCGGCAGGGAGTTCGCCGGACCCGCAGTGCAGGCCTTACCGTACGGCGTCACAAACGCGAGCTTGCGGCCACCGGCGTT